>NZ_JAYGJQ010000001.1:1359534-1699417 GCF_035013165.1 Bacteriovorax sp. PP10
TAAAAGAATCTATGGCCATCATCCTGATGAGGATACCCGTTATAAACATTTAAGGTCTGAATATAAAGAAAAATTTAAATCACGCTTCCTTCTGTTTTATTTTTATCAGGCCATCAGTGTCTCTGTCTTAACTCTTCCTTTCATTTTTGTTTTTAGAAATACGACTGAGTCTATCAGTGCTTTTGAAATAGCGGGCGCTATTTATTGGCTAGTTGCTGTTTGCGGAGAGGCCGTGGCCGATCATCAAATGAGCGAGTTCAAAAAGCTCTCTCAAAGTCGCCCGGAAATGGGGAAGACTTGCAATATTGGTTTATGGAAATACTCACGTCACCCTAACTACTTTTTTGAGAGTAATATATGGTGGGGATTCTTCATCTTTATGATTGGCTCTGGAGTTTTTTGGGGTGCTTATTCAGCGGTTATTATATTGCTTTTACTACTTAAGGTTACAGGCGTACCTCCTTCAGAAGAGCAGTCTCTTAAGACTCGTGGAGAAGAGTATCGTGCCTATCAGAGGAAAACTTCGATGTTCATCCCGTGGTTCCCTAAACAGAGCTAATTCACTCTTGCTTTAATTGTGTACATATTACACGTTTTCTTCAATTTTTTTCTGGTTGAGGTATGAATAACCATCAACACTTCAGACAAGGATTATATATGAAAAAATTAGCAATTATGTGTGCACTTATGACTACGACAATTTCATTTCAAGCAAACGCTCTAGAAGCTATTGCAGGTACTTATATTTCAGCATCATTGGGATTATCTACAATTGGTGGAATGACGAGTTCAGGAAAAGAATGCCAAATTATGGTTTGTAAGCGTTCAGAGCAAATCGTTTTAGATGCTCAGGACTACTACGCATCTGGAAAAATGTCTGAGTTCCTAGCAACTTCAGTTAAGGAATTAAAAGAAAC
Organism: Bacteriovorax sp. PP10; assembly: GCF_035013165.1. Classification (NCBI taxonomy): domain Bacteria; kingdom Pseudomonadati; phylum Bdellovibrionota; class Bacteriovoracia; order Bacteriovoracales; family Bacteriovoracaceae; genus Bacteriovorax; species Bacteriovorax antarcticus. The sequence continues at coordinate 1,360,452 of NZ_JAYGJQ010000001.1, forward strand.
TGCTGGTGACATTTCTGATGATGAAGCTGTTGATATCTTAGTTGATTTCGCTCACCGTACGTTAGAACTTTACTAGTCTTAATTTTTTATCTTTCCTATATAAAGGCTTCCATTCGGAGGCCTTTTTTTTATTCTAAAAACCATTTCTCTCTGTCTAAACTTTAGACACCCCCTTATAAATCCTACACTTTATATTGTTCTGAACTCTAGAAATGCCATGATGACTCATTATTACTCACGACAACCTCAAAGGATGTTTATGAAGAAGCTTATCATCATGCTTGCTGCCGTTTTATCAACTTCAGTTCATGCGGCACCTGAAAACCCACTTCTAAGTACAACGGTTGCCCCTACTGCTGGAACGATACTATCTACAATGACGACCCAAGGTGATGCGATCATGAAAGAGGCGCAGGCGATCCTTAAAGAAGGTCATGAATATTATCAAACAGGAAAAAAGGGGATTCTCATCTCAAAAAGAGTCGAGGAACTTCAGGAAGAAGAAGATATGTCTGAGAACGAAGCAGTCGATACATTAATGAAAACAGCTCAAGAAATTTTAAACTAACTTTTAATAACGTTAACTAACAAGGACAAAAAATGAAAACAATTTTAATTACACTTTCTCTAATGGCTTCAATTGTTTCAGCGCAAGCTTATGCAAATAGCGATGCATTCTCTGCAAATACGGCAGCAGTTACATTCTCTCCATTGCTTCCTTTTGTTGGAACAACCGCTCTATCAACTATGCTTTCATCGGATACAAATGTTCATAAAGAAGCACTTCAAATTATGAAAGAAGGACAAGAGTATTATCAAACAGGTGATATGGGGATTCTAATTGGAAGTAAAGTTGAGCAACTTCAAGAAGAGCAAGACATGTCTGATGATGAAGCAGTTGATTCAATCATGAACCAAGCAGCAGCACTTTTAAATTAAAAATTAACTACACCAAAGGAATTTTATGAAAATGTTTTTAATCGCTTTAACACTTATTTCTTCAGTCGTTTCGACTCAAACTCATGCGGCCGCTTTAGTTGCAGTGGGATCAGTTGCATTGACTTCAGGTTCAATGACTTCGTATACAGGAGCTCTTCGTAAAGCTGAATTTATTGCTAACGATGGTTTAGAATATTATAATTCTGGAACTTTATCTCCAGAGCTTGCTGATGCAGTAAGAAATGTTTTAGAGATTCAACCAGAGATGTCTCAAAATGAAGCTGTCGATTTATTAATGAATGAAGCTTCGGATCTTTTAAAGTAATTAGTATTCATCATATGACGATGGCCTTGAGAGCTGCTCTAGATAATAGATCTGCTCTCGAAGGTCATTGATTTGTCCTTCCCAATAAGAAGGGGACTCAAAGAATGGAAATGCATTCTTAAAAGCTGGGTCATCAAAACGTTTTGCAATCCACGCCGAGTAATTAATCATTCGTAGTGTTCTTAAAACTTCTGTTAAACGAAGCTCTTCATAATTAAAATCCCTCATCGAAGTGTAACCTTCTAAAAGAGTATTTCTTAAATTGTCTGCGTATTCATCGCGACCAGGAAGAAGTAGCCACATATCCTGAACAGCAGGACCCATGACCATATCGTCGAAGTCGATTAAATTGAAAACATCGCCACGTTTTAAAATATTTCCAAGATGACAGTCACCGTGAATGCGAATGTTCGTTACATTTTTAAATGAGTCTTTCGTAAGATTATAAATCGTCTCTAGTACAGTTTTGTAACTAAGCTCGTAATGAGCGGGAACGATTTTTTGTCCGATCAGATAATCCAGATTGGATTTCAAATAGACTTCAGGATTGATGGTTAATCGGTGAGGAGCATTCTTCATTGAACCGACATTGTGAAGACGAGCAAGCAGGCGTCCTACTTGTTCCATTTCTTCTGTCGTGAATTCATCGGGAGCGCGTCCACCTTGTTTCGGGAAGAGCGTGTAGTAAAGCTCAGGATCGGGAAGAGTGAAGAGCGTTTTCTCTTCAAACTGAATTGGTGCGATCACCGGAACTTCAAATTCAGTCAGATCCAATAAGAAGTCGTGCTCCTCTTGGATCTGCTGCTTAGTCCATCTGCCAGGACGATAAAATTTTATGATTTTTGAATGGTCGCTTGGATTGTCTGAATCACTTTCAATTTCCACTTCATAAACGCGATTTTCCATCGAGTTCATGGCCATGACTCTTCCAGTGGTTCTAAAGCCTAATTTTTCAACCGTATCTAAAACCAAATCCGGGTTTAGTTCGAAGAAAAATTGTGTGGCATTTGTGCCCCAAAGGTTTGTAGTCACGAAGCTCCTAGTGAATCATATGGTAAACTTCAAGCATCTCTTTATTCAGAAGTTCCATTTTCTTTGGAACATCCGGGTGATTAACATCTGATTGATTCAGAAGGTAATTTTCAGGACCTTTTGGTTTTACCATGAACTTTGATTGCCAGATATTACTTTGAGGCATGTTGATGTCTGCAGAGTAAATGAATTCAGCTTTGATTTCTGGCTTAATGAAATCCTGGATTGAGTTGAATGGTTGATCGTTGTAAATCTTCTTCCCATTTTCTGTACGAGCGTAACCACGAACAACGTAGTCTACGTATACAACGTCACATTCGAAAGATTCGAATAGATAGTTGATTGCGTTTAATGGAATAATTTCTCCACAAGTTGCTACGTCGATGTCTACTCTGAATGAGCAGATCCCATCTGGATCAGCAGCATCTGGGTATGTGTGAGCAGTGATGTGTGATTTATCTAAGTGAGCACTTACCTGAACAGAAGGGATCGGCTCTCCGCCACCCTTAATGTCAGACATAAGCACCATTGTTGAAGCTCCAACCGGATCATAGTCCTGAACAGAAACGGCAAGAATATTAGCTTCGATGATTTCTACAATCTTCTTTGAGATTTCAGCGATTCTATTAGCGTTATATTTATCGTGAATGTAATTTACGTACTGTGCCTTTTGCTCGTCATTTAGAGCAATACAAAAGTCGTAAAGGTTGAAGCTTAAAATCTTCGTCAGATTGTTGAATCCAGAGATTTTAATTTTTTCAGAAGGTGCGATTTTAGATTGAAACATAAGACCAATTTTCCTATCAAAAAAGTATTGCGTAATTAAATTTCACGAACTATCTATGTGTCACAGAATACATTGTGTGACAATGCTTATCAGCACATCTGATAGCTATTTGACCAAGAATTGGAGACTTATGACAACTGAAATCAACGAAAAAAACCTAAATGAATTGTTAATCGAAAAGGATTGGTATTCTGAGCGCTATTTTCACAAGAATGTGGCCACTTCTTTCAAAATAAAATCCATTTTGCACTCTGAAAAGAGCCAGTACCAGAAAATCGACGTTCTTGACACATACGGTGTAGGACGCTTGTTACTTCTAGACGGAAAAACTATGGTTTCTGACCATGATGAATTCGTGTACCACGAAGTTATGGGTCACATACCATCAATGGTTCACCCAAAAATTAAAAATGTTCTAATCATCGGTGGTGGTGATGGGGGGATCGTTCGCGAGTTCGTAAAGCACCCTGAAATTGAAAGAATCGACCTTGTTGAAATCGACGAGAGAGTTATCGAAGTTTCTAAAAAATATTTCCCTGACTGTACTTCTGGTCTTTCTGATAAACGTGTAAACGTTCTTCCACAAGATGGTGTTGAGTACATTAAGTCATTCAAGAATTTCTTTGATGTAATTATTATCGATTCAACTGACCCAGAAGATTTTGCTGCTGGATTGTTCACTCAAGAGTTTTATAAGCACGTGAGTGATGCTCTAACAGATAACGGAATCATGATGGCACAAACTGAAAACCCATTCTACGATGAGTATGGGATTAAGTCGTTCTACGATAACCTTCGTAACGTTTACCCGGTTGTTAAGTCTTTCACAGGGCCAATGCTAATTTACCCAGGAGTATTCTGGACGTTTGCTTACGCTTCTAAAGGACTTGTTCCTACAACTCTTAACGAGTCTAAGATGCCTTTCATGAAGGAGCTTGAGAAGTCGCTTAAGTGGTACAATATGGATTGGCATAAAGGTGCCTTCAATATTTCGAACATTCATAAAAAAGTTACTGGTTGTTAATATGAAAGGGTCCCGATTGGGGCCCTTTTTTTTACCAAAAAATTCTAAACAATATTATTGCAATTAGAATATCTATTCCAGTTTTTGAGATGACTTCTTCCTTGAACATATCTTAATCACTTTCCCTCAGATTCCTTAAAAAATGGCCACTTTTCATTGGAGAATAAGTTTTTATTTACTCCCAGAATAGGCAGTAACTACCCGAATACTAGGAAATTAATTTACCGTTTAATATTATTTAGAGAGTCACGATAAAGTGTTTAGATGGTTATTTGAATGAGGACTGTAATCTATTATGAGTTCAACGAAAGAGTTAAATAAAAGTTGGCACTATAAGCAATTTTTAATTGCAGCTGTTTTGTTTTTGTTTGTAGGTTGTATTGAAAAAAGTTCTCTTGAGGTAAGTTCTAACAAAGTAAAAAAATCTGAAAATCTAAACGTTACTGTTTCTAATATCCAAATCATTAATCATCAAATCGTACTTACTGGAACACACTTAGATAGTGTGACGACTTTCAATGTGAAAGAAGGGGCCACGGTAACGAATCTTCAGATAGAGTCTAAATCTGCAACATCAATTGTTGCCAATACATTAATGAATGTAACTTTTGCTGCCGGAAAGATTTTTGATTTTATTTTATCGAGTGCCAGTGCTTCATCAACTTTCACAATTAATTTTTCTCTTTGTGATTCTACTCTTGGTGGAAAAGCTTTTGATTGCTTGACTACACCATTAGATAAGCAAGTTCTCTCTTATGATCAGGTCTCTGGAAAATGGATGCCACGAGATGTGAACGGACTTAGTTATATTGGAACATTTGATGCGAGCACTGGAGCGAATCCCGCCATTAAACCGGCCGGGCAATATTATATTGTAAGCGTGGCCGGTGATATTTATACAAGTTCAGTTATCCTGGGTATTGGAGACTGGATTGTTTCTAACGGAACCATATGGCAAAAAATAGATAACAGTACAGTGATCACTTCCGTCTTTGGAAGAACGGGTGTGGTAAGCGCTATAAAAGGTGATTACACTCTCACGAAACTTGCTGACGTTGATGTGACAACAATCACACCATTAAGTGGTGATGTCTTAAAATTTGATGGAACTAATTGGGTTCCAGGTGTTGTGAGTGGAGGCGGTGGCGGAACAGTGACAGCGGTATCGGGAACACCACCGATTGCGAGCACTGGAGGAGCGACTCCAGCGATTTCTATTTCACAGGCAACGACTACGACTGATGGATATTTATCTTCAGCAAATTGGAATACATTTAATAATAAAGAACCGGCCATTACCGCACAGGGCACGACGAAGTTTTTTAGAGGCGATAAAACATTTGTCACTCTTGATACGAGTCTCGTTCCTGAAAATACTAATTTGTATTTTACAGATGCCAGAGCGATAGCAGCACCGATTACAGCACCGACATTAACGAACTCGGCAATCGCCACAAGTGATACGATTCAAGTGGCCCTTGGGAAATTACAAGCTCAACTCAACAATACTTTAAGTCTTGCCCTTACCGGATTATCAACTGCAACCAGTTCAGCAATCACTGCAGCTGATTCTATCCTGATAGCACTTGGGAAATTACAAGCACAAATTACCACTACCGATGGAAGTTATGTGGCAAAGGCCGGAGGAAGCACTCTGGCGGGTACAACAACTCTTACGGGAGTGATTAACGTTTCAACGGGGCTGGGAAGAATTACAGTTGTAGATTCGCCGGCCATTGCAACTGATGTGGCAAATAAAGCTTATGTCGACAATGCAACGAGCTTGCAGAGACCGAGCTCTTATTCTCCGTCGTGTCCGACAAATTATATTTCAGTGCCGGCGATCCCTTATTATCCAGGCCCGAGTTTTTGTGTGATGAAATATGAAGCAAAAACGGGATCGAATGTCGTTGCTGCTACGACTGCAGCAGCAGGCACACCGGTAGCGACTATCAATAGAAATAATGCACGAACGTCTTGTCGCTTAATCGGAGCAGGATACGATCTTATTTCAAATGCCCAGTGGCAAACGATTGCCAGAAATATTGCCGATCAACCAAGCAACTGGAGTACAGGAACAGCTTATTCAGGAGAGCTTAATCGTGGGCACTCAGATGGCACACCAGCAAGTAAATTAGCTGCTTCAACTGATAACGATGGTTGTAGTGGGACAGGACAAACTTGTTCAGATGTTGTTTGGGATTCTCAACGAAGAACAAACACTCTTTCAAACGGAGAAGTGATTTGGGATATGGGTGGAAATCTTCTTGAATGGGTAAGTGACAATAATGTGATCTCTCAAGGCGCAGGTGATTATACTTCAATGCTGAATGCGGGAGATAATAAGCAAATCAGATATGGAAATGATCAGTTTTGTGGAACTCCTACGGTTTCACCTTACTGCGGGATGGGATTTGGAAATGTGGGAGGTACATCTGGTGCAGTTCTTCGTGGGGGCTATCTCAGTGATGGTGACCTTGCCGGTGTGTTTGCTACGCTTATGAATTATACTCCTACTGACACTGATGCGGCGGTTGGCTTTCGTTGTGTTTTCATCCCTTAATTTCTTTACTGTCTAAAGTTTAAACACCTGTCGGTCCGCTGACAATAAAACTCAATAAAACCCCTTGAAACCATTCTAATTCTACTAGGCAGCCCTTTTGCAATGCTGACTACAGTAGGCTAGAAAAAATACACCCGAGCTGCGTCTTGATTGAGACCAACGCCAGTCTGTATTAGTTTGTAGTCAACACAACAACAGATTTCTACGGAAGTAACTTATGAAGACAGCAAGTTTTAAACAATTCACAACAACACTAATGCTTATTGGGACAATGAGCTTTTCATCAGTGATTTATGCTGAAGAAGTGGCGTTGCCAGTTATTTCGAAGCCTGCAATCCTTCAAGAGGGGACTCAAAGAGAATTATCAGCAGCTCAGATTGCTGAACTTCTTCCTTGGGCGAAAAACTCTAAAAGTTTTCTAGTTGATCTATTAGACAGTATTCAAAATATGACTGCTACTGATCAAGTAGAAAGAATGGTTGAAGGAATTAAAAGTGTAGTAAGTGAAAGCGCTCCTAAAAATTCAGAGCTTTTAATGAGATATGCGCTAAACCGTAGTTTAGTTTTAAGCGAAACACTTTCAAAAGAAATGGGATCAGATGAAGTTGGGACTATCGATGCGAAGGTTAGAGTTTTAAAACTTTCAATCAATATGGCCTTAAAATATTACGATGCTGATATGGAGACAATGTCGAAAAAAGCACCAACGAACTTTGCTGAGTTTGGTATTCAGTATTTTAGTTTTTTAAGTGAAGTTAATAAATCTATTTTCGATGCATCAGCTCAATACACAATTCAAAGAACATCTTTAGAATGGTTACAGTGGGATTTATACCGCGATCTTAATAACGCTGGTTACGCACCTCAGATCGTAAAGATTAATAATAATCTTAAAGTTTTTCCTGCGAAAAAGATTACAGATGCGCAGGCAATTAATTATATCCGTCAAATGAAACAAGTAACGAATAACTTGAACTTAAACGTGATTAGAAAAAAATCTGAGCAAGAGTCAGTTGATAGACCATCATCTTCAGATGGTACTTTTCTTGGAATGGCCAAAGAGAGTTTACTTGCTTGTGTTAATTTAAAATCGAAAACCTATGATAGCACACAGGCGTTAAATGAGTGTAGTTCTGAAATTAAGCGTAGCGGTTTTGATTATAGCGCTGATAATTTTTCACAATGTTTTACCTATGTAAACCAATCATTGCGTGCAGCTGAATCTGTAGATACTTGTACGGCAATAATTAAGTCATCAACTGTAGATTTTAGCGATAAGAATTTTCAAGAATGCCACAGACTTGTTAACAAAACGCTTAGCTCAATAGATTCTGTTAAGTCATGTCTCTCTTATGGAAATAAAGTGGATTTTCTAAGTGCTAATTTTCAAGGGTGCTACACTCTAAAAAATCGAACTCTCACTTCCAATGATACTATTAAATATTGTGTAGGGGCCGTAAAGAATGTATTCAATTTCACTGATGCTAGCTTTCTTGCCTGTCATGGTTTTGTTAGTAAATCATTAACATCAAGTGAGTCTGTTGATATGTGTATTGATTTTTCCAAGAAGACGAATGTTGATTTTACAAGTGGTGAATTTCAGCAGTGTTATACGATGCTAAATGGAAGTTCTACAAGTGTTGATTCAGTCAAAGGCTGTGTTAAAATGATGGACAAATAATTAAAGAGAATAGCGATACCTTTTATATATTACGATTGGAGATTTTATGAACTTTAAAAAAATGACACTTCTTCTAGCTTTATCAGTTTTAAGCTCAAGCGCATTTGCTGGATTTTTAAAAGACGGTGGATATCTTGGAGCACATAACGGCAAGGATAAAGTTAACCTTTTAGTTAAGCCAGCTCCAGGACGCGAAGGATCTTTCTTTGCTGTTCTCATGAAGGACGAAAAGAAGATTTCTTTATACTTAGTAGATGAAATCAACTCAAGCTCATACTCAATGACTCCACTTGAAGTAACAAAAGATGGAGAGATTGGTGTGGTGAATGATGACCCAAGTCTGGTTATTTCTTCAGCTAAAAATAACAAAGGACAAGATGTATTTAAGATCATGAGTGCAAATTCATCGAACAATAGCGGTTTCTCAGGATACTTTGAATTTGATGGACAAGCTTCAAAAGTAGAATGGCTTGATATTGAAGGTGGAGAATACAAAACGGCTGAAACAAAAAATGCACTTCAAATTTCTCAAGTTGATTCAAAAGAAAGAGAAGCAACAGCTGTTTTTTTAACAAAAGATATTAACGGGACATTTACTCTAAGAGAAAAATTCCCTTCAATGTATTTAATTAACCAAAACTCTGTTTTGGCCACTGGAACAAAGAAAAATCAATTGCCAAGTGCGATTGGCGTTTTCTTGCAGAAATCAGGAATGTTTGGTGGTAAGTCGATAGAAATGATTTTAATCAATCCTAAGAATGATAGTGATTTAAAAACATTTACTCGTAAATAAAATATAATGGCCCCTTGTGGGGCCTTTTTTAAGTATCAACAAAAATCAAAATTTCTTTTTTTCTCTTCATCGTATCTTCATATCCAAGCTCAACAACTTGCTGAGTGTAAGAAGAGTCAAAGGCCAAGTAACTTAATAAATCCAAACCAGATCTTCCAGTTATCCCAATACTCTTTAAAAAGTATCTTAAAAGTGTCGGCATTTTTTCATCTAGTTTCGCTGTCATTTCTCCTAAATCTCTCGAGGGGATTAGAGAAAGAATTGGAATGTTTTTTCTAGGAGATTTTTCTCCCATTATCTTTACCAGTAAATTCATTTTTTCCAACATTTCTAAATCAGCTTCTAAAGAGTCTAGAAAAATAGCATTCATCATAACCCCACCAATTTGACTAATCTGAGGCATCGCATTTGGAGTGAGACTCATTTCTATAATTTGATTCATGGATCTGGGGGACCTGATCCCGATAGCTATTATCTTGGTTGCACCTAAATGAATAGCAGGTGAAAGTGGAGTGGTCTGGCGAATACAGCCATCACCATAATAGCTTTCATTGATTTTAGCTGGGGGGAAAAAAAGCGGAATGGCAGAGGAGCCCATGACATGATCAACGCCAAGTTCACCCCGGATGGCAAACCTTGAAGGCTTGGACCATAAAGGGATTTTTTTATCACCATCAAAAAAGACGACGCTGGAGCCGGAATAATAATTAGTGGTGGATAGTGCAACAGAAGAAAGAAGTTTGGATTCAATTAAAAGTCTTATTTCTCCAAAATCAATTTCACGTGATAATAATTTTTTAAGAGGAGCAGTATTTAAAATACTATTAAAGTTTCCTATGTTGGTGCTTTTAAAAATGGTGTCCTTAAGCCAGCTGGTTCCAAGTTTCGTCATGGTGAAGTGATCCATATCAAAAACATCTTCCGGATAAATTCTTTGCCAGAAATCTGAAAGGTATTGAGTGGCACTACCCCAATCTCGTGCAGCACTCGAAAGAAAAGTAGCATTGATGGCACCGGCAGAATTGCCCGTGATGATATCAAAAAGGTTTTGATCTTTTTTTATAATTTCATAAAGTGCTCTGACTGCACCTGCCTGGTAACACGCACGGGCCCCACCCCCATTTAAGACAAGTGCTAATTTGTCGCGCATGACGTATTACTGCTATCCCCACAATGTTTGCAAACTGCGCTGATGAGAGCGTCGAAGTTAATGGGCTTGGGGATGTAGCCATCAGTCTTGGGAGAATTTTTTGAATCACCGATGGCCGTTACGACAACGATAGGAATTGAAGAGAGCATGATATCTTTATTAATTTCTTCAACGAACTCCCAGCCATTCATAACCGGCATCATTAAATCCAGAAGAATGAGACAAGGTGTAGGAATTTTTCCCAGCTGATCAATGGCCTCTTTGCCGTTATCGGCAGTGAAGACGCTGTATCCCTCATTTTCCAGTGTGGCCTTCAAGCTTTCCTGGATATCAATATTATCTTCCACTACAAGAATACTTTTATAGTTCGGATTTACTTCGTTGTTAGTTTGGTCCATAAAATTCTCACTTTCCTAATTAAGGTTGAGTTCAGTAATTTTTTCTATAAGAGGAAACTCGAGGACAAATTTTGTATGAGGGTCTATTTGTTCAATATGGAATCGTCCGAAATTTTCTTCGATAATTCCCTGAGAAACGGAAAATTGTTTGGGATCAATCTCTTTAGGTTTGTCTGCACAGTTAGAAATATAGATTTTAATAACATGTCCTTGTTCATGTCCGATGAGCTGCACCCAACTGTCGCGCATGGTATGAACTTCGTCGTATGCATTATTGAGTAGGGTGACAAAAACCTGAGTCAATTGAGTTTCACGGCATTTGATCGTAACGTCCTCGGAAAGCTTTATATCAAGCCTTACCCCATGAACGCGGAATCGTTCTTTACAGAGTCCCACTGCTGTATCAAGAACCTTATTAAGGGGAATTTCTAAAAATGGCTCATTCTCAGTATTGCGGGCAAATACGGTCAAGCCTTTAGTTGTTTTGATTAGTCTGTTTATAGACTCTTCAACGTTAAAGATTTTTTTCTTAATTTCCTCTGGCTGCATGTTCTCTTTTTCGAGTTGACCCTGAATGTTTGAAATATGCCCGGCCATGATCGCCAGTTCACTATGGATAGCGTAGGCGATTCCGCTGGTCATTTCGCCAATAGTATAGACTTTCGAAGAGTGAATCAAATCGAGCTCTTCAGCACGGTAATCAGTGATATCACGAGCGGTAAAATAGACGAGATTAGTTTCCTTATCGGGAACTACAACCCAGTCAAAGACGCGGTAATCACCGGCCTTGGTCTTATAGCGATTGATAAAGTGAACAGAATCTTTTTTTTCTAATGCTTGTTTTAATTCTATCTGCGTGAGCTCGACATCTTCAGGATGAATAAAATTGATAAATTTTTGCGAGACGATTTCTTTAAAACTATGTCCGAGCACTTCCTGAAAACGTGGATTAATTTTTTTAAAGTATCCTTCTTTATTGGTGATGACGGTGAGATCATGAGAGATATTAAAGAGCAACTGAACTTGTTTAAGGTCGTTGAGATTTTTCTTGGTTTCAGTAATATCAGTAAAGGTGCTTATCAACTGAGTCATCTTATTTTTTTCTTTATCAAAGATGGGAACTGAATTGAGGGATATCCAGCGCATCTCTCCGTCTAATCGAAAAATACTTAAGATAATATTTCTTTGGGTTTGTCCCGTTTGTAGGGACTTCATACCAATATGATTTTTACCAGGAAAAATTTTATCGGGTATTTGAATGTCTACATAATCTTGAAGTAGTAAATGAGCTTCCGTCACTCCTAAGATATCGAGAGCGGCCTGATTAAATTGAATAATTCTTCCATCGCCATCTTGAAGGATCATTCCTTCAACCATGCTTTGGAGTAGAAGAGCATTGAGATTTGTACTTGCTTCTATCGCAGATTGTTTTTCGGTTGTTGACATTAAAGCTCCCAGGTAAACAAATACAAGGACACTCTGAATTTTAGTTCAACATGATGAGCAGGTGCTGTCAAATTTGTGAGGTAGGCCAATTGATTGAAAGAGTCGGGAAGTGGCGCGTAGATAAAAAAAAACGGCCTTAATTATCTCTAATCAAGACCGCATTAAAAAACTTATTTTATAAACTATTCAGTTACAACTAAGATTCTTGAAACAACAGCTGTTCCACCGCGAGAAACTAGCTCGATTGAGTCTGTGTAATCTTCAACAGTCACGAAGTAACTTGGGTCACGTCCTGGAACGTAGATTGTTCCTTTCACATCACCGTTAACTACGACGTCAAACATCGCATCGTTTCTTACGCCTTCAGCGCTGATGATTAGCTTTTTAATATATCTTGCACCATTAAGTCTTACTTGTTGAGTTGTCCCAGCGTAAAGAGTCACTGAACCTCTTAGAGCGTCTGTTGTACGAGCTTCTGGTTGAGAGTATCCACCAGTGTTGTCTCCGTATCCACCGATTCCACCGCACTCACGTACAGAAGCTTGAGTCGCAGCTTTTACAGCTCCCACTAATTCCTGAACGGCCATGTATTCGTCAGCGTATGTGCTTCTTGTAGAAAGATATAAAGCGATATCTGCAGACACCTGGTCAAGACGATCAATTGTACAAGCGTATCTTGAAGCGAAGATTGATTCGCTTAAGTCATTGGCCATTGCCGCTGTTGTTACTTTTAATGCTGTTAAAAGAAGAGTCGGTGATCCGATTGGATAGATTGTCGCTCTTCTTCCTTCATTCGCAGTTGTACTCATAGTGCTTAAGACCATGCTTACTTGCTCTTGAGCGAAGTTCACAAATAGTTTTTCGAACTGAACGTTGCTCGTACTGATTGCTGAGAACCCTCTACCTGTCTGGAAGTATGGGATGTCCAGACGGTTAGAAACATTTTCTACGAATAGAAAGTAGTTGAATAAAAAGTTGTTGATCGTTCTTACTTTTTGTCTGCTGTTTTCAGTTGCTTTTAAGTTCTCAAGTAGAACAAGTCCGCGCTTGATTGCTTTAGATGTAAGAGTTGATCCATAGGCCGGTTGAATTCTGGCAGCAGCATTTCTCAATCCATTTTCCAGGATAGCAGCTGAGCGCTCGTGGTTACCAGCTTGAGATTCAATCTCAGCAAGACGGTAAGCAGATTTTAAAACTTGTAAACGGTCTCTGCAGAAGCTTGATACTGATCCGTAGTCTTCTCTAGACTCAATTGTCCCAACTCCATTGTCTCTTGCCATAACAGGTGCTGCTGCCATTAATCCTACAAGGCCCAAAATCATAAGTGTGTTTTTCATGTCGTACTCCAAAAAAAGTTGCATTTGTTGTTGAACTGTTTTTACCAATTCCTGCAACTTTTACAATCTAAGAAGTACATACTTGAATTTTTTGAGCTGACGTCAGTCAGCACTAGTTCCTGCGTAATTTCACGAGGATAATGTCATATAAAGCAGGGTTTGAAGGCGTTGATTCTGAAACTCCAAAAGGGAAGTCTGTTTCTGCAAAATAAATTGCACAATTTTTACATTCACCTTTTTGTAAAATATATTTTTTTAGTGGCATTCTAAAAGAACTTAAAACAGGAAGATCCTGGATTGTTGATTTTAAATCTGACGGTGAAATAGTCTCAGTAAATTTCGGAGTGATCACACTCGGATAAAGGAAGAATTGCTCTCTTGATTCTTTATTGGCAAATTGAAATTGATTGTGAGCTTTTGCCACTTCAAATGTAATTGCACTCTCTGTAAAGTCTTTGCATTCAGGTTTTGCCAGATTCATCTCAGTTAAAATAGCATCAATTAAAAATGATCCTTTTACACCAGTGTGAGATTGTCCCGCTGCGAGTTTCCAAAAAAGATTATCTTTTCCACAGTGAGTGTACAGGTAATAAAAATAAAGTTGGTTATGACCGTATTGTGCTGGATCGTTATTTTCTACGTCGTACGTTCTTAAAAGAGGAGTCATTGGATTTTGAATTGCCGCTGCTGTATTTCTTCCATTCAACTCATTTGTCGTGATGAATTCGAAAACCTGTGCCATTCCTTCGCGAACCCATGCCGCTTCATCAGGATTGATCTGGTAATGAATCGCATGAAAAATTTCGTGAGCAAGCAGCGCCTTAATTCCGTTTGAATAAACCTGTACCAATTGAATAGAAATTTTATGTTCACCAGAGTCTTGAGGAACAAAGAGTCCATCGCGCCCTGGTTTATCAGTAAAAGAAATATTAATTTTTAAGTCGATTGTCTGGTCTATAAGATCGGCAGGAATTTTGGTTTTAACTTGAAGCTCGATAAATTCATTGAGCTCCTGAATTTTTTGAATCAATTTGTTTTTTTGGTCTTCACTCATTTTTGAGTAAACCGTTTTATCAATTCCGAATGTCGCCAGATTGCCAGTAGCAGACGCAGTCTGGAATGACATAAATAATGCCATTGCCACTGCATAAAGAATTGATTTAAAGAGTTTCATAGACCCCAGTTTAGCTGGGAATAGGGCAAAATTAAGAAGGCCTGGTAAGATTTACCAGGCCCTTATAAAAGTGATTAAATTTTAGACATTATTAAAGGCAAGCGTCTGCTGAAGTTAAGCTTCTAGAAATGCGTTTAAGTTCTTTAGCTGTGTAATCCAGGGCCTGTTTCTCGTCTTCGAACATTTCCATATTACCCTGATCATATGCTCCCAGGGTGTCTGTAAACATGTTTAAATCACTAATAGCGCAGCTAAAGCGGTAGTTCCAAAGGGACTCGTCCAGATCCTTTGCTGTTCCAGCAGCTAGAGTTAAAGCAACTTTGATGACTGAGCGGGCGTCGCCCACTGGAACGGTCTGAGTTCTGTTTCCAATTCTGACCTCTTTTACAAGATTATCTAAAATCCAGTTAAGTTGTGAGCTGGCATAAGTTACAAATGTTTCTTCGAAGCGAGCTGCTCTCTCATCCATGTTAGATGTGCTTGCGTTCAGGTATGGGATCTGACCGCCAAGGTCTAAATTCTTAGCAACTACTTCAATCATGAAGTCGTAGTAAGAGTTAAGTACGTTGTTTGCGACCATCGCTTTTCTTTCCGGATTTCCACCAAGACCATCTCCCAAGTGGGTAGAGATTGTTAAACCTCTAACTAAACTCTTATGCAGGAAAGATTCTTTTGCGCCTGATCCGTTTGTTAAAGCTTGTTCAATACCACTAGCTAAAAGCTTGTTTGCGATATTGTAGTCACCAGTGTTATCCAGTTTTAAGCGGGCCCTTTCTTTATAGTTTCTTAGAAGACTTGTTTGTCCTTTACACCATGTTGCCAGGTATTCAGAACCAACGTTACCACCACCGATATTTGATCCAGATCCTTTAGAAACTCTCTCTGAGCTTTCGCGTTCAACAACTCTTGCGTTTGCTGTGACTGTTGTTCCAAGTGCTAGTGTTAAGATAAGTAATGCTGTTTTCATAAATGCTCCAAATAGTATTTTAAAAATTATTCAATGTTTGTAATGTGGTTTAACTGAATCCCTAGGTTTAATACGCAGTCAACTTTATCAGTTGTCGTCGCATATTTATTAAGGATGTGCTCTCTAAAAGCTTTAATCTCTTCTCTGATTAAATCAAAGTTTGCTTTGTCAGTTGCTAAAACTACGCAGCTTGCAGAGCGGTTTTCATAAGCATCTTCGCTTAGTGAGTCTTTTGCTTTATCTAAAAATTGAGAGTGAAGAGCATTTACTACAGTGTAGTTCATAGAAGAGTCAGTGAAGTTAATCAGCTGATCAGCTAGAACTAAAGTACCTTTTTCATTGCGCTCTAATAGACCTAACTTAATAAGGTCATTAATAGCTTCAACGATTTCTTTTTTAGAAACTTTATTTTTAAGTTTTTTAGAAATGTAATCGAAGTCTTCTCTGAAACTATCAAGAGACACTAGTTCTCTGATTGCTACCATGTACCAGTTAGTGAAATAGTTATACTGAGATCTTAAAAGTTCGAACGCTTCTGAAGTTTTTCCCTTCATGTTTTTATTGATGCGTTCAAAGTACAGAGACTTTTCTTTTTCAGTTGTTGCCTGGTTATAGTGAACAAGGTTTTCAAAGTGAAAAGTTTCTTTTTCATTTAGCTTTAATGTTTTAGCAAAACCTAAAATTGTAGAAGAAGAAAGGTTTCTCTTTCCACTCATAATAAGGTTGAAGTATCCGCGAGAGTTTTCTCCAAAACCTGCCTGACGTACATAAGCTGTCGCCGAGTATTTTGGATTTCTCGTCTGGATGTGTGCCAGAGAGTCAGAAAGGAAGGCCCTGTAGTCTACGTACTCGTAAATCGAGGGCTTCTCATTCTTGGGGGCAGCAGTGGGGGCCGCTGTATCTTCTATTGGTGTGTTGAATTCTGTGTGTTCCATATAATCTTCTCAAAGTATGTTTGTTTTCTTCATGCAGTTTAGCCCAAGGCCGTATTGTTAAACAGGCTTTGTGTAATTTTTATGGCCTACTGTAGTCTGCACGACACTTTCTGTTAGAATGTAACCAAATCTATTGTTTACATGGACTTAAGCCACTTTAAGGCCGTTCCAGAAGCGGCTCAAAATGAGATTTTTAGCTTTTTATGAAAGATTTTTTGTCGCCTGATGACGAATCAGGCCATTTAGCTTAATAAGGTAGGAGATATTTTATTAAAACAGGACCCCAAAAGTGCTAAATCCATTAGTTAATGTTGATGACGTTAAAATCCCAGATATTCAGTTAATCCGTGATGTGAATAAACATCTACTGCGTGGACACCGCTGGATTTTCGCTGATTGCTTTGATGGAAAAACTCCGTCAGGTCTTGCTGTTTTAAAATCAAGAAATGATTCTATCGCTATTGGATTGGTTCAGGCCGATACGCAAATGCGCTTTCGTGTTTTATGTCTTATGGAAGAGCCTTATGTTCGTGCGAACAATCTTCCACTAACATTAAGAGTGTGGAGTGAAACTCAACTAAGTAGAGCGATCGCTCTTCGAATTAATTTTAGAAGTGAAATGACAAATAGCTTTCGCCTGGTGAACGGTGAAGGTGACGGGATGCCTGGTTTAACAATCGACATCTATGACAACACGGCAGTTATCAAACATGACCATCCAGTGTGTGAGAGATTTTATAACCACCACGGGATTGCGGCCTTCATTCAAAAAGAAATGCCTTATATTGAAAACGTTTACTATAAGAGAAGAAATGATGAAGAGGTAAAGGGGATCGACATTGTCGGGAAACTTCCTGCTGAAGTGATCTTTAAAGAAAATGGGAGCTTCTTTGCCAGCAACATTAGAGATGCTGCTAAAACAGGATTCTTCCTTGACCAACGTGATAATAGAAAACTTATCGGACAGTTCTCTAAAGATAAAACAGTTTTAAACCTGTTTAGTTACACTGCTGGTTTTTCAATCTTTGCGGCCCATGGTGGAGCTAGCGAAGTGACAAGTGTTGATATCGCTAAGGCGGCCATCATTGCAGCTGAGAGAAACTTCGAAGTTAATAATCTTAAAACGAAACACAATGCGATCGCTGACGATGCTTTTGCTTATATAGACGAGCAGATTAAAAATAAAGTGAAGTGGGATTTAGTTATCACAGATCCACCAAGCTTTGCTCCCAACCAAAAAGCTGTGGAGACGGCGACAGCTGCCTACACAAAAGTTTTCACTAATTCTTTAAAGCTGGTTAAGGGTAATGGAATGTTTGCTGCAAGCTCATGCTCAAGCCATATCAGCACAGAAATGTTTTTAAACATCTGCCGTGAAGCTTTTTCTAAAACAAGAAAGAAGGGGACGCTGGTTTATCTGGGCGGACAACCTTTCGATCATCCGTATCCACTGGCGATGGACGAACTTCGTTACTTGAAGTTTGCTCTTTTTAGAGTTGATTAACGAAATTTAAAATTATTTTTCATTCCTTCAACTTCAAGCGCTTGAATTTCACGTCTGATTTTCTCTAGCTCTTTTTGAAGTTTAGTGTAGTCATCAAGATTCATGGAGCTGTCGCTGATATGAGGCTTCATCTCTTCCATCTTATCCATGATATCTGTTTCTACATCTTTTAGTTCAGCGTGGTGTTTTCCCACCAGGTATTTTTCTCTGAAAGAAGCTTCGCGCTCCGGAGGACAAAAGCTGATATATCGGTCCGAACGTTTTCCAAGTTCGAAGGCCTTGTTAGGAAGACAGTACTCCATCCATCCTTGATAAAATCCTTTTTCATAACCAGCAAGATCGATATCGGGGTTGCGGGCGAAACATTTATCTCTTAATTGATCAGTGTATTTTTTAGGAGATCCAGCGCGTCCTTGAGAAAGCCCTAACGCGTTCATATCTTTATCGCAGTCTTTTTTAGTGATAGTTGAACATGACAAAAGTAAGAAAGGGACTGACAAGAGTGCGAGTACGCGTAAAGACATGGTAAATCCTCAAAAAATAACTTATTTATGACTCAAACATTATCGGTGAAATCTAATTATAGGCCAGTGTTTCTTGAACTTTTAAAAAAGTATGGCTAGCATGGGCCTTTAAATAAAAAGTAAATACCGGAGTAAAGAACTTGGTGCGTAATATTGGTAAAATAGCGATGCTTTTAGCATTGTCTGTAGTTGTTGTTTCTTGTGGAAATGGATCGTCACCGACAGGTTCTGAAACGAGTGCAATTAACACTGACATTAAAAATTTAAAATTAAACTTTCATCCGTTGCAAACAAAGTACGATTGGAAACCTCAGTATGGTCAAAGCATTCTGGGTTATATGAACAGACCCGAGCTTTCAACTCTGGTTGATACACGCTTAAATATTTATGACCTGAGTAAGCTTAATTGTTTTGGATATAATCAGGCATCAGTGTTTGAGAAGAAAATGTTCTGGATTACTTTCATGGCCTCAATTGCCCATGCTGAATCGACATTAAATCCCAACGTTGTTTACCGCGATTTGGACGGAACATTGAGCTCGGGACTTCTGCAGATTGACCTTCAATCGGCCAACCGCCACACCTATGCCTACACTGGAAAGACTTACACGCAAAAAGATCTCTATAATCCCGACTTAAACTTAATGGCCGGTCTTTATATAATGAAACACCAGCTTGAAGGGGGGATGAATTCCGACCGTCCTGATATCGCTGGCAGACTCTTCACGGAGCGCAGTTATTATTGGTCAGTCCTTACGTTAAAGCGTGATCTGATCATCAGAACTTTCACCAAAAATGCTCTGGCAAATTTAAGTTTCTGCTTCATTGGGCAGCCTTAATTTCATTGGTAAAAATGTTTATTTATTTTTTAAGATTGTATCAAAGTCCATAAAACTTTTTTCGGAACCAAAGAAGCAGGTTGCAGTGTCTTCCCATTTGTCTTTGATTTTCACCTGAAGAAAACGAGGACGTCCTCCAACGTTGTAGCATTGAGAGAAAGCAGGGCTGCCTACACCGCCACCAGGATGCTTCAGGATGTTGTTTTTACCTCGAGATAAACAGCTCTTTGGATTTTTTTGACAGTCGGAACTAATTAAAAAAAATGTGCTTGTTTGCCAGCAACCTGAAACCTTAAATTCAGATCCTTTCTCTGTTGGATCTTCAATAAATTTCAAATTTAACTTTTCACAGTTCCATTTTAAATCAGCGGCATAAATGAAATTTGAAAACAGAATGAATGTTAATGCCATTAAAAATTTCAAAGTGAACTCCTAATATTTGAAAGCATTTGAAAGTGATTTCCAGATAGAACTCACGCCTTCTGAAATGCCTTTGGCCACTTTGGCAGCGGTCTCAGATACTTTCCCCATAAAACTGCTGATATCCGACTCTGTAGGAAGCTTTGAAAAGATACTATCGTTATCAGTCTGTTTCGAACCACTGTTAAATATGTCCTTAAAGATTGTTTCTTTTTCTTTCACAGCTCTCATTCTTTCATTTTTGATGACTAAAACGTCAGTTACACCAGTTTGAAGTTGATCTTGATCCATCCAAAATGAACCTTTCTCCGGTTCACATTTGGCAGCAATTGCTGGTTGATAATAAGTGCAACCTCTTCCCCAGGAGTTTCTTACTTGGTACTCACATTTTCCATTGGTACCCATGCGTCTTCCGACAATCATCAGCTCGTGAGCGCCATGGCCACCAGGTAAAGATTCTGCATTGGCAAAGAAGGATGTATTCATACCAATACTTGGCATCGAATTATTTTCGAATGCTTCATCAATCACGTTAGCTATTGTTTTGCTACCTAAGCTGGATTTATAAATAAGGTCAACTTGTGGATCAACTTTAACTCTTCTGCCTTCGCATAGTTGATTGAGAAGATCCCTGAAGCTCGCTAAACTGTCATATTGATTTCTGTTAAGAACATCTTTAATCATGTCTGCAGTGACACCGGGAAGAGAGGGCTTGATAACTTTTTCATAATTCTCAGTACAGCTGGCACAATAATCAGCAGGTCTTCCTTTGATGACGTAATCATCGTGAATCTTTTGAAAAGTTTCCATTAATTTTAAAATTGCAGAGTGACCTAAGTTAGATGACGAAGTTTGATTAGAGGGGATAACTGATTCAGGACAATACCCATTTGTTCTCGCAATATCCGTTGCGGACAGTGGGCTGATTCCTCTTAGCTCTTCTAATCGTTTACCTGCTACTTTATTACTTGTTCTTGGATTGGCACCTTGATTTGCATATTCATTAATAGACACATCAAGAGAAGATATGGGCTCACCGATAGCGAAAGATAATGAATCTGCAGGAGCGTAGGCCCCACACCATCCAACGCCATCTTGATCGCGCGGTGTTTGAAAATGTTTTATTAGGCCTTCTTTTCCAACTGACTTTAAGTAATCCGGATCAGTTAAATCTTTTGGACTACAATCCGCGTTTGCATTGGAAATAAGAATAAATGAGAAGAGGATTATCGTTTTCATTATTAACATGTCGGATAGTTGAACGAAAAGCTTTAGTAATGTCCAAGTAATCGTTTTTAGACTAATGAGGGGAGGCACATTGTCTCTTCAATTTTTCATTGGAAGCTCATTGGGGAGTTTTAACCAGGCAATATTTGCTTAGAACAATTTGCCCTTTTCAAAAAAATTGGAATTATTTAATGGGATCTCCGACAATGAATTATGGGAAATACAAAATTAAAAGAGTCTAGGCCTTCTAAAGAATCTACACCTTATTCGAAGTTCAAGGAAATTGACGGAAGTCACCCCTTGAAAAAGAATGTGCCCGAAGCGGTAGTTGAGTACCAGGTTCGCACAAGGCATGGAGGGCAGGTCGCATTTTTTAATTTTGATCTCGCTCGCGAAATAGGACTTATCCCGGAAAATCATCCAGACGAATTTACCAAAGAACTTAAAGAAGAAATCTTAAATACATTCAGCATCGTGATCATTAACGAATACGATATGATGAATAATTTTAATTATCCCAAAGAAGAAATCAAACCCAATACTTACATGGCCACTCGCTACCTTCAACTTCAGCATCCGTGCAAGAAGGGGACGACGTCTGGAGATGGAAGAAGCATTTGGAACGGTCAGATTTCAAAAGGTGGGAAGACTTGGGACGTTTCAAGTTGCGGAACTGGAGCAACAAAACTAAGCCCGGCATGTAATATCAACAAAAAGTTTTATCAAACGGGAGACCCGACGGTTTCTTACGGTTGTGGATACTCGGAAAAAGATGAAGGATTAAGTTCACTGTTTTTCAGTGAAGTTTTAGCAAAAAATGGTCTGGTGACTGAAAGAGTTTTAGGGATCATTGAATACGCTAAAGGTCTCTCGATCAACATCCGCGTTCACGACAACCTTCTTCGTCCTTCGCACATGTTTAATCACTTAAAACAAAATAACCTGCCAACACTTAAGCGAGTGGTGGATTACTACATCGACCGTCAGATTAAGAACAAAGTCTGGAAGCATGCTCCGACTGAACCAAAATCTCTTTATGATTATTTCCTTAATCAGGTAGTAGAGACGTTTGCTGAAATGTCGGCGAACTTTGAAGATCAGTATATCTTTTGCTGGTTAGACTGGGATGGGGACAATATTTTAATGGACGGTGGGATTATCGATTACGGATCGGTTCGCCAGTTCGGATTGTACCACCACGAATACCGTTATGATGATGTTCAGCGCTGGTCGACGTCGATTAAAGAGCAAAAACAAAAAGCACGCTACATAGTTCAGACTTTTGCTCAAATTGTTGATTACATCAAAAATGAAAAGAAGAAATCAATTGAAGATTTTAAGAATCACCACTCGATGGCCTCTTTTGATAAACGCTTCAACGATTATAAAAACAGAAATATCCTGACGAAAATCGGATTCACTCCAAAGTATGCAGAGTTTCTTTTAGAAAACTGCAAGAAGGATGTGGAAGATTTCAGAAGTGATTTTACTTATTTTGAAATGGCGAAATCAGTAAAAGGAATTCAGAAAGTACCGGATGGGATTAACTGGAATGCGATCTACTGTATGCGCGACATTTTAAGAGAGCTTCCGCAGATGTTATTGTCTCGTGGGATCAACGCTCCTTTAGTAAGTTCTGAATTCGTAGACATCATTAAGTCTAGTTATGCGACGAAAGCGGATCTTAAAAAATCAATCCGTCGTGATATGAAAATCAGAAGCTATCAGAAAAATTACGTGAAACTTTTAAACAAAGTGGCAATGAAGTTTAAAATAGCTCCGGAAAAAGTTCTTCTTGATGTCTCAATGAGATCAAGTGTGATTAATAAGTACGATAGAGTGACGGGAGATTCAATCACAACTATCGTTCAGAAAATCATGAACCAGAAACCAAAGTTATCTGCTGAAGACATCAATACGACTTTAAAAGAGTTTACAGCGTATCAAAACCTGAACCCTGATAAAGACAGAAAACCTTCTAATTTTGAATCTGAAAAAGAGCAGTCACGCCTTGTAAAAGGGATGCTACAGATCGTACGCGAGTATAGAGACGGGATATGAAAATAGTTCTCTATTCGGGGGGAGGCGAGAAAGAAAATCGCTTCCTGAATAAGCGTGCCCTGGATTTGACAGGTGCAGATGTTCCAAAATTAACTTTCATTCCTTCCAGCTCTTACGATGCCGAAGAAGACTTCAAGTTTTTTGTCGATGAATTCTCCAAACTTGGCGTTCAGCGCTTCATGCATTTTTGTGTCGACACTCCTTTTACTAAAACCATGCTTAGTGAAGTTTTAAAAAGCGACCTGATTTTTTTAGGTGGTGGAAATACGTTTTATTTTCTGAAACATCTAAAAAAGCATAAGATGTTCGATCATTTTAAGAAATTCTTAAAAAGAGGTGGAGTGCTTTGTGGCCTGTCTGCAGGTGCTATTGTATTAACTCCTCACGTGCATACAGCGAGCTTTCCGCACTTTGACCGCGATGAGAACCCATGGGATATGAAAAACCTCTCAGCTATGAGATTGGTCAACTTTGAGTTCTTCCCTCATTATAAAAACTCGCAACGTTATGATAACGAACTAAAGCATCATTCTAAAAAATCTAATCTTCCGCTTTATGCGTGCGCCGATGGTGGTGGGATTATCATTGAAAAAGAAGGCCTTACTTTCTGTGGAAAGACCCACGTTTTTTATCAGGGAAAGAAGTTCACTCTTTCTCACTATCTAGGTTAATTAATTGCAAAAAAATAAACAAATTTTTAATAAGTGCGGTAGAATAAATATCTTAAAAAAATAAAAAAACAGGATGTTTTTTATGAAGAAAATTTGTGCATTGATTTTTGTTATCTCTTACGCTCTGGCCGCGGCAGTTGTTCATGCCGGAAGTTTTATCAAGTAAGATCTTTTTTAGAAGCACTTGATGGTCTGGTCCAGATAAAAACCAACACACCCACAAGTACACTCGAAGCAAAAATCTTGATTGCTAAGGGGATATCCAATGTCGGAATTCTCCAGGAAATAATCAGACCAAGCATAATAGTGGCTACCCATTTGGATTTAATGCCAATCACACCACGCTCGTGCCAGTCTTTTAGAGAGGGTCCCAGGTATTTGTGATTCATCAGCCAGTTGTGAATTTTTTCGCTGGATTTTGAATAGAAATATGCGGCCAGAAGTAAGAATGGAGTGGTGGGAAGTACGGGAAGAAAAGCTCCGACAATCCCCAGGGCCAGAAAGAAGTGGCCTAAAGTGAGTAAGACAATTTTTTTCATTTTTCGATATCGGCGAAATAATTATTAATATTAGTTTTGAGCTCAAGATAAAAGGGATTAAAAATATCCAGCTGAGCAATGGTCTTTCTAGTGACCAGTGAAATAGGGCGAGTCACTTTGAGTTTTCTATAATGTTTCTTTTTAATATTTAATTCTTTACATAATCCCAGCGGGATCAATCCATTCCCTAAACCAACTTTTGTCATTTGATAAACGGCGAGAAAAGACTCTACATAAATAACAGAGTTCGCAAAAAGCTGTGGGTATTCTTTTTTAATCGAAGGCCCGATACTCTTCCAGGTCGCAGAGTTTTCTTCAATAGTAATCAGTGGAAGATTGCGATTGGGTTTATCTTTATTTTCTGCATAAAGTAATGCCAGGGGTTCATCTACCAAGTGATAAGAAGCTAAGTCTTTTCTGGCATCGTTAGATGTGCAGATTCCTAATTGGTATTTTCCCAGTGTGACGTTTTCTAAAAGCATTAAACTTCTATGAACATGGATATCTAGTTTGAGATTCTTAAAACTTTTAAGAGTTTTATCAATAACTGCAGGCCCGAAGCTTCCGGCGATAGAGTCGGAGAGTGCTAAAGAAAAATGGGAAATGTGATTTGATTTGTTTGCCGTATTGATGGAAAGATTCTTTAATTCCAACAGAAGCGGTTTAGCTTTACTTAGAAACTGCAGTGCTTCAGGAGTTAGTTTGAGGCGCCTACCATCTGGTTCGACTAATTTCATATCGAGTTCAATTTGTAATGCTTGAAGGCGTTTACTCACGGCAGATTGAGTTAATCTCAAGCTGAGAGCAGCTTGGCTTACCGTTTCGTGTTTTTCAAGTGCCATAAGGGCTTCAATTCCGTCCAACATATTCCTTATACTACTACATTCTATTCGAATTATTCAATTTTTTCGTGCTTCTTTTTCGCATAAAATTCCTATAGAGGCCGCTGTGCAGGAAAAAAACTTGAGAACGGTTAGATTTTCCTTCGTGACGGTGCTTTTAATAACATTTATACTTGGCTTACAAAACATTCAGATACTTTGAGTTAATCCCCAATAAAGGAGTCCCTTCATGAGCAAGGTTAAAAAAACGCTAACAGTTGGTTCTAAGAACTACACTTACTACAGCTTAAGAGAAGCAAAGAATTTAGGTCTTACAGACATCGACAAACTTCCAAAGTCTCTAAAAGTTTTAATGGAGAATTTACTTCGCCATGAAAATGGAAAAGACGTAACGTTCGAAGACGCAAAAGCGATCAACGAATGGGCGAAGACTCAATCATCTGATAGAGAAATTGCTTACTACCCAGCTCGCGTTCTTATGCAAGACTTTACAGGAGTTCCTGCAGTTGTAGATTTAGCGGCAATGAGAGAAGCAATGAGAACAATCGGTGGAGATCCAAAAAAGATCAACCCACTTATTCCCGTTGACCTGGTTATCGATCACTCGGTAGCTGTAGATTTCTTCGGTCACTCTGATTCATTTGAAAAGAACGTTGATTTAGAATACGAAAGAAACAGAGAAAGATACACGTTCCTTAAGTGGGGACAAAAAGCATTTAAAAACTTCCGCGTAGTTCCTCCAGGAACAGGAATTTGTCACCAGGTTAACCTTGAGTATTTAGCACAAACTGTTTGGACTAAAACTGAAAATGGTGAAACGACAGCATACCCAGATACATGCGTAGGAACTGACTCACATACAACTATGGTTAACGGACTCTCTGTTTTAGGATGGGGTGTTGGTGGTATCGAAGCTGAAGCAGCAATGCTAGGCCAAGCGGTTACTATGACTGTTCCAGAAGTTGTTGGTTTCAAAATGACTGGAAAAATTAAAGAAGGGATCACTGCTACAGATATCGTATTAACTGTAACTCAAATGTTACGTAAACACGGTGTAGTAGAAAAATTCGTTGAGTTCTACGGTCCGGGTGTAAAAGCTTTATCTCTAGCAGACAGAGCGACAGTTGCGAACATGGCACCTGAGTACGGAGCGACTTGTGGATTCTTCCCAACTGATGAAAAGACAATTGAATACTTAAGATTCACAGGAAGATCTGAGGAGCAAGTTGCCCTTGTTGAAGCTTACTCGAAAGAGCAAGGTCTTTGGTTAAATGAAGGGGATGCTGATCCAGTATTTACTTCAACTCTTGAACTTGATCTATCTACTGTTGTTCCATCTCTATCTGGGCCAAAACGTCCTCAAGATAAAATCGAACTTACTGCAGCTGCAGACGCTTTCGGAAAAGAACTTGTTGGAGCTTTCAAAGTTAATCCAGATGAAGCACACAAAGAATACGCTGTTGACGGTGAAACATACAAACTTAAGCATGGTGCTGTAGCTATCGCTACAATCACTTCTTGTACAAATACTTCAAACCCATCAGTTATGATTGCTGCTGGTCTTGTTGCTAAAAAAGCAAGAGCTCTAGGCCTTAAGTCTCAGCCATGGGTTAAGACTGCTCTTTCTCCTGGATCAAAAGTTGTAACTGACTACCTTGTAGAGTCTGGTCTTCAACAATCTCTGGATGAATTAGGATTCAACCTTACTGGATACGGATGTATGTCTTGTATCGGTAACTCTGGTCCACTTCCAGAAAACATTTCTAAATCAATCAATACGAACAACCTTGTTGTTACTTCAGTATTATCTGGAAACAGAAACTTCGAAGGACGTATCAACCCAGACGTTAAAGCAAACTACCTGGCTTCACCTCCATTAGTTATCGCTTACGCGCTTGCTGGTAACATCAACATCAACATTTCTAAAGACTCACTTGGAAAAGGATCAAATGGAAAAGATGTTTACCTAAAAGACATCTGGCCTACTCATGAAGAAATCCAAAACGTACTTATGTCAAAACTGACAAGTGCTATGTTCAAACAACGTTACGCTAACGTATTTGATGGAGACGCTCACTGGCAGTCAATTAAGATTACTGAAGGTGAGTTCTACGCATGGGAACCAGATTCAACTTACATCAGAAACCCAACGTTCTTCCAAAACATTGCTGATGGAAAAATTGATTCAATTAAAGTTGATGGTGCAAGAATCCTAGCTCTATTTGCTGACTCAATCACAACTGACCATATTTCTCCTGCTGGATCGATTAAGAAAACATCACCTGCTGGTGCTTACCTTCAAGAAAAAGGTGTAGCTGTAGCGGACTTTAACTCTTATGGATCACGTCGTGGAAACCATGAAGTTATGATGAGAGGAACATTTGCTAACATTCGTATTAAAAACGAAACAGCACCTGGAACTGAAGGTGGAGTAACGAAGTACATTCCAACTGGTGAAATTCTTCCAATCTACGATGCAGCTATGAAGTACATCTACAACCAAACTCCACTTGTGGTTATCGCAGGTAAAGAGTACGGAACTGGATCATCTCGTGACTGGGCAGCGAAAGGAACAATGTTACAAGGTGTAAAAGCAGTTATCACTGAATCGTTTGAACGTATCCACAGATCGAACCTTATCGGTATGGGTGTTCTTCCATTAGTATTCCCAGAAGGAACGGATAGAAAGACTCTAGGTCTTGTAGGGGATGAAACAATCTCTCTTCACCCACAAGGGGATTTCAGACCAGGTATGAAGTACGACATGATCGTAACTCGTGCAAATGGCGAGATCGTAAGAACGGTTGTAACGTCAAGAGTGGACACTGTGGATGAGTTAAACTACATCACAAACGGTGGTATTCTTCAGTACGTTCTAAGAAATTTAAAATAAACTTTTTTGAGTTTTAAGAGAGAGGGGGATTTGAAAAAATCCCCCTTTTTTTTTGCCCAATGGCCTATCTAATAGTTAGGTATCCTGTGCGCTCAAATAGTGTCTAAACTTTAGACAGGCACTTCCTATGTCTTGTAAAAAATTCCACTTCAACCTATAGACAGGCCCATCTTGCTAAAATCAATCATTCACTCACGAATGGGAGACTTACAATGATCAAGACATCGATTCTTTCTGCTGTACTAATGACTTCTGCACTTCTTCATACTCCTGAAGTTAATGCCAGAGTTCTTGATCCATCAAGTGGAGCAATGGTTAATACAGGCCTATTAAAAGATGTTTATTCAGGAGTTAAATTTAACTATCTTAATAAAGAAGACCGTCTTCTTGTTTTAAAAGATTTATTAAAAACAGTAGAGCTTCAATATGCGCTTCTTCCTTTAAAGAAGCAGCTGATTGGTCTTAATTATGAAAAGTTAAAAGCTGATGCTATCGCCGCAGAAGAAGCTAGCGATGATATTCTTCTTGATACTAAAGACAGAAAAAATAGTGAACTAAGAGATAGAGTGGCCTTTCTTCAAGCAAGCAGCAATATGGATTTTATCGATAGAATGACTGTTTTGATCGCTCAGTTTAAAGACACGCACTTTGGAATTTACGATAAGATCGCAAGACCATTTATCTATACTGGTCTTCGTTTTTACAGGATTGATGGAAAGATCGTTGTATCTCAACTAGAAACAAAGTTCCTTGGAATGGCAAGCAAGCTTTCAGGAGCTGACTTATCAACGATTAAAATTGGTGATGAAGTTATCTCAATTGATGGTGTGCCGGTAGAAGATAAAATTAAAGAATTAAAACCTTATATCTCAGGAAGCTCTGACGACTTTATCGATTCAGAAGCCATCCGCAGCCTGACACTTAGAAATGTTAAATATGAAAAGAAAAATTTCATTAGAGTTGTTTTTAAAAATGCTGGAACAATTAAGCTTCCAATTTTTTCAAACAGTACAATGTCAGACACACCAAGACTGGATGCAATTACATTCTTAAACAAGTTTGAAATTCCATCAGATACAAGCTCAATTGGAATTACTTTTGATCAGACACTTAAGAAATGGACTGACTCTGATATGTCATTCATTGGATACAGAGCAAGCAAGATTGCAAAAAACTTAAAAGACCTTAAAGAGTACGTAAGTGATTCTGGATCAGCGGCAATCAGAACAGGATACTTTATCAATAAAGGGAAAACATACGCAGTTCTGCAAGTGCTAACTTTCTCAGCACCGAAAGTTAAGAATGGAGAGAACGCACTGGCATTTATTGATGCTTTAAGAAATTTCGTACTGGAAGTTAAAGAAAGTGAAGTGCCACTTATCCTAGACCTGCGTGTAAACAATGGTGGAAATGGTTCATACCCATCAAAGCTAATGAGCATGTTAATTGCTGATACAAAAGCTGAATTCGCAAGTTCAACTGAAGCTCTAAGAATGACTCAATATATTCGTCAAATTAACGAAGGGTACCTGGTCCAAAGAGTTGCTGCTGAAGATGAAAATGAAGGTATGACGATTGATATGATGAAAGACTTAATTGATACGGCACTTGATAATAATGACGAGTATACTCCAATGCACGTTATGGCCGGAACAATGAAAGCTGACCCAAAAGTTGGTGGATTCCCTAATAAGATTGTAACGCTCGTATCACCTGACTGTATTAGTGCATGTGATAAAACAGCTTTCTTAATCCAGTCGACAAAAAGATCTCCGATTATTGGATCTCATAGTAACGGAACAGGAGCAGGGTTTACATCAAGTAATGAATTGAACACTCAATGGTCAGACCGCTTAAATATGTTTTCAGCAACAGTACCAAACTACTTATTTGGTAGACCAGGAGCTCTAGGAACTTTAGTGTTTGGAGAAAACTCTGTATTAGAAATGTGTAGTGAGAATAAGCCAACTCCTGCAGATATTCAGTACAAGGCAACAGCTCTGGACTTAAATAGAGAGAACCTAGGTTGGTTACAAAAAGCTGCCGAGGTACTTGAGTCAAATAACGTACAACTAAAGTCAGATATTCGTTCGACGATTTCAATCTAATAGAAGATAGCTTACATTCAAGATCAGATATTCGCTCGGTGTTTCTATCAAATAGAAACACCGAGCAATTTTTTCTTTTGACTCCTACTCCTCATATTGGGGTATCATTGGTTGATAGTACTTTGTGCCTTCAATCTTTGGAGAAAAAATGAAACGTCTGTGCCTTGTATTGGTATTGTTACTCTCTTTTAATGCTTATTCACAGGCGAAAGATCCGAAAGATCCAAGGCGTGAAAAATTAATTGGTAACATTCTAAAAAATGCTCTTGAAACATATCACTATCGTGGAATTAAAATTAACGATGAAGTGTCTCAAAAAGCATTCCAACAATATTTAAAGAAAATTGATGGATCAAAACAATTCTTAACTAAGTCAGACATTAAAGAACTGGAAGCTTACCAGTTTCAAATGGACGATGAAATGGTTAGTGGGGATTACGTTTTAATCGAGAAAGGTTTAGCAGTCATCAAAAAGAGAATTGCTCTTGCTGAAGGACTGAGAAAAGAACTTTTCAAAAAACAATTTGATTTCAATGGTAATGAAACGCTGGAACTTGATCCTGAAAAAAGAGATTGGGTAACAGACGACACAAAACTAAAAGCTAATTGGGAAATTGTTTTTAAACAGGCCACTCTTAATAAGTATCTTTCTCTAATTGATGAACAAACAGAGAAGCCGGTAGCGAAGGGAGCAAAAGCTTCTACAAAACCAATTAAGAAAGTAAAAGTTGAAAAGAAACTTACAGATGCTGAATTAAGAACTAAAGCACACGAGTCAGTTTCTAAAAGATTCCAAAAGATTTTCGAACGTCTTGCAGCTCAAGACAGAGAAGATCAAATGGATAACTTCTATAACTCAATCACAGCTATTTTTGATCCACATACTAACTACCTTCCTTCTAAGAAGAAAGAAGATTTTGATATCGACATCACAGGTAAACTTGAAGGAATCGGGGCCGTATTACAAGAAGACGGATCATTCATTAAAGTTGTTCAAATCGTTCCAGGTGGACCTGCTTGGAGAGGAAAGGAACTTGAAACTGATGACGTCATTTTATCAGTTGCTCAAGGTGCAAAAGAAGCAGTTGACCTTACAGATATGAAAGTGGACGATGCTGTTCGTTACATCCGTGGTAAAAAAGGAACTGAAGTTCGTTTAACAATTAAGAAAGTTGATGGATCAAGAAAAATTATTTCTATCATCCGTGATGAAATCGAAGTGGCGGCATCTTTTGCTAAATCTTCTGTTCTTCAATATAAAGACTCAGACGTAAAAGTTGGATACATTCAACTTCCAAAATTCTACCGTGATTTTGAAAACTCAAAAATCAACTGTACTGATGACGTAAGAAAAGAAATCGAAAGACTTAAAAAAGCAAAAGTAGACGCTATCGTTCTAGATTTAAGAAACAATGGTGGGGGAGCTCTGGAAGATGCTCGCTTGATGTCAGGACTTTTCATTGAAAAAGGGCCGATCGTTCAAGTTAAAAACCACATGGGACAAATTGAAGTATTAGAAGATGACGATACAAGTGTTTCTTACGATGGACCGTTAGTCGTACTTCAAAACCGTTTCTCTGCTTCAGCATCTGAGATTTTAGCAGGAGCTATGCAAGACTACGGACGTGCAGTGATCGTTGGCGGGGATTTCTCTCACGGAAAAGGAACTGTTCAAGCTGTTCTTGATTTAAACCGTGGTCCATTAGTTTCAATCTTTGGTGAAACAATGGGAGCTCTAAAAGTAACGATCCAAAAGTTCTACCGTGTAACTGGAGCTTCAACTCAGTACAAAGGTATCACTCCAGATTTAATCCTACCGGATATCTACAGCTACGTTGAAAGCCGCGAAAAAGATCTTGAATACTCTCTTCCATGGGATCAGATTCAAGCAAAACCTTTTTCAAAGTGGAACAAGTTTACTTATAACGTTCCTGACTTAAAAGCGAAGAGTGCAGCTAGAGTAAAAGTGAACCCTCGTTTTGCTAAGATCAACCGCAATGTTGATTACTTAAACAAAAAGAAAAAAGAAACAATCGTTTCTCTTAACCTGAAAAAAGTTCAGGATGAAGAAGCTGCTACAAAGAAAATGGCAGAAGAGTTAAAGCTTGAAGACGAAGACAAAACTGTTATGGTTACAAACTTTGAAGATTCACTTAAAGCTCACGAAAATATCCGTCCAGCTGATATGAAAAAATGGGCAAAAGATTTCGAGCAAAGAAAAGATGAGTGGATTAAAACGTTGAGACAAGATGCTGTCCTGGGAGAGTCAATGATGATCGCCGGGGATATCGTAAAGTCACTAAAAACTAAAAACACAGCTTCAGCAAAGTAAGAGATATGTTAGACAATCAAGATATAAATACAATTTTAGAAAAATTAGAAAATTTAGAAGATGAAGAACTGGCAGTTGAACTCCTTAAGGAGTTCAACTCTGCTTCTAAAGATCTCGGCAAACTACTGCTTAACCTCGACAAGTCATTGCCTCATGAAGAGTGGAAAAAGCAATGTGACGAAGCTCAGAGCAGAGTCAATGCAGTCGTCTCTCGTATTCATGATTTATAATCACTATTGGTAAATGAAAAGTAGGATGCTTTTTTATGACTGAAAAGAAAACGGGAACAAGAACTATTGTTAAGCCACAATCTATGTCCATGTCGGAAGGAACATCACAGTTCCATGTCGAGACGGCCCCTCTAGACCCATTTGATGATGGGAAGAAAAGAAAACTAAAACTCGACTACGATACTCAAAAACCTGCTAAAAGTAGACAGCAGCTTTATAACGAAATGAAGCAGGAAGAAGAAATTCTTGATCAGGACGTTTATCAGTATGCTTCAATCGTAGAGAGAGGAATTTCTCTGGCAATTGATTGCGTGTTTATATTTATTCTCTATAAGCTTGTTGTTTTTCTCGTTCCACTTGAGTTTAAGCTTTCTCATTACTTCATGGATCAATATAAAATTCAGTTCATGTTTGGTGAAGCTGCTTTTATAAAGTTACTTCTTATTTTAAGTACTATTGCTGCTTTATTCTTTGGAATCGTTTTTCCGATGGCCTTTTTCAATAATAGTCTTGGGAAGAAGTTGGTTGGATTGAAAGTGAGAGGGGATGAGAAGTATACGCTGACGATTTCGGAAGCGTTTATGAGAGAAGTTATTATGAAGCCGATTAGTATGGGGTGTTTGGTTGGGTTTGTTCTGCCGTTTTTTGGTGGAAAGGAGAGGAAGTCTCTTCATGATAAGGTGATGCATACTTTTGTTATTAAGGGCTAGTCGTAGAAACGAATGACAACGATTTGATGAGCAAATAGCAGATGAAAATTATGAAGTTATTTGAAAATAAGAAATCTCGTTTCATTATTATATCAATACTTGGTGCTCTACAAGTCGCTTCCTTTACAATTATTCCAAAAGAATCCTCTATAAATCTATTTTTAGTGGTTAATTTATCGTATTTTTTCTTAGGATTAATATCTATTAATTGGAAAGAGGCATGCAAAAATATTTTTCTTGTCACTATCCCAGTGTTCCTTTTTATGACACTCATTTTTCTAGTACCAGCAATAATTAAAGGAAATATTACTGATGTTTTTTGGCCAATTAAAGCAGGACTTCAAATATGGAGTCTTACTTTAATCGTTGGGATGCCCATATTTTTTCTTGGCTTCGGGTCTCGATACATAGCTCTTTTAATTTTAAAAAGAGAGTAGCTATCTTAAAGCTGATAAACGAATCAAATACCGGCTATTCAACAATCAATTTCTGAATAAAGTCCGCCTGCGAAGAAACCGCATCCAGCGCCACTTCTTTATCAATAAACCCTTTCTGATAAAGAAACATAATATGCTGATCGAAAGTCTGCCCACCGTTAGTCGACTTACCTTGACCTTGTGAAATAATACTTGGAATTCTATTTAGATCATCTTTCCCACTGATACAGTCGCGGATCCCCGCTGACGTTACCATGATCTCTTGAGCAATAACCACTTTGCCATTTTTTCCGGCAAGCATTCTTTGTCCAATAATCGCGTGAAGATTTTCAGCAAGTCTCTTTCTCACTTCCGGCTGCTCGTGAGCAGGGTACATAGAAATCAGACGGCCGATTGTTGTAACAGTATTTGTAGTGTGCAGAGTAGAGAATACCACGTGACCAGTTTCAGCAGCTTTTAAGGCCGTATTAGCTGTCACTTGATCGCGCATTTCTCCTATTGAGATAACATCAGGGTCCTGACGAAGGGCCGCTCTTAAACCAGAATTAAAGTCTTCTGTGTCTCTTCCTACTTCTCTTTGCGAGATGCGGGATTTCTTTTGCTCGTACATATACTCAATCGGATCTTCGATTGTGATGATATGAGACGCTCTATTTTCATTTATGTGATCGATCATTGCTGAAAGAGTTGTACTCTTTCCTGATCCTGTTGCCCCGGTAACCAGAATCATCCCGCGTTTTTGAAGTGCGATTTTTCCCAGAGTCTTGGGCATATCAAGTTCAGCTAAATTGGGAATGCGAGTATTGATGATTCTCAAAACGATTCCAATTTGGCCAAAGTAACTAAAAATGTTGTAACGAATTCTGCAAAGATCTGGGATAGTGATGGCCCCATCTAATTCTTCTTTCACCAGGTCAGCTCTCGGCCCACCAGGTTGATCGGCCGTTAAGATTTTTACGATATCGTGAAGGTCAGTCGAGTTAAAAGTTTTAGTCTGAACCGGAACAAGATCCCCTGAAATACGTAAACAAGGTGTCTCGTTAGTACGAATATGGATGTCACTAGCTTTGTGTTGGATAGCAACAGTCACTAAAGAAGAAAGATTTTTTAAAGTAAACGCCATGCCCTAATACCCAATTCAATTTCAATATGGTTCGATATAGTTTATTATCCTAGGAGAATGAAAATAAAGAAAGTTCTAATTATTCGCTTTTCCAGTTTCGGAGACATCGTCCAGTGCTCTTCAGTTGTTGAACTAATTCGTCAGAAATACCCTGAAGCGGTTATTGACTGGGTCACAAGAAGCGAGTTCGATTACCTGGTAAAACTCAATCATGACGTCAATCACGTCTGGTCATTCAATAAAAAGCTTGGTTTCAAAGGCTTACTTGATTTGGGAATGAAGCTTCGTGCTGAAAACTATGATCACGTTTACGATGCCCATAACAATTTACGTTCATCACTTTTATCATTAATGATGAGATTTAAACTGTTGCAAAAACCTAACTGGTTAACACGTTCAAAGGATCGTTTTAAACGAATTTTATTATTCACTTTCAGAATTAATACTTTTCCAAAACCTTTTAAAGGGATCCACTCATACCGAGCACCATTATTGAAATGGGGGATTGCTCCCAACGATGATGAAAAGCTTGTGACTTGGGATTTCAAACCAGAGGCCCGTGCTAAAGTAAGTCCTTTCTTAAAAGATAAAAAGACCATCGTACTGGTTCCTTCTGCGGCCTGGGAAATGAAGAGATGGCCTCTGCCTTTATGGAAGAAATTAATTTCAATTATGCCTGAGCATAACTTTGTTGTGTTAGGTGGGAAAGAAGATCATTTCTGTGAAGAGCTAAAAGCAATTGATCCATCTCGAGTTGAAAACTTGGCGGGAAAGTTGTCTCTGGTTGAAAGCTGCGCTCTGATTGAGAAATCAGAACTGGTTATTTCTGCTGATACAGGATTACTTCATGTGGCCGATGTTTTAGGGATTAAAGCATTGTCTCTTATGGGGCCTACTGCTTTTGGTTTCACAACTGGAAAGCAGATTCATACAATGGAAGTCGATCTACCGTGCAGGCCGTGCACTAAAGACGGCCGTGGCAGTTGTTCTCAGGATGTTTACCAGAAGTGTATGGTGGATATTACTCCTGAGATGGTGTCGCTTGAAGCTCAACGCATTCTCCGCGAATAGTTTTTCTCATTTCCCACAACAAATGACTAATGTATGGACGACGAGTTTCTTTCGTCGCGACCATTAACAGTTTTGTAATTTTTAAACTATTTGGATTTGAGTAAAGAAGAATCAAAAGTTCCTGAATATAGTTCGTACTCAACGTAATGTAGTTGTCGGTCCCTATTCCCAGCTGAACCCCTTTTTTCTCCCACCACGAAAATGGATGGTCTTTATAATCCGGGAAAGCACCCGTTAATTTTAAATTTGAAGAGGGAAGAGCAACCAGAGAAACTTTCTTATTAATCATGCGGTTTAAAACGTCATGCTGATAATGCTCAACTTCGCGGGCCGTATGAAATTTTGTTTTGAGGAACTTCACCATTTCTTTCGGATTAAGAGTTATACCATTGATAATTTTTTCTCTAACTTCTTCGTCATGCCATTCCATATCCATAATTTCATCATATTCAAAGCTTTTTGGATTAAGTGGTTTTTGCTGCTGATTCATTTCCATAATACGTTGGTATAGACGGTGAAAATAAAAGTTGGGATTGATCCCAAGACTTAGCCCGTGCTCAAGTGTATCTATATGCCAGATGTTGAGAGCGTTATCTACGGCCTGAACACCGAGCCTTAAAATCTTCCATGTCTCGCCATGGTGACTTCTGATTTTGAATCCCTGGAATTGCAGGCGACGAAGCCCTGATTTCATTTCAAGGAAATGTTTTTTCTTATAAACTTCTTTCTCATCTCCAACCGTATCAACTTCACTTAACACTTCAGAGAGAAATGGATACTTTTTCAGAATTTCTATAATCGTCATAACCTGATCTTCGAAATGCTCTTTCTTAGAAGGGTAAGCACTTTGATCAAAAAAGTTAGACTCTTTTCTAAAGCTAGGTGAAAGAATGAAATTAAAGAATGGTTTTTCTGCTTTAAATTTCATGAAGCCTTCATAAAGGCCGAGAACAACATCGTCTTCAGTTAAATTTTCTAATCCCGGGATTTGTTCATCACTGATTCCAGTACTTCT
This sequence comes from Bacteriovorax sp. PP10, assembly GCF_035013165.1. Lineage (NCBI taxonomy): Bacteria > Pseudomonadati > Bdellovibrionota > Bacteriovoracia > Bacteriovoracales > Bacteriovoracaceae > Bacteriovorax > Bacteriovorax antarcticus. The sequence continues at coordinate 1,397,549 of NZ_JAYGJQ010000001.1, forward strand.
TGAAAGAGTGAATTTAAGTCTGATTTTTCCAACATTATATTTTGAATAGAGCTCACTGGCCATGTGGTAGGCAGCTTCAACGTGGGCCTCTTTAGTCGTCAGAATAAGTTTTGATAAATAAAGAATTTTTAAATAGGTCTTAAATTGTTCACCCTCTTTTAATCTGATTAAACGGTCAACGTCTTCAACAGAGTTAAGTGGAATAGCATTGTCACCGTAAACTTGTTTGATCTTATCTTCATACAGTTGCTTATCCGGACCTTCTAGTAATACTTTTAAGCGAGGAAAAATAAACTCAGCAGAAAGAGAGCCGGTTAAATGGATATGCTCTTCATGATATGAAAGTGGAAAATCTTTAAAAAATCCGAAAAATGCCTCTGAAAAAGGGTGAGACAGGAGTGTTGAAATATCGACATCGTTATTATGAAAACCAATAATAAGTTTTCTAAATTCAGCTAATGACTTCTCCACTAAAGGATTAGATTTTAATTCAGGATGGTAAGCAAGGAGCTCCAGAGTATCGTTGATCGTAATTCCGTTGGTCTCACTGATCACATCAATGAGTGCACATTTTATATCATGAATGACTTTTTCATTTTTTGAGAACATTATTTTTTCCTTTCTACGCTGATGATGTCGTAGGCTTCTTGTATATGATTAAAATTTAAAATAGCTTTTTTCTCTAAAGCTTTTGGCAGTTTCAATTGTCCAATTTTATCGGGGTGCTTTAGCATCGCCATCTTCTTATAGATCTTCTTAATTTCTTCCATTTCCATTTCAGGAGTGGCCTTAAGAATCGTATAAGCTGTAGCGATATCTTTTTTGTGTTGAACCTTAGGCGTAGGGATTAAAACGTCCGCATAAGTCAGGAGCAGGCTGAGCTCTTCTATAAAGATCGAATGCCCTTTGGCCCATAGATTGGCCTCTTTTTTCAGGATTAAATCTGTGGCCTCTTTCATTGTATCTTCAGAGTATTGATGAAGAGTGAGTTTATTTTCATAAAGACGATCTTCTTTCATTTCTCTTTTAGCAGACAAGGCAAAGAGTACTTTTAATTGTAGTGCCAGGGCAAATTCCATAGGATCGACGTGACATTTTTTGGCCACTCGATCGATAAGATTGAATTCTTTGTTTCTGATTTCTTCAATCATAATAAGAAACAACATCAGTAGGCTAAGGTAGTGCTTAATAGCATCCAATGATTTTTGATTTTCAACACTCAGGTAACCCAAGTACTTTCTCTTTTCTGATAAAAGGATAAAGGCATTCACTTTCGTTTCAGCAAGTGTGTATGAATAAGTTTTAGTGATCTCGTCTTTGATACCTTTGGCGAAATCTCCACCACCCCAGCGGGTTTCTTTGTAGAGTGTTTCAACTTCTTTTGTCACAGGAGCGGAAGGAGCATGAGAAACAGATTCATTTGTTTCTTTGAGGACAACAGATTCTTGTCTGCCCACTAACCCATATTGAGAGCGCAGTCTTTCTTTCTGGCGTTTGATCATTCCATCAATATCATTTTCAGGATTGTAGGCACCAGGGATTTTTCTTTTTAAGATTTCAAAGATAACTGGCCCCACCACTTTGGCGAAGACAACAATTAAAACGACACCGAGACCGACTCGGATGATAATATCTTTATTAACAGACATAAATTATAGTATCATTAAATGAAATTTAATAAAATTACCTTTGCGAGAGTAACTGATGTTTACGTGGTCAATAAAAGAAATAGAACTTCCTCTAAAGTTTACCTGGAATATTTCACGAAATAGCTCAGATACTAAGAAGAACTTCATCGTTAAGGTGAAAAATGGATCAATTGAAGCTTACGGCGAAGTGGCCTTCAATGTGCGATATGGTGAAAGCCGCGACCTGATCCTGGAAAAGTTCGAAGAATTTAAAAACAATGCCCCTCAAGAGTTCAATGGCGTCGAAAGTGTTGTGGCCTACCTGGAAACAACGGATCTTCCGCAGTCATTAAAATTCGGGATAGAGTCAAGCTTCGTTCATTACGTAGCAATTTTGTCAGGTAAGACAGTTCCTCAGTTAATGGGAACAAATACTATTGCCAGCGTTAAGACTTCTTTTTCAATTCCTATTATGGAAATTGGAAAGATCGAAAGTTTTATCAAAGACAACAACCTTCAAAGATTTTCAGTATTAAAAGTAAAAGTGAATCGCGAGATCGCTCAGGATTTCTGTGCAGAAGTTTTAAGATTAACGAACGTTCCTTTAAGAGTGGACGCTAACGAGTCTTTTGAATCAGCAAGAGAGACACTACAGTTCTTAGAAAAATTCCCACAAATTAATCGTCTGGAGTTTTTAGAGCAACCACTACCAAGTAATATGCACGATGAAGCGCTGGAATTAAAAAAGCATTCAAACGTCATGTTAATGGCCGATGAATCGGTGACAAAAGAAGAAGTGAACGAATACCACGTTGAGAGATTCCATGCTGTAAACGTGAAGATGATGAAGGCCGGTGGATACATGCGTGCCATTAAGCAATTAAGACAAGCGAAAGTGCTGGGTCTTAAAACAATGCTTGGGTGTATGGTTGAAACAAGTCTGGGAATATCTAGTGCACTAAATATCGCAGGCGGCGTAGATTTCTACGATCTTGATGGGTGTCTTTTAATTAAAGATGATCCATACAAGTTAGTCAGTGAAGAGAATGGAAAGATTTTTTATTCTTATATTCAATAGCTAGTAAAATTAGAAGTACATTCTAAAATCAAAATCAATACGGTCATAGCTGGCCGTATTTTTAGCATTAAGCAGACGTTGAGCTGTCACTCCAATATCAAGTGGCATATCAAATTTTTTCATCTTATAAGCTTCAACTGTAGAAAACCCAATTCCTACTCTGACCCATTGATTACTTGAATTTGTTTCAGACTCCAGTGCTTTTTTTACATCCGGGTCAGAGACATCATAGTAATTTGTTTTACCAGTCATTCCCATCAGGTATGAGGCGTTTAAGTTCATCCAGTAAGTAGGGTTGTAAGTTGTAGTGAAAGTGGCCTCGACTTTATCACCAAGTTTTTGACTTACAGTACGCTTGGTCTGAGCAAGAGGAAGATCAGCATCTTCAATCCAGCGGACTTCTTTTTTAGATTCGAACTGGTATGTGTAGCGGCCTTTTAAATCAAATTGAAATGTACTATCTAAAAATGAAATCCCTGAGGCCACTTCAACGAATCCATCATACTGACCGTCACCAGTCGATACGTCTTGAAGAGAATCAGGATCATCTGGAGATCCAGTTGGAAGAACAGCACCAGCAGCAACAGAAACCCCTTTGTCAGAGAAATCTGTTAAGCGATAAATAAATCCGATCTCAGCATCACCAAGAGCGTCTTTTTCCCATTTACCAATAGGTTTATACCCATAGTAATTTGTGACAAGAGATTGCAGTAATTCTTCGTTCGTATTTGGCAACTGAAGTGTTAAGTCTTTTACGAATTTTCCCATCGCTGTATCAGGATTAGCATTTCTTATCGTCGCCTGAACTGCTGCTAGGTTTGAAGCTTTTGTCTGACGGAACCTGATATCAGTCTGAATATGATAAATAGGAAGTGACCCATAAACCGTTAAACGGTCTGTAATCCCGAATCCATAACCAAAACCCTGGGCATTTACATCTGCGGCCACATTCGCCGAGAATTCCCCTAAGGAGAAGTTAGTATAGGCCTCTGGAGAAATCGCTTTTAATTGCTCGAAATAAGTCTTAATAACCGAACTAATATCTTCCAGGCGGCTGGAAGTGAATTCCTCTCTCATATTAAGAGTTTCATTGGACCCGGAATCACTGTACTCAGACTCTATCTTAGAGACCATTACCTGCTTAAACACGAGTGTATTAACGTGCTTAGGTAGGGTGTCGTAAGACGCCGCCAGAAGGCCTCCAATAGGAAGCATTCCCAGAGCGAGAATGGTAAGTAGTTTCGTTTTCATTAGGGTGAATTCTATCGGATTTAAAAAAAGGGTGTTAAAGATAATGTCTTTAGTGAAAAAACTACAAAGTCACCCCACAAAATTTATACACATGTTATAAATTGGGGAATGAAAAAAACGCTTTCTCTGCTTCTAATTCTTGTGGCCCTAATGGGATTCACTTCTTGTGGAAAAGAGAAGCTGACTCCTCTTGTGAAGCCTATGACTGTGGACCAGCTCCGCAATGATCAACCTATTAATTTCTCATATAAAGTCGATGCTACTCAGATTGATGAGTACGCTAGAAATACAGGTAAATTCCCGGTTTTTGGAAAGCTTTTTCAAACCATTGCATTCGTTTTAGCTAATACGACGATTTCTACTAAAGGTGGAATGGAACTTGATTTAGAGGCCATGGATGTCGATTTAAATTCGCTTAGTGAAATTGATTTTACATTCATCGATTGGATTCGCCTGGATTCATTATTGCTTCATATTGATAATGCCAAAAGAAAAGACTCCTTAGGGTTTATTGAAAAAATCGAAGTGTACGCAATCTTAGATCGCGCGCAAGAAGGCTTCCCGGTAAACGAAAATGGGATGGTAAAACTTGTGTCATTTGATAAAAAGCTAAATGACTTAGAGTGTGAAGGAAGATGCTTAAATCTCAAAATTGAGAAGCTAAATTGGAAAGAACTAATTAAAAATAATCCCAAAATCAAACTTCAGCCAAAGATTGTTATTAATTCCGTCCCAAAGAGCACGATGGCCCTAGCAGGTTCAGTAAGTTTTAGTATAAAATTCAACCTAGGTTTTTAAACTAAAATTCTTGTCAGGACTTCTCTCATGCGCCTTGGTTTCGATGGAAAAAGAGCTACCCAAAATTTTCGCGGTTTAGGAAATTATTCAAGAGGATTAATCGAAGGTTTACTTGATTACTCTCAGGAAGAAATTTTTCTTTATACTCCTTCTGTTGCTGATGAAAGAGCGCAGCGCTGGTTAAAAGAGCACGCGAGCCCTCGTCTTAATATCCGCGAACCTCAAAGTTTACTTGCTCAAAAGATCCCTTCATTATGGAGATCTTTTTCAATGGTTACTGATCTTAAAAAAGACAACCTGGATTTGTACCACGGACTCTCGCATGAGATTCCAGTTGGGCTTGATGGAGCAAAATTTAAATCGGTGGTGACGATTCACGATTTGATTTTTCTAAGATACCCGGAGTTCTTTCCACTTATTGACCGTATTACTTATAAAAAGAAATTCAGCTACGCCGGTAAAAATGCAGATATGGTTATTGCGATCTGTGAGCAGACAAAAAGAGACTTGATTGAGTTCTTAGGTGTTGATGAAAAGAAGATTGTTGTTCACTACCAAAGTTGTGATCCGGTTTTTTATGAAATGAGAGACTTCTCAGAGCAAAAAGCACTCATGGCCAAATACAGTTTTGATCGCCCGTTTATTTTAAATGTAGGTGCATTCGAAGAAAGAAAAAATCAACTTGCTCTGATTGAAGCTTATGCAAAAATCACCAATCAGGTAGAGCAGGATTTAGTTCTCATCGGAAACGGAAAAAAATATTTAGAAAGCTGCAAGAAGAAAGCAGAGGATTTAGGACTCGCAAATCGTATCCATTTTCTTTCAAACATTCCTTTTAATGAGCTGCCTGTTTTTTATCAAACAGCAGATCTCTTTTGTTTTCCTTCACACTTTGAAGGCTTCGGTCTTCCTATTGTTGAGGCCCTCTTTTCTAAAACTCCTGTCATCACAAGTTTTGGTTCATGCTTTCCGGAGAGTGCTGGCCCAGATTCTGTGTATATTGATCCACTATCAGTGCAGGATATCTCTGACAAAATGCTTAAAGTATTAAACGACGTAAGTTTGCAAGAAAACATGATTGCTAGGGGATTTGAGTTCGTTCAGCAATTTCATAGACAGAATGTGAACGCAAAACTTCTTGAGTGTTACGCTAAGCTATTCTAAAAAAGGGCAAAAAATTCAGGTATAAGAAAATACTGCCGATAAGTCCTTGAGGTTTCATGGTTGAAACTTTAAATGTGTTCTTCAAGGATGATCTAGTAATGCGAGTCTCAACGAATTTAAATTCGATGACGGCACAAAGGTATGTTCAACAGCATACTGAAGAGCTGGCCACAGAAGATATGAAATTATCTTCAGGGGATCGTATTGTTAGGTCTGCAGTTGATCCCGCAGGTCTTGCGATTTCAGAAACAATGCGAGCAAAAATTCGCAGTAACTATCAAGCAGAAAGAAACTCAAACGATTCAATTTCTCTACTACAAGTTGCAGAAGGCTCACTGGGAGTTATGCAAGGAATGGGTTCTCGTTTACGTGAACTTGCTATGCAAGCGGCCAACGATACGTTGGGAAGTGCTGAGAGAAGTGTAATGGATGCTGAATTTCAGCAACTAAAAAATGAAGTAGAACGTATCACAGCTTCAACAAGCTTTAATGGTAATAACATCATTAAGGGAAAAGAAAGTGTCTACGATCTTCAGGTTGGAATCAATGGTCTGGCAAGCGATGATAGAATCCGTTATGACATGAGTAAGATTCTGGACTCGAGCACTAACTTTGGTATCAAGCATGTTAATTTAAGAACAAAAGAAGGGGCACAGAGTTCACTTTCGTCAATTGATAAGATGATGTCGGATATCGGATCTTCAAGAGCGCAATTAGGAAGTATGAGTAACAGAATCGGATCTGTTATGAATAACCTTTTAGTATCTCGTGAAAATATCTCAGACAGTAATTCAAAAATCCGCGATACAGATGTTGCTAAAGAAGTGGCGAATAAGATGAAAGGTCAGATTGCCCAAGCTGCAAGTTTAGCGATGTTAAAAAATTCTAATGAACAACCAAACATTATTCTAAAACTTGTAAGTTAATTATTTTTTATTTGGAAATAGGATTGTAAAAGTTGTCCCTTTGGAGAACTTGCTGCTTACCTTGATTTTACCGTCATGCTTTTGCACGATATGTTTAACGATTGATAAACCAAGTCCGGTTCCGGCCACTTCACTGGAGCGTGAAGCATCGACTCTGAAGAATCTCTCAAAAATTCTATGAAGTTGATCTTCAGGAATTCCCATCCCATCATCAGTGATTTCCAGCATCGAGTTTTCACCCACGATAGAAGTCGTAATACTGACGTTTCCAAGGGCCCCGAGGTACTTGTAGGCATTATCTATAAGATTAATCATAACCTGCTCAAAGAGGTTATAGTCCACGTATAAAATAGGAGCTCTGAAGTCGTAAGTGAATCGAATCGACTTCAGCGGATAATTAATTTTTAGCTCTTCTGCAAGACCTTCAATGATAGGTTCAATATGAATTTCTTCTTTAAATAAATCTTTTCTCTTTTCAACTGAAGTCAGTCTTAGAAGATCGTTAAAAAGACTTAGAAGACGTCTGGAGTTATTATCCAGCTTTTCAAAGATCGGTTTGTATTCAGCGTCGAACTCTTTATTTTTTTCCAACAATATCTTTAGTGTCTGAGTCTGGCCATTTAAAATGGTAAGAGGAGTCCTGACTTCATGAGAGAAATTGGCGACAAAGTCTTCGCGCATTTGATCGGCCAGTTTTCTTTCTGTCACATCGTGCATAACACAGAGATAATTCTGAATCGTTTTAAGAGGGAAAACTTTAATCTCAAAATACTTCTTAAAGGAATCCTGAATCGGGTTGAAGCTAAACTCATCTAGCTTTTGCACTTCATCTGTCGAAATAGATTTTTTAATAAAATCATGAAACTCATGGTTGCGGGTCACTTCTAAAAGAGAACTCTTTTTAGAATGGTCAGGAATATTAAATAATAAATCGAAAGTCTGGTTAGAGTATAAAATGATCTGGTCTTGGCCAAAAATGCAAACGGGATCGTGAAGAGAGTCTAAAAGGATTTTGTACTTTAGATTCTCAATTTCATACTCAGACTGAATTAACTGGTGATGGACATCGCGCTTTGAGAGCGTGTCTTCGATCACTGACCAGCTTAAGTCTTCAGGTAATGTGGTTGATTCAAGTTTTTTCAGCAGTCCTTTAGTGGGAAGAGCAAAAAACTTCAAGAAGAGCAGGTTGAAGACAATAAAGATAAACCATGTCAGGAGATAGAAACTCCAGAACGTCGCCCCCACATTGTGGAGGCCGAAAGACTTCTTGAAAAAGTTGTAAACGAAAGCGCCTAGCGCGAATAAAAAGAAGGCCTGGAAAAAGAGAATCTTTTTATAACGAATCTCAATCATGGCCAACGACACGGTAACCAATCCCTCTGATCGTTTCAATAATGGCAGAGTAGTCACCTAATTTTTTTCTAAGGCCGAAGATATGAGTGTCAATCGTTCTGTCTGTGACATGAACAGGGCCATCCTGGATGTATTCTACCAGTTGGTTTCTTGTTAAGACTTTCCCTGGAGAAAGCATGAAACAACAAAGGATTTTGTACTCAGATAAAGTTAATTCTAAAAGTTGTCCTTCAATCCAAACTTTACATTGATCTAAATCAACAACCAATTCTTTGTGGCGGAGAATGTTTTTATTTTCCGGTGTGCGGTTGCTGACTTCTCTACGGCGAAGAAGTGATCTTACTCGCGCTAGCAGAATCGCCAGGTCAAATGGCTTCGTCATGTAATCGTCAGCACCGGCATCAAGACCCTCAACGATTTGTTCAGGAGTACTAAGTGCCGTCAGCATTAAGATCGGAGTTGTTTTCGTTGGATTAAAAAGACGAATGAACTTGCAGATCTCCATTCCGTTAACCGAAGGAAGCATGCGATCCAGGATAAAGAGGTGAGTGTTTGCAGCTTCTTTTCCATCGTTACTTTGAATATAATCCAAAGCTTTTTTACCATCGCCAAAAGTCAGGATGTTGTGACCCAGGACTTTTAGTTGAGACAGAATCAGCTCGCTGATTTCCTGTTCATCTTCAACAACGATAATATTAGCGTTTTCCATATTAAGAATCCTTTTTTCCAGTTTTGTATTCAGGGTTGTGACGGATGTCTGATCCTGACTCTAAAAAGATAACGTCTTCGGCGATGTTTTTAGCATGGTCACCGATGCGCTCTAAGTTTTTAGAAATTTTGATGATACTGTAGCCTTCATCAAAACTGATTTCATTATTTTTAATCTGGTTGATGTAGTCTCTTACGATATCGCGGTTCATAGCATTGATTTCCTGGTCGTGATGAATAACATCGGTTGCCAGTTTCGTATTGCTTCTCACGAATGAATCAAGAGCATTTTTTACCATCAGGTTTACTTCAAGGGCCATATTCTTCAATAGAAGAATTTCACGGTTGATAGTCACCTGGTGTCTTTTGATTTTTACGGCCTGGTCTCCCATGCGTTCTAAATCAGCATTGATTTTCATAACAGCGATTGCCGTTCTTAAGTCTTTTGCTGTAGGGCCTTTAAGCGCTATATATTTAAAACAAGCATCATCAATCAGGATGTGAAACTCATTAATCTTTTTTTCTAAAACGAAGACGTCTTCCATCGTTTTTTCTACGTTGAGCGAACTCGATAGAGAGGCTTCAACCAGACTGGCCATTTTTAAAACGTGATCGCGAAGATCTCTTGCACAAATATCCATAATAATTTTTCCTAGATTTAACCGAAACGCCCTGAGATATAATCCTCAGTTTGTTTTTCTTTTGGGTTCGTAAATATATCCGAACTCAGACCATGCTCTATCATGTTCCCATAAACGAAAAAGGAAGTGAAATCAGAAATACGGGCCGCTTGTTGCATGTTATGAGTCACGATAATAACCGTGTATTCTTTTTTGATTTCGTTCATCAGCTCTTCAATCTTTGCTGTAGCTATCGGATCAAGTGCTGAGGTAGGCTCATCCATCAGGAGAACCGGAGGATTAACCGCTAGAGCGCGCGCAATGCAAAGGCGTTGCTGCTGACCACCTGAAAGAGATGTCCCCATTGAGTTTAGTTTATCCTTAACTTCTTCCCATAGAGCAGCTTTTTTTAAACAAACTTCCGCTGCCTCAAGCAAAGTCGATCTTTTTGAGATCCCCTGAAGTCTTAGACCGATGACGACATTATCTAAAATTGTCATTGAAGGAAATGGGTTGGGCTTTTGGAAAACCATCCCGATTCTTCTTCTAACGTCTACAACGTCGACTTTTTTATCGTAAATATTTTTCCCTTCAAGCAGAACTTCTCCTGCTGTGCGGGCCCCTTCAATTTCTTCGTGAATGCGGTTTAAGCATCTCAGGTAAGTCGATTTCCCACAACCTGAAGGACCAATGATAGCATTGATAGTCTTCTCGCGGTAATCAACGGTAATCCCTTTTACAGCTTGAAAGTCGCCAAACCATGCTTCTAGTTTTTTAGCTTCAAGAATAACTTTGGCGTCACTGAAATTCGACATTGTTAAATCCCTTTCTTATCTTTAATTTTTGTCAGAATAAATCTGGCAAATAAATTCATTGTTAAAATGAGAACCATCAGGACAAAAGCACCGGCCCAGGCCTGGCGTTGCCAGTCTTTATAAGGCGAGATCGCGTAAGTATAAATCTGTACAGGAAGCGAGGCCATAGGCTCGTTTAATGAATAGCTGTAGTACATATTTCCGAATGCGGTAAATAATAGAGGAGCAGTTTCACCGGCCGCACGAGAGATCGCTAGAATCATCCCGGTTAAAAGATTTGAAATCGATCCCTTCAAGATAATGAACAAAATAACTTTCCAACGTGGAAGACCAAGGGCAAGGCCCGCTTCACGGATATGGTCTGGTACCAGTTTTAAAATTTCTTCTGATGTTTTAATGATAATTGGAAGCATGATGATACTTAAAGCGATACCACCGGCAAGAGCAGAGAAGCTCTTTAAGGGAACAACAACTGTTAAGTAAGCAAAGATCCCGATAACAATCGAAGGAATCCCGCTCATTAAGTCCACAGTCATCTTAAGTGTTTTAGAAAGTTTACTTTTACGAAACTCAGATAAATAAACCCCGCACGTCACCCCAATAGGAATAGCAATCGCGGCCCCTAAAAGAACAATGTAGATTGTTCCCAGGATCGCATGCCTCATCCCACCACCAGTTTCACCAACCGGTTTAGGAAGCTCAGTAAAGAAGCTCAAACTAAGTGAGCTTGCTCCTTGTACTAAAACGAACTGAATAATCATGAACAGCGGAATTAAAACAGCAAGAGCACTCGCAAGTGTTAATAGCAAAAAGAGTGTGTTCTTGAATTTTCGATACAGTCTATAATTCATTCAATCACCCTTTTGAAAAACTTTTTACTATCGTTCTAGCAAAAAGATTTGAAAGGAAAGTTATTAAGAAGAGAAGTAGTGCTAAGTAACATAGTGATGAAACATGCAGTGGCGTATTGGCATCAGCATATTCATTGGCCATGACTGAGGCCATGGTTGCTGCCGGAGAAAAGAGCGATTTGGAAATAATCGGTGAGTTACCAATCAACATGGTCACGGCCATGGTTTCACCAAGTGCCCGTCCCAATCCTAAAACAACTGCAGAAGTGATTCCTGAAATTGAAGGTGAGAGAACAGCGAGTTTAATCATTTCATATTTTGTAGAGCCAAGTGCATACGAAGCTTCTTTCTGGTGAGCAGGAATAAGCTCAAAGATTGATCTACAAATTGAAGAGATGGTTGGGACAATCATGATGGATAAAATAAGTGCCGCAGTTAAAATCCCGATCCCGAAACTTGGCCCCTGAAAAATCGGAAGAAATCCAAAGTGGAGTTTTAAAAAAGGAGCAAGGGTGCTTTTAACAAAAGGAGCGAGATAGAAAATACCCCAAAGACCAAAGATAATACTCGGGATGGCCGCAACCATTTCAATTAATAAAGCAACGATTCTTGAAAATGATTTAGGAAGGTATTCAGTAATAAAAAGTGCGATCATTACACTCACTGGTGTAGCGATAAGAAGTGCTGTCAGTGAAGTGGCCAATGTTCCAAAAATAAATGGGAGAGCACCATAGCGATCTTCAACAGGGTTCCATTCAGTTCCAAAAAGGAAACGAATTCCGTTGCTGCTAATTGCCGGCCATGCCGCTTTTATTAAAATATAAATGATCCCTAATAATAGAGCGATCACTACCAAAGAGATGGTTCTTAGCACGTAGAATAATAGGGCATCTTGCGTCTTAGATTTCAATTTAAACATAGGTTTATAATCGACAATTTTGGTCAAAATATAAAGGTCTGAATGTTAGGATTCTGTTAAGAAAGGAGAAAAAAGCGGGGAATTTACGCTCCCCGCATGCGATTAAGCTTTTAGTGAGCGGTTTGAGAGACATAAAGCCTAAAGCTCTTGTCTTTAGAGCGGCGGATAATGCATTTACCACCCTCTTTGCTTTCAACCAGAAATTCGTAGAAGTCTGGTAGAGTGTCAGCGATTTCTAGCACTGATTTTCCTTCGTGCTCTCCGAAATCAACATAAACCAGTTCTTCGGCAATTATACCCGTTAACGGACTAATATCAGTTGTCGCCATTATTTCCCTCCGTAGAATTTCTTGGCAATTTAAAAATCTGTAACACAAGTGTTTCACATCAAAAAACACTTTGAAAAGATTTTTACGCTGGAGGAAAATACTCCGCTATTTAATTAGAGGGATTTAAAGAAGTTTTTGAAATAGAAGACGATCAATTTGAATTCCTGAGGGTATTGCTCACCAATTAAAAGACGAATCAGATCCAAACTTTTATATAAAGACTCTGCTTTTCTAAACGGCCTGTCAGTTGTCATTGCGGCCACTGTGTCCATCACTGAAATCATCATGGTTTCAAATCCAAAAATATTATTCGGATCATCTTTCGATGAGAGGTTCATCTGGTTAGTCAGTGTGCTGTAGATATGGTGGTTCTCAATGATCTTTAAATGATTGGGAGGTAGTGGCACGCGACCTTTCAAAATGTTCACAGAGAGCTGTGGGTGAGAGGCCAGGAGTTTTTTGTCATCATCAGTTAAATGATCATCATTGTATTTTTCAACCGGAATGGCCGACATACCAATGTCTTTAAAATAGCTGGTCAGGAAAAAAAGCTCGATATCTTTGTCGATATACAGACGTGAGTTTTTCATGACGCCTAAAAGAAACAAAGTTGAGAGAAATGGTTGGGCAAAGATGTAGTGATGGCCTTGCTTGATAAATTCTTTGTAAAGCGCTTCGTGAATTTGAGGTTTGTTGAATAAAAAAGTCGCCAGGTTCTTTGCACTTTGAACTTGTAGGTTCAGGTTGTTGTCGTCTGTCGGGTCTTCGTAAAGGTAACCCATATTCAAAGTGAGTAGGTTGGTTTGAAGACGAGCTTTTTCTAGTGGATCACCAATAGAAAGTGAGCGAGTGACACTGGTAAGGTTATCCTGCTGAGCAAGCTTTAAGAGATTGCGGTCGTCTTCTATAACAAAGAGGTTTGCTAGCTTTTTTTGTAACAGCTCTTTTAATACTGGAGTGCTGATCTCTGCTTTTTTATGAAGAACAACTTTTAGGAGACCATCTACTTGCGCGTAGATGTCGCATGGTGCTTCAGCTATAAAGAAAATCTCTCTAAATGAAATTGGAGTGAGCTTATAGTTAAGCGAATTTTGTTCAAGAACATCAAAAGGATTCTTCATTTAGAAATTATAGCAGAAATTGCAAAAGGCACTATCAGGATAATTTTTTGCCAGTTTATTCAGATTGAAAATATCTAAGAGATGAGCTGAGCCTCAAATTAACGGCAGTTTGTTTTCATACATGAACATACATAAGCGTGGACTAGATATTAAAGGTCCAAATTTAGTAGATTCTCATAGGTAAAAATGCACCAGGTTCGTCTTTAATGTAAGGCAAGTTATACTTAGGAGAATGACCCATAGTCTTCATAATAGTTGGTGGAAATGCGCAAACAAAATTTAAAATTATTAATTCTTTTAATTCTGATTAGCGGTTGTATTGCTGATAAAGGGAAGATTGATATTTCTTTAAAAAGAAAGACTAATACATCAGTTAGTGTATCTGCCAATGTTTCATCAGTTCAAATTATTAATAATCAATTAGTCATAACAGGTGCCGGTTTCACAGATATTTCAGCAGTAAAAGTTAACGGGAATTCACTTAATCAAGATTTCAGTATCGAATCTAAAACAGACACTAAGATTATTGCCAACTCCCTGAGTGCAGTTTCTTTTGATGTTTCAAAACTATTTCATTTAATTTTATCTGACGCCAATGCAAGTGCGACTTTTCCAATTGATTTTTCTTTATGTAGTGCCACTTTAAATGGCTTTGGTTTTAATTGCGCTATCACTGCCATTGATAAAGATGTTTTATCTTACGATGCGAATACTGGAACATGGAAGCCTCGCGCGTCCACTGGGATCAATTATCTTGGAGCATTTAATGCTTCAGCAAACCCTCCGGCACCAACTCCAAATCCATTTCCAACTTCCGGGTCTTATTATATTGTCAGCGCAGATGGAATGATTGGTGCCACTTCATTCGTAGTAGGTGATTGGCTTATTTCAAATGGAACTGCCTGGCAGAAAATTGGTAACTCAACACTTGTGACATCTGTCTTCTCACGCACAGGAAATATTGTTGCTCAGGAAGGAGACTACGATCTTGATAAACTGACTGATGTTGATTTATCAGTGGCACCAGTGAATGGAAAAGTTTTAAAATTTAACGGAACTCATTGGGTAGCAGCAGATGATCTTTCAGGTGGGGGAGCTGCTTCAGTGGTCACAGCTACGATTGCTGACGGTGCAGTAACCGATGCAAAGATCACAGCAGTGGCCGCTTCAAAAATTACCGGAACAATTAACAGTTCACAAATTCTCGATGGAACAATTGTTAATGCTGATATCAATGCGGCCGCGGCAATTGATTACTCGAAATTAAATATTCCTGCGGCCACAATTCCTTATGCAAAATTAAATATTGCCGACGGTGATATTCCTGCCGCAAAAATTTCAGGTCTAACGGCCGTAACAACTGTTCTTGCAACTGCCATTACTGATGCTGATACAACTCACGCACCGGATGGGAATTCGGTGTACGATGCTCTTGCTTTAAAGCTCAATACATCAGGTGGAGCACTGACAAGTGCAGGAACAATTTCTAATGTTCCTAATCCGGTTGGCCCTTTGGATGTTTCAAACAGACAGTATGTTGATACGAAATTAGACAAAACTGCAGGTGGGACAGTTCTTGGAAGTTTAAGTCTGGACACTGATGTAAAATTAAAAGGAACTGCAAACTACGTTACATTAAAAGCAGACGGGGCCACTACTGCTTATACTTTTACTCTTCCTCCAAGTGCTGGAACAAGTGGACAAGTTCTAACGACCAATGGATTAAATCCCTCTACACTATCGTGGACAACTCCCACTTCCGTCACGGGAACAACATTGACCGGTGATATTGGTGGAACTGTAGGCGCTAACACTATTGGATCTGGAAAAGTTACACTTGCGCATTTAAGTGCAACTGGAACAAAAAATAATACAACTTATTTAAGAGGGGACAATACATGGTCCACTTTTATAACAGATGTCCGTGATGCAACTCTCGGAACAGTGACTCCAACTGTAAGCATTCCTCTTTTACCGATTACTACTGGCGACACTCTCGCAGTGGCGTTCAATAAAACTCAGGGACAGCTCAATAATATTGCGGCCAATTCCGTAACCAAAGATGGTGTAAACTTTTTAACAGGTGCAACTGCTATTCAAGGTATGACGGCAAGGTTAACTGTTCCTACTCCGTTAATCACTGATCTCGGTGATGCAACCAATGTTCAGTATGTATCAAATGCCATTGCTGCGGCAACAGTCTGGACTACAGCAGGCCCAGATGTTTATAGGGCAACTGGAAATGTTGGAGTAGGTACGACGACTCCAACTGCATCACTTTCTATCGCTGGCACTGCGACTAGTTCAGGAACAGCTACATTGACGGCCGTGACTACGACAACAACTATGACGACTTCAGAAACAGTCACTTTAAATGTTGGCGATTATTTAATTCCTACTACAACGCCAGCTCAAGCTCGTACCGTTACAGTTGGAGGAACTGGAACTTCGTTTACAGTTTCACCTGCCTTTACGGCAAACGTGACTGGAGAAAATTTTACTGTTTATCCGGCGACCATGAATATAAATGGAAAATTTGTAGTTCAAGGAAGTACTGGAAACGTGGGAATTGGAACCAGTCGACCGGACTCTGGTTTAAGTATTGTGGGAGGAGGTAGTTTTGAAGACGATCTTCATATTGATGCGTACACCGAGACACAAGAGGGAGCAATAATGCTTAGACGAGCAAGAGGCACAGTAGATGCTCCGACAGCGTTACTGGCCAATGATCGTATTGGGTTTTTAGCTTTTAGAGGTTATACCGGAACAACATTTAACGAAGTCGCATCTATTAGTGGGCATGCAGATACTGATCTGGCCTCAGTTTTATCCGGGCATTTACGTTTTTTCACTCGTTCAGCAGGATCGTATTTTGAAAGAATACGCCTGGCGAGCAATGGGTATGTAGGAATGGGAACCACGACTCCTGCTCACGCTCTTGATGTGTACGGGGATTGTATTGCATGGATGGGAAACTGTATTAATACGACAGGCCCCTCTAATGTTATTTCTTACGTTGCGACAACGCTAAAATTTTCTTCTAACGGGACACAAGCGATTAACTTGAATCGCTTCTTAGGTGCTCAGGGAACAGCAGTCGCCACAACTGATATAGATGGTGTTCTCGTTACGAGAGGAGGGATACTGAGCAATATTTACGTTAGGGCCGACGCTAACACCAACGATGGGATCACTAGTTTTACAATTTATAAAAATGCAGCTTCAACTGGAGTGGTCGTGTCTCTGGCCGCAGCAACAACTACAGCTTCAGACACAGTAAGTAGTATACCAGTCGCGGCCGGAGATAGAATTTCCGCGCGAGTTTCAACTCTCGGAACAGCGGGGGTTTTGACCCGAGCGATGTTGTCAGTCGATCACGTGATTACAACAAATGTTTTCAGCAGTCAGTGGGCCACAAATGGTTCTGATATATCTTTTAGTGGTGGGAGCGTTGGTATTGGAACTACAACTCCAGCATACAATCTTGAAGTCAATGGAACAGTGGCCGGTACATCGGCCTACGCTACAACGTCAGACGGAAGATTTAAAAAAGATATAACAGTCATTCCAAATGCACTTGAAAAATTGACTTCTCTTGAAGGGGTTTATTATTTTTTTAGAAGTGATGAATTCCCGGAAAAGAATTTTTCTCACCATCGTGAAATGGGAGTGATCGCTCAAAAAGTAGAAAAGGTTTTCCCTGAAGCAGTCTCTCGCGATGATAAAGGATTTAGATCAGTGGCCTATACAATGCTTATCGCGCCGATCATTGAATCAATCAAAATCATTAAGGGCCGGTTAATAGGGCACGATAAAGAGCTGCAAATTCAGAAGAAAGAAATTGCTTTCGTTAAACAACAAAATGCTAAGCTCTTAGAGGAAAATACAGCAATCAAGTCATATCTTTGTAGTAGAGATCCTAATGCTTCCATCTGTAAATGAAAGTTAATTTTATTGATGCCTCAAAAAAGACACACCTTCCAGCGGCCTAATGAATTCTTAGGCCGCCAAAAAAAGAATAATTTCAGATACATTTAATTTTCCTTTTTTTCTCACCAGCACGCTCCAGTACCCGTCTAGAATGACCGTAAAGGATCATACTTGAAAATTTGGAGACCGTTATGACAATCAGAGGCGTAGTAAACCCACAGAGCTTAAAAGAATATCTTGGATCAAGAGATTTGACTGAGCATCTCAAGCTTACCAAAGAGTTGTCATTCCACTGGGCCAACTGGGACCAGACATGTCTGGCGCAAAGACGTCACTATAAAAACTTCAATAACAATTTTCATTTGCTTCGTATGAATCAGGCGCTGAGTGAACTGAAATCAAAACCAGTGTGGTTATGTAATAAAATAAAAGTCATCAAGACTGATTTATTTTCATTATATGAGTCTTATCTTGATAGCCGTTTACGTTTAACGTGGTTTGAAAGAAAAGAAGAAATTCTCTTCTCATACGATAGTGAGCAAGGCCCTTATTTCACGCTGACTTCAATGAAGTGGCTGGATAAAGATATATACTCTCAGTTCGTTATGAGAAAAATTCTTCTTGAGCATTATACCCTTAGATCATTCCGTCTGAACGCGACGATTCCTGTTCATTTCAAAATGGACAACGACGTGAACACTTATACTGATAAAGTTGAAATCCACCAATTATCAGAGTTAGGATTTATCTTTAAAATCGCTGATAAGAATTTTTTAAACAAGATTAAAAATTCGACAATGCTGGAGCTGGCGATTCCGATAGCGCCTTATAAGCGTATCGATGCGATGGCGATTGAAGACGTGTTTAAGAAAATCGACAAACATGAAATTTCAATCGAGAGAGATTCAATGCTCTATAAATTAGAGTCGAGAATTTTAAACTTCTATGGAAATTTAAATAATGCTAAAAGAAGTGCTGATGAAGAGTTCTATATCTTCGCTCGCTATGAGGATCTTTTACCCGCAGGACACGAGACAGAATTGAAGAATGTTTTTGCTCCTCTGGTGGAGAAAACCAAAAGTCATTTTACGAGTGATTTACAAGAATTCGAAAGACTAAAAATGAATAAGCAGTATGTGAAGAAAGCCGCCTAAAAAAGCGGCCTATTCTTGGATTTTTCTTCCTAGCTACAAAAGCTCTACACCAATCTTAAAGATTTATTAAATTTTTTGTTTATTAAATAAAATTAAACACTTAAACAGATTTTATGTTCAAGAGATATACTTTTGTAGTACCGGATTTTATTCGGTACTTTGGATGTGACTGATTGCGTCTGGTTCTGATTTATAATTTAACCATAACAATTCTCTGGGGTAGGCCCATGAAGGTGACTCGATGGTTAAATGTAAAAAATTTAAAATTCTAAAAGGTTTATTTAGCACTCTATTGGTTGTTTCTATGTTGGCCGGATGTATCGCCGATAAATCAACTCTTAGTGTTTCAATGAAGAAAAAAGAGAACCTAAAATCAGCTTCAGTATCTTCAGTTCAAATCATTAATAATCAACTCGTGATCACGGGGCAGGGCCTTGCAGATATCACTCAAGTTAAAGTTGATGGAAATTCATTAAGCGAAGACTTCACTATTGAGTCTAAGTCGAGCACTCAGATCATTGCAAATTCTATCAAGGCCTTTTCTTTTGATGTTTCAAAAGTTTTTGGATTAATTTTATCTGATGCTAATGCAAGTGCGACGTTCCCAATTGATTTCTCAATTTGTAATGCCACTTTAAATGGTAAAGGGTTTAACTGCGCTATCGCAGCGATTGATAAAGATGTTTTATCTTACGATGCTGTATCAGGAACATGGAAACCAAGAGCAGCTACCGGGATTAATTATCTTGGAGCATTTAATGCTTCGACAAACCCTCCGGCCCCAACTCCAGTACCGTTTCCATCTTCTGGTTCGTATTATATTGTAAGTGCGGACGGGATGATTGGAACAACATCATTCGTGACAGGTGACTGGCTTATTTCAAACGGTACGGCCTGGCAAAAAATTGGTAACTCAACACTCGTAACATCGGTCTTCTCACGTACAGGACATATTGTTGCTCAGGAAGGGGATTACGATCTCGATCAACTAACTGATGTCGATTTATCAGTGGCACCAGTGAATGGAAAAGTTTTAAAGTTCAATGGAACACATTGGGTAGCAGCGGATGATCTTTCAGGTGGTGGAGCTGGCTCAGTTGTAACAGCTACCATTGCTGATGGTGCCGTGACTGATGCAAAGATAGCAGGAGTGGCCGCTTCAAAAATTACCGGAACAATTAACAGTACCCAAATTCTCGATGGAACAATTGTTAATGCTGACATCAATGCAGCAGCGGCAATTGATTACTCGAAATTAAATATTCCTGCAGCAGCGATTCCTTATGCAAAATTAAATATCGCTAGCGGTGATATTCCATACGCAAAATTAAATATTGCTAACGGAGATATCCCTGCAGCAAAGATTTCAGGATTGCCTGCAGTGACAACTGTTCTAGCGACAACAATCACTGATGCAGACACAACTCACGCACCAGATGGAAATTCTGTCTACGATGCTCTGGCATTGAAGTTAAATACATCAGGTGGGGCGCTTACAAGTGCTGGAACAATTTCTAACGTACCTGATCCAATTGGGCCTTTAGATGTTTCAAACAGACAATATGTAGATACAAAATTAGATAAAATCGCAGGTGGAACAGTTACTGGAAGTTTAAGTCTAAACACTGATTTAAAATTAAAAGGAACGACCAACTACGTAACACTAAAAGCTGATGCAGCGACAGCAGCTTATACATTAACACTTCCTCCATCGGCCGGAACAAATGGTTACGTCCTTTCAACAAACGGAAGTGGAGTTTTAAGTTGGGTTAGTGCATCTGTCTCTGGTAGTACCCTCACGGGTGATATCGGAGGGACGATCGGTGCCAATACCATTGGGGCCGGCAAAGTTACTCTCACGCACTTGAGCGCCACGGGGACCAAAGACAACACGACATACTTAAGAGGAGACAATACCTGGGCAACACTTAAATCAGACATACTAGGAACGAGTCTTACAAGTTTATCGCTTGCCACTGGAACCGCTATCACATCCTCAGATTCAATTCTTGTAGCAATGGGAAAATTACAAAAACAAATTACAGACCTTCCTGCTGGTGGGGCCGCTGTTCTTGCAACAACGATTACTGATGCAGACACAACTCATGCACCAGATGGAAACGCAGTCCACGATGCTCTTGTTTTAAAACTTAATACTGCAGGTGGATCATTAACTGGTGGTGGAACAATCTCAAATGTTCCGGACCCAATTAATGGAGATGATGTTTCTAATAAAACTTACGCTGATACTAAAGTCGCTAAAATTGGCGGCACGATGACGGGAGATTTAAATCTCGACACTCAATTAAAATTAAAAGGAACGACAAATTACGTTACATTAAAAGCGACTGCAGCAACTGCTGCTTATACATTAACACTCCCACCAACTGCAGGAACGAACGGATATGTTCTTTCAACAGATGGTAGTGGTGTATTAAGCTGGATCAGTGCTGGTGGACCTGCTACGGGATCACTGACTACAGATCAACAAGCGGCCGTGACGATTGATCCATTTGGAACAACCGCTGGTAATACTGGTGAAGTGAGATTTAAAGAATTAGCAGCAGGTGGAACAGATTATGTTGCTTTAAAAGCTCCTAATGCTGT
Source organism: Bacteriovorax sp. PP10 (assembly GCF_035013165.1). Taxonomy (NCBI): domain Bacteria; kingdom Pseudomonadati; phylum Bdellovibrionota; class Bacteriovoracia; order Bacteriovoracales; family Bacteriovoracaceae; genus Bacteriovorax; species Bacteriovorax antarcticus. Next base: position 1,418,801 of record NZ_JAYGJQ010000001.1, read on the forward strand.
CGCTTCAAATATTGTTTTCGTTCTTCCTTCAGTTGTTGGAGCGAGTGGAGATGTCCTAACGACTAACGGAGCAAATCCAGCAGTGCTTTCGTGGACAACTCCGACCTCTGGAACTGGAACAACGATGACCGGTGATATCGGTGGAACAGTTGGGGCCAATACAATTGGTTCTGGAAAAGTGACACTGACTCATTTAAGTGCAACGGGAACAAAAGATAACACAACTTATTTAAGAGGGGATAATACTTGGGCAGCATTGAAGGCCGATGTATTAGGAACTCCACTTACAAGTTTATCGCTGGCAACTGGTACGGCCGTTACTGCATCGGATTCTATTCTTGTGGCGATGGGGAAATTACAAAAACAAATTACAGATTTACCAGCAGGTGGTGCTTCACTTGCAACGACCATTACAGATGCTGATACAACTCACGCACCGGATGGAAATGCAGTTTACGATGCTCTTGCATTGAAATTAAATACATCAGGTGGAGCACTTACAAGTGCAGGAACGATTTCCAATGTCCCTGATCCAGTTCTTCCGTTAGATGTTTCAAACAGACAATACGTTGATACGAAATTAGATAAGACAGCAGGCGGAACAGTTACTGGAAGTTTAAGTTTAGACACTGACGTAAAATTAAAAGGAACAACAAACTACGTAACATTAAAAGCTGATGCAGCGACAGCAGCTTATACATTAACACTTCCTCCATCGGCCGGAACAAACGGTTACGTCCTTTCAACAAATGGAAGTGGAGTTTTAAGTTGGGTAAGCTCATCAGCAACTGGTACTACTCTTACAGGTGATATTGGTGGAACAGTTGGTGCCAATACAATTGGGGCCGGTAAAGTTACACTTGCTCATTTAAGTGCAACGGGAACAAAAGATAATACAACTTATTTAAGAGGGGATAATACTTGGGCTTCTCTTGAAGGCGGAGTTCTTGCGACACCTCTTACGAGTTTATCATTAGCGACTGGAACAGCTATCACAGCTACAGATTCTGTACTCTCGGGGATGGGGAAATTACAAAAACAAATTACAAATTTACCGGCAGCTCCAACTGGAACAGCAGATGCAACAACATATTATGCAGGGGACGCTACCTGGAAAAATTTTGATACGAAAGTAAGAGGAGCGGTTCTTACAGGATTAAGTACAACAGGAATTACCAACGCGACTTCTGCGATTGCTGCGACTGATTCAACTTTAGTTGCCTTTAATAAATTACTTTTTACTCAAGGTGATTATATTTCGAAGTCTGCTAACCAGACTATTTACGGATCACTTAAAGTTAACTCTCTAACAGGTTTTATTGAAGTACCAGATCCAATTGGAATTATGGATGCTGCTAACAAGCAGTACGTTGATAGTAAGGTTGGGATTTGGGCCGTTGGTGGTGTTGGTTATACGACGACAGCTAACACGACTAGTACAGCGCTTGGGATTGGGACTACAACACCAGTTTCTACCATTTCATTTGGTGGAACAGTTGATCGCTCAATTGCAGTAGAGAGAAATACAACCGCAAGTACTATTGGTAAGAATTTATCACTTAGTGCAGGTGGAGCAACTGCTGGTGGATCAAATAAGAAGGGTGGAGATGTTATCATCAGCGCCGGGAAATCTACAGGTAATGGTGAGTCTGCAATTATTTTTCAGACAAGTGGTAACAATAATAGTGGGAGTACAGATCGTGCAGTTGTAGATAGAGTGACAATTGATGGTTGGGGAGATGTTGGGATCGGTACAATGGATCCTTACGGAACTCTAAATATTTATCAAACCAATAGAGAGTCTACTGTTTTATTGGAAACAGATAGTACTTCAAGCACAGCTTTATATCCTGGATTCAATAACGATAACTATATGGGAAATCCCACTACCGGTAACGGTGGGTACCCAATGGTTAACCTGACAAATTACCGAGGAAACTATAATACAAGTGCTGCCGCTATGAAATCGGGAGAAACTTTAGGTTCGATTGCTTTCAGAGGAAGTTATACTTCGTCTAATTACAATACATATGTCGGTGCAAGTATGTACGCAGTAACCTCGCAGCTCTTTGCTAGTGGTGCCGCAGGAACTTCACTTAAATTTACAACCGTTCCAAATGGATCAACGACAGTTACTGATAGAATGACTATTTATCATGATGGGAACGTGGGAATTGGTGTGGCCGCTCCTACTTATAAACTAGATGTGGCGGGAACATTCAACACATCAGGAAATATCACGACAGCAGGGACGATTGCAGCAACAGGGACTATTAACTCTTCAACTATTATTGAATCAGCAACAGGATTTAATATCGCAGGTGTTTCAATCTGTACAAGTTCAGGATGTACTGCGACTTCAGACGTGCGCTTAAAAGAAAACATTAAACCTTTAATGAGCTCTTATGAAAAAATTCAACAACTAAATGGTGTGAGCTACGACTGGAAAGATAAAAAAAGATTTAGTGATAAACACCAGATTGGTTTAATCGCTCAGGACCTTGAAAAAGTTTATCCGGAAGTTGTCTTAACAGATAAAGCTTCAGGATTAAAATCTGTGGCCTATGACCACTTAATCGCTCCTTTGATTGAAGCTTTTAAAGAGTTGGTTTCAAGATTTAATCAGACTGATAGAAAAATTGCTTCTGTGATGGCGGAGAACTCTGAGTTGAAGAAAGAGAATGCTGCTATTAAAGCTTACTTATGTGAAAAAGATCCAAAAGCAAAAATCTGCAAATAAAAAAGGGCCGCAATAGCGGCCCATCCTTTATAAAATCTAAATGTATTTCTATTTCATTTGAATTTCTTTTACCCCAACAGCTCCCAACATAAATTTTTTGTTAACAACAATGTGCAGTTTAGTTACAATCGTTTTTCCTTTGAATAATCTCCATTCTCCATCAGTTGCTTTTGCTAATTGCAGATCGTACTCTTTTCTTTGTCCGTTCACTCCATTGTATAATGTATCGATTGTTACGATTCCACCTTGATCAAGGTCGAAGTTATCACTTTTTAAGTTTAGGACTTCGTGGTCACCACGCTTTTCTAAAACTAAACCACCTTCAGTTAGTTTTTCGCTGGCCATAAGCTCGCGGTCAACTTTCTTTCCAGCAGCTGAGTAATTATCTTTATAGAATGCTTTGATTGAATCTGTTTCTTCATTTGTTTCTGCGACGAATGTATAAACTTGTTTATTTTCATCGTTAGTGATTGTTGCAATGACTTCTTCTCTTGCTAGAACTCTTCCAGATAGTAGTAGTGTTGCGAACATAAATAGACATGTAGATGCGTTCATATTGTTTCCCCCCCGAGAACCGTTATGTTAGTCACGGATAGAGGTAGTGCAGGGGCAATGCCAAGTATTTCAGTGTGATATTGACACCAAAACGACCAAAAACCTCTGGATCTCTGCAAATAGTAGTGTCGAATTGTCGTGTAATGCGTCCCCACAAGCCTTGTTTTGTGGTCACAAAGGGAAACTATTTGATGCTTTAAGTTATTGAAAGGAATGAATTAAGCACTTAATAACAGATGGAAAGACTAAAGTATTTTTGGGAGCATCCGATAGGAATAGTACAATAAGAAAACAGTGCAAGTATTTAGGAGGTAGTCCAATGGGTGACAAGAACGAAAAGCAGAAGCACGGTAAAAAACTTACGACCAAAGAAAAGAAAGCTCAAAACCATTTGAAGCTTATGCAAGGTTCAAAAGATAAGCACGGTATTACAACTACTGAAGCGTCTGTGAATTTTAACAAAGATAAAAAAGCGGCCTGATTTTTTCAAGCAGCTTCTTTGCAATATAAGGCCTGGGTATATCCCGGGCCTTATTGATTTTAGACGATAGGTAATTTCTTGTGGATGATAATTTCTTCCGGCGACATCTTACATTGATACACCAAAATCTCCACACCTTCAGCAATCACTTCTTTAAGCTTTTTACAGTAGGCAGGATCGATTGTTTGTTCAAGCTTGAATGAATGGCAGTCTTCTCTTTGAACCACGTATAACATGACTGTACGAATGCCCTGACGCTTAAGTTCCAGTAGCTCACCTAAATGTTTCAGGCCTCGTTCAGTAACAGAATCTGGAAACAGACAGTGTCCATGATCATCAATCAACGTTACGTTTTTAACTTCAACATAACACTGCTCATGATCACCATTAGATAATAAAATATCGATACGGCTCAAACCAATTTTCGCTTCTGGTTTTAAATCCTGGTAACCTTGGAGTTCCTTGATAGCACCATTTTGAATGGCCTCAATCGCTAAACCATTTGTCAGCGATGTATTGATTCCGATCCACGTTTTACCGTTGTTGATCATCTCAAAACTGTATTTTAGTTTTCTGGTAGGTGAGTCATGAAAACTCATCATCGCAGGCCAGCCTTCACCTAAACAGGTTTTCATGGTTCCTGTATTGGCAGTGTGTGCGACACAGACAACATCACCGACAAGAATGTCAGCGAAAAAGCGTTTATAACGTTTCTGGAAAATACCGGCGTGTAGTGGAGTTTTAAATTTCATAATAGCTTACTAATTTAGTTTGAATGGCAGTTCTTTTCAACATAATTTTGGGGCACAAAAACGATTTAATGTTAAACTGTGGACATAACTGTTTTAAGGGTAAACGATGGGCCAGATTCTCGTCATTTCTGACAATGAAATTCTCAATCAACTTTATGTAACGAACCTGGAAGTTTATCTGGGCGCAAAAGTTGTATTGGTGAATTCTACAGATAAGGCCTTTGAACAATTAAAAAAGAGTAGAGCGGATCTGTTAATCACCATTAACATGATCAACGGACAAGACTCGGCAGGAGTTATTTACGAACATCTGTTAACGAATAATTACAAAACGAAATTAGTAGTCATTGGAAATCCCAGCAAAGAACTTGCTGACGTGATTGTCGTTCCTAATTCATACAATTTACAAAATCTTTTAAGATCATGCGCTCAGGTATTGGGTGTGACTGCGAAGTCTATGGCCGAAAAAGAAGTGCCTCAGTATTACCCGATTGAAAATCAGTTCCTGGTAAAAATCAGAGAAGTGCCTTGTAACGTTTATCTGCAAATGAAAGATGGGACATACACAATCGTTGCTAAAAAAGGTGACTTGATTGGCTCGACCATAAAACAATTTGTAAGCGAAGGAGTGACAACTCTTTTTGTTAATAGCCTGGATCGTTTGTTAATCATCAATGTGATCTCGACTTCGATTGTCGATTTCCTTGAGCAAACTGAAGGATTAGAAACAACAGAAAAAAGTGAAGCGCTAAAAACAGGTTTCTTGTTCGCGGCTTCGAACTTTAGTGATTCACCAGCGGTGACTGCTGAGATCATGACTCTGGCCAATGCCTGCGCGAAAGTCATGGATGAAATCGTGACAGAAACTCCAAGCTTAAAAAAATTGCTAGCAATACTAAACGCTCAACGCGATGGTTTTTTATACACTCACTCAATTCTTACGGCCTTCGTGAGCAATCACATTATCCGCAGAGTTTCATGGGGTGGAGATAGCCACATTGAAAAAATTAACTTCGTTCTATTTTTTCACGACATCATGCTGGCGCCGATTTATTTAAAACACCCGACATTAAAATACGAAGAAGACCTGCTTTTTAGTGAAGAGCTGACAGATAAAGAAAAAGAAACAGTTCTCAATCATGCTCGTCTAGCTGCAGAAGTCATCGTGACTTATAAACGTGCACCTATTGGCGCTGACCTTTTAATTAAACAGCATCACGGGATCACAAATGGAATTGGATTTGCCATCGATTTTAAAGACGATATTTCTCCAATCTCAAAAATTGTTTTAATTGCTGAATCAGTAGTTGAAGAATTTATGAAACAACGTGACCAGAATCCTGATTACGTTATCGATATCAAAAAGATCATGGAGTTCCTGAATGAAAAATTCAAGAGAACGACTTATAAAAAGATTATTGAAACTCTAGAGAACTTCCCAGCTGTTTAAGTTTAAACTCGCTGCTTGAATGCTTTCTCTAATGCTTTTAATGGATCCTTGAAATTCCCCGTATTATACACGCGCTTCATACTCGTCAGAATATCTTTATGCTGAGTAGGAGACTTCTGTGTTAAGGCCATACGTGAAACAAAATTAGAAGCGAGAATAAAGATACACGAAATCGTCGTGAGTCCTGATGAGTTCAATCCTTTTGGAAAACCATCCCCGGTTGGATGCTCATGTTGTTCCATTAAAATAAAATCTACATCAGAAAATCCGTTGAAGTATGTTGAAAGGTGAGCGGCCTTCTGTGGGTGATTCTTAAAATCTTCCTGTTCCTCTTCACTGAACATCTTTAAGTTCGGATCATTGATAGACCTGATCTTGATAAGGTCATCATTACCTAACGAAACGTCCTGAAGAAGAGCAGCTAAAATCAGCTTCCCTCTGGTCATGTCGGCAGTCCATCCCATGTTAAGCAGGATGCGTTCGCAGACGTAGGCCGTCGCTACACTTTGTTCGGCAAAAGTAATGTTTCCTGATTCACTGATACTATCAAGCAGCTCAGAAACGTTTTCATAACTGCGAACCAGGTTAGAAACTGATTCGATAAAATAATGAGCAAGCTTATTCACTTCATCCGAAACGCTGGCCGCACGGATAAATTGGTGCATGAAAAATGCACTCTTCAAATGCAGCATCAGGTATTTCTTTCTGTCGGAGAGTTTCGCTTCATAAATCTTTAAAAGATTTTTAATCGAAGTATCTAAAAACTTTAAATGCTCATCCTTTCGAAGGAAAAGGTACTTAATATTTTTACGTGAATAGTTTTGAATGATCTGGTGAGAGTAGAATTTATCTTTTGAAATAACTTTACCAAATTTGGTTGCCGTTAATTCAATGTAAACATCATAGGGAACTGATTCAAAAAGGTAAAAGTTACGCAGTCTCATCGGATGCAAGTCATCGCGGGAGAATTCTAGAATCGACTCTTCAAATTCTTCTTTCTTAACCCAATCAATCGCTAGGTTTACGGCCTTTTTAAATTCATCAAGAATAAGTGGAAGCTCAACCAGAGCATTGGTCTGTTGATTGTGAACCATATCGTTAGTGAGTTGTGCTTTTACTGAATTCATCGTTCCGATAAAAACAAAAGGTCTCACACCAAGTGTGTCGATGATCGAGTGATAAAGATCCACCACGGTGATATTTTTATTATCAATAGAGACAACCACAAATGAAAACGGGCCGTCGTTAGTCATGAATTCCATCAGACCTTCAGGCTCACTGCATAGGACTAATTGTACTTTTGGAAAATGATTGCCCATCATGCGAACGATGTTCTTATTGTCCTCGGGCGTATTACCAATAAATAATGCTTTCAATAGCGACAACTCATGTTTGATAGGGGATAATTCTTAAGCTATTTTAACTTATAAATCCGGCAATATGTTGAATTTTACTAATTTAAAGCAAAAATCGGCACTTGCCCTTAAGACTCTCTGGGTCTAACCAGCAAGGATTACCTATGAAAATGGACATCGCCAGAAACCTACTTAATCTAGGCGCAGTGAAGTTTTCCCCTCAAAACCCGTTTACATACGCTTCCGGCCTAAAAGGCCCTATATACTGCGATAATCGCACAATCCTGTCGCACGTCGAATTCAGAGACCAGGTAGTGGCCGCTTTTATTGAAGTGATTAAACAAAATAAACTAAGCTTCGATCAGCTGGGAGGAATTGCTACTGCAGGGATTCCTCACGCAGCATTCGTGGCCGATCGAATGAAAAAACCTATGGTTTATGTCAGGCCAAAAGCAAAAGATCACGGCAGGAAAAACCAAGTAGAAGGGGATTATAAACCGGGACAGAAGGTTCTTCTTTTTGAAGACCTGGTCAATCAGGGTGCGAGTCTCGAAGATTCAATGGCGGGGCTTACTTCAGCAGAACTTACCTGCGATGCATGTTTGTGTGTTGTGGATTATGAAATGCAAAGTGCAAAAACAAGATTAAGTGAATTATCTATTCATTTGTACTCACTGACAGATTTTTCCGCATTAACTTCTGCAGCTTTCGAGTTAAACTTAATTAATCAAGATGGATTGAACCTCCTTAGAGAATGGCACGCTGATCCTAAAGCGTGGTCTGCAAAATTTTAAAATAGAAATTTCGCTGGACGAGCATTTTTTAAGTGCGGTATTTTAAGCATAGTTTTTTACGACCCAATCATTGGAGGAATCTATATGTCTTTAAAGGCAAAAATCGAAATCGACGGAAAAGTTCTTGAGTACCCTGTAATCGAAGGGTCAGAAAAAGAGAAGGCAATCGACATCTCTAAATTACGTGCAGACACTGGATGCATCACGATCGACCACGGTTTTTTAAACACTGGTTCATGCGCTTCAGCAGTTACATTCCTTGATGGTGAGTTAGGAATTCTTCGTTACAGAGGATACCCAATTGAGCAACTTGCAGAAAAATCATCTTTCATCGAAGTAGCTTACTTATTAAACTACGGACAACTTCCAACTGCTGCTGAACTATCTTCTTTCGAAAAGAAAGTAGCTTCATACTCTCAACTTCCTGAGTACATCACTAGCATGATTAAGCTGTTCCCAAAGACAGCTCACCCAATGGCAATTGCTTCTTCAGTAACTGTTGCTCTATCAGCACACTACCCTGAACTAAACAATCCAAACCCAACAAAAGAACAAAAAGATGAAATCTATGCTCTTCTAATGGGTCAATTCAAAATCATCACTGCTGCAATCCAAAGAACAACTACTGGGCAACCACTAGTAGCTTCTAACCCAGCTCTTTCTTACACAGAAGACTTTATGTCGATGATGGGTATGAAAGCTTCTAAAGACGTAGCAAAAGCTCTAGACGTTCTTCTAATCCTTCACGCTGATCACGAACAAAACTGTTCAACATCAACTGTAAGAGTAGTTGGTTCATCTAACGCTTCAGTATTTGCTTCAATCTCAGCTGGTATCGACGCACTTTGGGGACCACTACACGGTGGAGCTAACCAAGAAGTTCTAGAAATGCTTGAAGAGATTTCAAATGCTGGTGGCGATTACAAAAAAGCACTTGAGCGCGCAAAAGATAAGAACGATACATTTAAACTAATGGGATTCGGTCACCGCGTTTATAAAAATTTCGACCCACGCGCAAAGATCATTAAAGTTGCATGTGACAATGTTCTTGCTCAACTTGGTGTAAAAGATCCATACCTAGATATCGCAAAAGGTTTAGAGCAGACTGCTCTTGCTGACGACTACTTCGTAACAAGAAAACTATACCCGAACGTAGATTTCTACTCAGGGATTATTTACAGAGCTCTTGGTATCCCAACAAACATGTTCACAGTCATGTTTGCTCTAGGAAGAATGCCAGGATGGTTATCTCAGTGGAAAGAAATGAGAGAGACAAAAGAAACTAAAATTTCTCGTCCTCGTCAAGTTTACATTGGTGAAACAAACCGTGAGTACACTGATCTTGGAAAAAGATAATTTATCATTAGACGAAAATTTGGAAGGGGCCTTCGGGCCCTTTTTTTTATCTATCGACGACATTCGTCCACATCTTTTAAATCCTGATTTAGGCGAGAACGATCTCGTGCGCCTGATTCAAGAGATGTCGATGAAGTTCACAAAACGCCGCGATCAAATCGGCGATTACGTTTTAGATGATGATCACGTGTCTGCGTACACGGCCCTTTATCTCACGACTAATATTCCTAAACTTCATTTCCTTTTTTCTAAACTAAGTCCGGAAACTTTAGCAGATATAAGTGCACGCACTTTTATCGATATCGGCTGTGGCCCGGGAACTTTTTCATTGGGAATAAGCTTACTCAATGAAGCCCCACCAAAAGAAATTATCTGTGTGGATTCATCTCGCACCATGCTTAATCAGGCAGAAAAAATGATTAAAGGCTTTTTCTCAAAAGCGAATGTCCAAACTCATTTGAAATACCGAGAAACAAACCGCGAGAGCGTTTTATTCTACGGTCACTCAATCAATGAAATGGGAATCGATAGAGTTCAGGATCAAATCATGACCATTGATCCAGAGTACGTCATCTGGATAGAGCCGGGGACAAGCGAGCTTTTTTCTGATTTAAAAAGATTAAGAACAACTGTCTTAGATGCCTACGATGTTTTATACCCGTGCCCAAGTAATGCCGGATGCCCGAACAGTTGGTGTCATCAGGTTCTTCGCACGTCTCATGACCCAAGTGTCGAGCGACTTTCTCAGTTAGTGAGCCTCGATAGAAAGATTCTCCCAATGACAGCTCATGTGTATAAGAGAAAATCAAACCGTGCTCCATCTAATGAAGCGACCATTATCCGCTACATCACTGAAACAAAATTTAGTTTTGAATACGAAGTCTGTATGTTCGAAAACGATAAAAACAAAAATGTCGTGGTTGAAATCCAAAAGAAGCAATTGGATAAAAAACTCGAGAAGAAATTTAAAAACCTAAATGTAGGTGAGAAGCTTAATTTTACAGTTGAGAAAATCGTCGGTGATAAATACCGAGTGAAACTTAACTCTGTAACCTAGTATCTCATTTCCATTTCTTTATGGTGATCTTTTTCAAATCTCTCAGGCGCCATGAAGTAATAACTTTGATATTTTCTTCCGGCATCCCACGTAGGATCAACCATTTTCCATTCATCGTTCACATAAACTTCATTCCATGCATGTTGACCCCAACCATAAGACATCAACGCTTTTCCGTTAATAACTTTGGCCCTGATTCCATAAGCTCTCGACATGGCAGCTAATAAATTAGCGTAACCTGAACAAACCGCAACCGGATTTTCCAGAACGCTTAGAGCATCATAAACATGAGTCATATAAGACTTATCTTTGTATCTCACTTGATCGTATTTTACAGTTTTAGCAATGTAATTATAGATGGCCTGGAATGCTTCTTCTTCAGTACCTGCAGCTTCTGTTACATCTCTCACTAGCGAAACAACTCTTGGATCATCTGATTGAACAACGTCAGTTGGAAGTAAAAAACTCATATCTCTACTGTCAGTATTTTCAACCTGAATAGAGTCGAATGAATTGTAAGTGGTGTAACGATCAGTATTCGAAGTCTGATACATTTTTATTTTATATTTTCCAGATCCAGCTTGAAGTGCAATCGTCGTATTAAATTTTCCAGCAGTTGCCGGAACCATATACTCTTCTTCGTAAGACCCTTTCTTGATATTGAGCATGATCCATTTTGTACTTGATTTCGCCTGGCCACTCACTTCCACCAAGCTGTTATTCACAGTTGAAGGACTGGTAACACCAGCAAGGGCCATTGAAGACATAGTCAGAATAAAAACAAAAAATAGATTTTTCATAGACCCGATTATCCCATTTTTAGGGGGTGGGTTCATTAGAGGAGGAAGGATTTACAGGCGTGTATAAAAATTGAACACAAATGCGGGAGGAGCTCTCCCGCATTTCAATGATTTAGTTAATTACTGGCAGCTTGGATTGCTGAAGTTTGCGATTAAATACTGAAGTCTTTTATCAACAGTCCCCAGGTTTCCAACTCTAAGGTCAGTTAATCCGGCCTGTAGTTGACCTAGAACTTCCTGACGAGGAAGGCATGGACGATTGTTTGCTGGACGACCATTTTGTTGTAAACATCTCAATCTGTCAGAGTCAAAAGTTGTATTTCTACATGCATCGATTTCGTAAGCATCGTATTGTTTTCCACCGATTAAACCAAGACACTGAATCTTGTTTGAATCAAAAGTGAAGGCCGCACACATTCCTAGGGCCTGATCATCAAAGTAAGAGTGTGGTCTGATGGTCTCAACACATTTATTGCGGTCAGATTCAAAAGTTAAATCTTTGCAAACCATTCCGTAAGCAGTGTTTCTATCACCGGCCATTGCGACACTTGAAATCATAGTTAAAAAAACGATCAGCATTTTCACTCAAAAGCTCTCTGGTTAAAATTATATTGCTTAAACTTTTGCGTGTTTAAGATAAGAATTCAAGACACATAGAGATGAAAGTCTTCACTTCTTTTAGGCCAAACCTATAAAATTTATAACCTTACTCCTTTATTTCTCAACTTTTTCTTAATTACTTTATTATGCCTTACTACTGATGAGGCCAAAGATGAAAAAGTTAACTGTATTATTTATAATGCTAACTGCGAGTTTTGCTCTTCGCGCTGATGAAGGGGTAAGACCGTCGCGCCTGCTTCTTAGCTCTTTTGCTAATCAGTGCCCACAAGTAGTTACTCGCAATGTAACGGCGACATTACTGAGCCTTCAGTCTCTTTACAGTACAATCGAAGAATTAAAAAAAGACACGAATTGTGGTGGAGCTGTCGCGTTTTCTGCGGCCGTTGGAAGATACACATCGCTATATGAAAGTTTTGAAACTCAAAGTTCAGAAGAGCACGACAGAGCTGCCTTGGAAAAAAAGATTGCTCTTTATACAGGTCTTTTAAACGACTCATCACTGGGATCAACACAGAAAGATTACCTGCAAACTGAAATCGTTTCTTCGCAAGCATCGCTGGTTAATGTCAATTCGAACCTTACACGCTTTTCAAACTTCTCAGGAAAAGAAGCAAGAGTTGCAGATCAGTTGGTAAGAGCAGCAGATGATTTTTTAACAGAGCTTCAGACGACTCAGGGAAATGCCTGTTACCAGAAAAACACAGCAAAAATTAGTTCAATAATGAGTAACGCTCTTTTAGTGACAGCGGCCTTTGCTTCTGGTGGAACGTCTCTGGCCCTTGCTGGTGGTGCCGTTATTGTTAAAGCAGTTGGTAAGCATGTTAGTGAGCTAAAATACAACAAGGCCCTTGATAAACTTCAGGATATTGAAATGCCAACGGCACTTCGTTGCGTTTCTCAGGCCCTGACAGATCAGTATTGTGCGACTAATGAAACTCAGGAATTAATTTCGGATCGTATTGATTCAATCAATTCAACTGGAGCAGGATACGAAGGGATTAATTTACTTAGCTATCAGTTAAAACCATTATCAAGCTGGCTGGAAGAAGTTTATTCTGGAAGTGCGATTACTTCAGAAGGTGATTTAACTAACCGTGAAAAATCTGAAATCCAAGCGGAGTTTTTAAGAAAGGCAGACACTTATCTTGAAACTTTTGGATCAATTAAAAGAAAATTCTTTTTAACTCTGGAAAATGAAAATAATTTAAAGACTGCGATCTCTCAAAATATTGAATGTCTCGTGAATCTTCTCAGCTACCCAAGCTTGAATCCATGTGCAGGTATGATGGCAGAGAGTTCAATTGAAAATCCGATCTTTACGACTTACTCTCGTAGCTTACTTGCCTATGAACTCTACGAGCCAGGACTTCACACTGTCATACCTCTTTGTGGTGAAATTCCGTGCACATCTTTTGCTGCTTACGTAAACTATTACAAACTTCCAGTGACAATAAATGACTGGGACAGAGTTATTAAGAATGCTTCTGGAATTGTTCAGTCGACAAAAAATCTTGTGAATCTAGAAAGATCAAAAATGATCTCGGTTGATGCTTATTCAATTATCGTTAATGCTAAAAGAGAATTAAAAGGCGAGACAAGTCCACTTGTGGGCCTGAAGAAAATCGTGGCCAATGCAGATCGTATTACAAAATATCTATCAGCTCTTGGATGCAAGCAAAATGCAGACTGCGAAGGACAAAATAATAACTACGCAGCTGAAATTAAAAACATTGCAAAAACTAAGCAGCTTACCAATTACATTATTGCACTTGTTAATGAAGGGATGATCCCTCGAACAATTCCTGACGAAGTTCTGCCACCTGAGTGTGCAAAAAATAAACCCTCGTCTGCATTTATAGACTCTGATGATATTTTAGAAATAAAAGGTTTCCAGATTACTTCATGTATTTCGAAAATTTTAAAACTTCAAGAAAGAGGAACTGTCGTTTATTTTAGCAAAGTCAGATATATGGTCAGCTATGAAATGGAAGCAAGACTTCTTAACAATGACCTTGGTGCTGGGGTTGTGAACGTTATCAATTCGACTAAGCTTGACCTGGTTCAATCAATTCTAAATTCATACTCGACGGGTGATAGCTCAATTTCTTTAGCGGAGTTAAACATCAGTTTAGAATCTGCTCAAAATAACTCTAAAGAAACGCTGAATTCGTTTTTTGATTTCTTTAAAAAGAACGTTATCGAATCACTAAAGAGTGAGAAAGTAACACAGATCGAAAAAAACGATTTATGTTTTAGAATTTTACCTTACGTTTACAGTGCTAAAGAAAGTTTCATCAAAGACATCTATCCAGTGTGCTCTAAGGCGCAGTTTAGTGCTTATAAAAATGGTCCGGTTATCCGTTTCACTGATTATGTTTCAGAAACACCAAGAAGTGGTTTGAAGAAAGCGAGTTATGATCTGGTTAATCCTCAGGACATGACAAAGTTTTTCTGCGGATACCGCAAATACAATAGGGCCAATCTGTTAATTGATGAGCAAAACAAGCAAAGAAGAAAGCAGCAGAAGTTAGAATAAGAAAATTGACCAAAAAAAAGGCTCCCGAAGGAGCCTCTTTAATAAAATTACTTTTTAGCGTTAGCTGATTTGTTTGTATAATCAGTACCGAATTTTTTCTTGAATTTTTCAATTCTTCCTTCAGTATCGATTACCTTTGTTTTCCCAGTGTAAAATGGGTGACAAGCAGCACAGATGTCGATTTTTTCTAATTTAATTGTTGAACCAGTAGCGTAAACAGCTCCGCAAACGCAGCTAACGTTACATGCTTCGTACTTTGGGTGAATTCCTTCTTTCATTATGGACCTCTTTTTCTATAGATGATCTCTGCTTTGTATACAGAACCAGGTTTTTTTATAAGCCAGTAATATGGCCAATATTGTATTATACGTCAATCAATTTCAATAGGACAGGCGTGCCGGCCGATGTCTAACGAGAACCGTTTTGTGACCTAGTGAGCGGCACAACTAGAGCAGCCATCGCCATGAACCTTAGCTCCGGCATCCTGAAGGTCCCAGTGTCCATATTTTTCATTTAGAACCTGTAAGGCCTCATCTAATGTCTTATGAGCGCTCTGGTAAAGCTCAGCGTAGTCTTTGTCGGTCATTGTCACCAAATATTGGAATTCCACTTCTTGGAGCCCTGCTTCAGTTTCAACCGGCTCAGCGCCTAAGGATATGAAAGCTCGTAGGGGTTCTGAATAAAAATGTGAAGATGTCCAATTGTCGTTATTAATATTCATAAAAATCTCGCTTTTTTAAAAGGTTTAACAATTTTTGGTTGTCATGCCAATGACAAACGTGTAATTTCAGCTCTGTTTTAATTTTCGTTCGTGGAGGCAGTTGTGGCTAAGAAAGGTCCTAGAGTTATCGTAACACTTGAGTGTACAGAAGCAAGAAAAGAAGGGAAATCTCCTTCAAGATATACAACTACAAAAAATAAGAAGACGACACCTGATCGTTTAGAGCTTAAGAAATATAATCCATTTCTTAGACGTCATACTCTTCATAAAGAAATTAAGTAGTTTATAATTCTTATTGAATTTAAATATCTAAGTAAGTAGCTAGAAAGACTTGTCTTTTTAGCTACTTTTTTGCTTTAGTATTCCGTTCATTATTCCGATAAATTCCTTGTGAAAAGCATGCTTTTTAACAGGAACTATCTTTGGCGTTAAAACTTCTTATTGTCGATCCCGATGAAACTTGGCTTGCCCAGGCAAAGAAGTATTTTACCGACTCGCACTATGATGTCCATACCGTCATCAACGGTAAAGAGGCCCAACTCACAATGTACAATACACAGTACTTCGCTGTGATCATGAACTACGCAACAGAAAATCATTCATGTCTTCAGGTTTTAAAATTTATTAAAACCAATTACACCAATCAGCGTGTGATCATTCTTCTTAACGACAAGGCCCGTATTGATAGTGGGGAAGTGACGGAAGAGAAGTTGAAAAAACTTGGTGTTTCTGAGCTTGCTGTCAGACCATTTGAAGTTTCACACATCAAAGAACTTCTTGAAGGGCATCAGTCGCTTTCAGACATGATGATGTCGATGAATAAAAAAGAAGGGATGAGTGATGAAACTGAAGTCTCGATGGGAGATGATAGTTTTACTTCGATTAAGATTGATGAATTTTATTCATCATCGGCCGTACTGTTTGATGTCTACATCAAGTTGTCTCAAGACAAATATTTAAAAATTCTCCATACGGGCGATACGTTTTCAAAAGATCGTCTCGATAAATATAAAAACGATAAGAAAGTTAAAAATCTTTATTTCCATAATAGTGATAGAAGAAAATTCATTCACTACAATAACTTTTTAACCAAAAAGTTAATCGATAATAAAAATGTTCCGGTTTCTAACAAGGTTAACATTTTAAAGAATGTGACTGAGAAATTTATCGAAGAAGCTTTTACCGTGGGAATTAAGCCTCAGGTTATCGAACAAGGGAAGGAAGTTTGCGAGAGTGTGTTTCAGTTGATTGAAAAACAAACGGATCTTTATACGGTGTTAAAGTCGTATCAGGACTTTGATCCAACAGCTTATTCGCATGCTTTTTTAGTGACACTTTATTCAACGGCAATCATTAAGCAGTTCGAGTGGCAGTCAAAGGCCACGATTGAAACGACGGCCATGGCCTGTATGTTTCACGATATTGGAAAGACAATGCTGCCAAAAGAATTTATAAATCTTAGTGTGAAAGATATGAGTCCTGAGCAAGTTGATGTTTACAAGAAACATCCTGAGTTGGGATTTCAAATTGTAGAAAACAACCGCCTGATTAATAACTCGGTAAAACAAATTATCCTTCATCATCATGAAGCTTTTGATGGAACAGGATTTCCTTTCCAGAAGAAGGGGAGCAAAATCCCGACACTTGCTAACATCGTCTGCCTGGCCGATGATTTCGTGCATATTATGATTGATGAAAAACTTCAGCCAACTGAAGCTCTGAGACGAATCCTGATGGATAAGATCGGAGTGAAACGTTACAACTCAATTCTAGTTGAGAAGTTCATCAAGGTGTTCGTTGATCCTGATAAGGTTCACAAAGACACAGTCCTTCCTTCCAACTCTAGAGTCGTGAAAAAAGCTTCTTAATTTGCTGGTGTTGTTGTCAGCGCTTTTAAACTGTCATTAGTCAGTTCAAAAAGATTCATGAAATCTTTCTTCACGATATAGATAACAGGGGAGTGGTTTTCATTGATGATGAAGTGGGCTTCATCTTTAAGTGGAACTTCAACCAGACTTTTAGTCACAGGACTGACTTTGTATAAAAGAGTCGTGCCTTCATTCTTTTCAATTTTTACAGTGTATTCAGCATTTGAAATAAGGGTTTGTGACTGCTTTTTTTGAGCGTCTGTTGGAGCATCCAGAGTAAAGCTACTCTTTAACGTGACAAAGTCATCAACCATGTCTTCCAGGCGCTTTATATCAAGTGCCTTATCATCAGCAGTTACCCAGATACCATCTTTCTTATGAATTTCGAAAGTTGGAACAGTCGATGCTTTTTTAAAGATCTTAAAGCTCGTCATTGTATTGAAGTTGATATCGAATACTGAAGATTCAACTAAGTCAGCTAGTGTAATATTCTCTAGTGAGATTGAAGGAGCTTCAACATGATAGATGCCGTTTCTTCCAGAGATCTTCATATAGGTAGAGTTGTCGATTGTATTCATAATCCCTACACTCAGGATGATGCTCTTATCTTTATCATCAGTCAGGGTCAGGATCGCTGTAGGTTTTTCTAATGAGAAGTTGGAGTTGTTGGCCTTGTCATCGTCTAAAAGCTTTTTAGTCTTAATAACATTTAAAGATGAAAATAGTTTTTCAACGAAGACAGAGTTCACCGAGATGTCACGTGGGCTGGTCATGTGCCACTGAGATGAGCTTTGAGTGTCAGCGCGCTCAAAAGTAAATTCACCTGATTTATTTTTTAAAGAGAGGCTCGTTACATTGTCGAGTTCTTTGTTGGAAAAAACTAGTGATTGCTCAATCACTTCCTTCTGGCCTTTAATAGGTGTCTTGAAGATGTTTGATAAGAACATCGTACCAACAACCAATGCCAGGAAGCTTATGAGTACAAGATTGGAAAACAATTTTCTTTTTTCTAAATTGAAAGCATTTGGCATGGAGGCTATAGTCCTAGGTCATCCAATTCTCCAAAGTCACCTTCACCAGAATCAGCTTCCTCTGTAGGAGCTTTTTTCACAATTTTTGTGACATCTGGTTCGATTGATTGAATGAATTGTCTTAGAAGTGCGCGCTCTCCCTCTTTTAAGAAGTTGAACTTGATAAGCATTCTATGTGTGTAATTATTTTGGCTGATGATTCTGCTTTTAATGTTGAATGGGCGACAGTAGATAACGTCAGCATTCACGATAAAAGTTTTGGGGATGCAAAACTGAATCACAATTGATTGTCCTTCAGTGAATGCTTTATTAGAAAAGAAAAACATCTTTTCCATTCCGATTTCAGAAAGGATTGTTTTTCCTTTTGAAATTTTGTCTTCTGATAAATTAACAGGGGACTCGATAGCGATACTGATAACGTTTCCGTCAACAACCGGAGCTCCGCTCATTGAAACAACATTATTAGCTTCAGCGCCTTCTTCTGGAGCAGCGTCATCCACACCGCCTTCCATTGCAGCGGCCATGGCCTTTGCCATTTCATCTTCACCGTCAGCTGGAAGATCTTCTGCTGTTTTTAATTGAAGAACATTATCTCCACCTTCAGACTTTTTTGTGTACTCAGACTGCAGTTCTGCAACCTTTGTATCAAGTACTTCTGGTGTGACTTCTCCGGCCTCAATTTGAGCTTGAATGCGTGCTTCGATCTCGTCTCTTAAAGACCAGATTTTGAGAGAGATTTTTTTAATTAAAACAGGGTCTGATGAGCTGTTGTGTATCATATGATCGAATTATCGCATTTTTACATAAAAAAGATAGAGAGGTGTTTTCGGGTAAAATATTCCTTGAGAAAAAACCTCTGTGCATTTTGGCACCATCGTTTACGCTAATAACAGACTACATTTCTTTAATGAAGGCCGATTCAATTACTATGGTGATTATAAGGTTTTTTGTTTTTATTTGCTCCAAGGAGGGAGACTTATGAAGAAAATGCTATTAGGACTATCGACGCTTGCGATGACAACTGGTTTAGTTGCAGCAGAAGCACCACACGTTCCAGGCGAAATTATTGTTAAGTTCAAGGCCGGTCAGGAAAAGAACTTCTTTAAGAGTAGAGCACTTTCATCACTAGGTATTAAGGGGCAAAGAGAAATCAATCTTTCGTATGATAAGTTATCTGTACTAAAAGTGTCGGATGATAAATCATTATCTTCTACACTCGCAGCTCTAAAAAATAATCCGAATATTGAATTCGCTGAACCAAACTTCATTTATTCAATTGACCCGATTAAAGCAAACAAAGATTTAGTTAAAAAACTTCAAAAGTCTCCCTTCACAGATTTCCTGGCAGCAACGCCGGACGATCCTGATTTCGGAAAACTTTGGGGTATGAGAAATACAGGTTCAAACGAGCCAAAAGGAAAAGCGGGAGTAGAAGGGGCAGATATCAATGCACTTAAGGCATGGGATATCACTCGCGGATCACGCGCTGTAAAAATCGCGGTTATCGATACAGGTGTTGATTACACTCACCCTGATTTAAAAGCTAACATGTGGATTAACTCAAAAGAAATTCCAAATAACGGAATCGATGATGACGGTAACGGATACATTGATGACGTTTACGGATACGACTTCGCAAATAACGATTCAGACCCAATGGACGGAAACGGACACGGGACTCACTGTTCTGGAACAATCGGTGCTGTTCATAACAACCAAACAGGTGTTTCAGGTGTAATGGCAGACGTATCTATCATGGCCGTAAAATTCTTAGGTGATGATGGTTCAGGATCTTTAGAAGCAGCTATTAAGGCCATCGACTACGCTACAATGATGGACGTTGATCTAATGTCAAACTCATGGGGTGGGGGCGGACGCTCAGAAGCACTTCTTGAAGCGATTCAAAGAGCATCTGATAAAGGGATCATTTTTACAGCAGCAGCAGGAAATAGTTCATCTAATAACGATGCAACTCCTTCTTACCCAGCTTCATACCAAACACCAAACATGGTAGCGGTTGCAGCTCTTACAGCACAAAACGGCCTAGCGTCTTTTTCTTCATACGGAAAAACGTCAGTTCATATCGCAGCTCCAGGACACAATATTCTTTCAACTGTTAACGGTGGAAAGTATGATGTGTACTCAGGTACTTCAATGGCAACTCCACACGTATCAGGGGTTCTTGGATTACTACTTGCTAAAGAAGGAAGAATGCCTCATGAAGTGATGAGAGAGCGTTTAACGATGACAGGTGTTCCGGTTACTGCTCTTAGAGGTAAAACAACAACTGCTTCAAGAATCGACGCTTACAATCTTTTAACGAACACACGTCCAGAGCGTTCAGGTCCAAAAGACAATTCATGGAAGTCTCGTTCAATGGTTATTGAGTCAGCTCACCCATACGTAGACAATGCTAATGACTCTCAGACAATCACAGTTCCAGGTGCTAAATACATCAGAGTAAAATTTGCTAAGTATGAACTTGAGCAAGGATACGATTATGTAAGAGTGGCGGATTCAGCTGGTAACACTGTTGAAAAAGTTACTGGTACAGGAACAAACTATACGACTGATTATGTTGAAGGGGATTCTCTGACAATTAACTTCGTATCAGATCGTTCAATGTCAAAATGGGGATATTTAATTCAAGAAATTGAAGTTCAATAGTCACTGTTGATGAAATCTTAAAATAGAAGGCCTGCTCTTATGAGCGGGCCTTTTTATATTTGAAGGTCAAAATAAATTGAGTGTTGGGATAGTCAGGATTATAAACCAGATCTCCAGCGTGCTCTTTCATGATTTTTTTAGAGATGCTTAGTCCTAAACCTGTTCCTTCACTTGATCCTTTCGTTGAATAAAATGGCTCAAAGATATCTACATCGTGTTCAGTTGAAATTCCAGGCCCGCTATCAGTGACATAAATAATAATATGATCGCCTCTGATTTTTGTTTCAAGTCTGATCCACGGGTCATCCAAACGTTTAACAGCGTCCATTGAATTGTTAATCAAGTTGGTAAGCACCTGAACGATTTGAATCCTGCGTGCTTCAATCCAATAGTCAGAATTGACATCACTAATGATCAACTCAATATGTTCATCAGATAACTTTGGCATGACCAGGTCTTCAACTTCTTCGAAGATCACACCTAACTCAATGGGCTCAAAGGGATCTTTTTCGCCGCTCTTAGATAGGGTTTTAAAACTTTTGATGATCCCTTGAATACGGTGTGAGCTGCGCTTAATGATCTCGACATTTTTAAGCATTTTCTCTGTCGCATGAGAGCTGGTAATTAAATCGTTCTGTAGAATTTTTAGGCGGCCATCAAGAACCATGAGTGGAGAGTTAATTTCGTGAGCAAGTTCCGCACTCATCATCCCTAGAGTCGAAAGCCTGGTTTGTAAAACAAGCCTTTCATGCTGAAGATTAATTTGCTTATTCATACGGTATCTTAAAATCGTAAAATAAATAAACATACCCTGGATGAAAATAAATGAAACAGTCAGTCCGTAAAATATATGCTTATTGCGCTCTTTAACTTTTGAGAAATTGTGAAGTTTTAAGGCCTCATCAACCCAGAGTGTGCTTTCTTCATCGTGCATTTTATCAACTAAGATTGTGGTCTTCGTGATGATTGTTTTTAGAATGTCGGGCGACTTTAAGTAATTGCTCTCATCTGTAAAAACCTTGTCATAAAGGTCTCTGATTTCAGCAAAGCTTGATTTGAACTGGGAAGAAATTCTTCCGTGATTGAGTTCCTGCTCAGAAAGCAGCATATGATAATTCGACTGGGCCCCAAGAACATTGTCTTCAGCTTCAGTGATGTTGATCTGATTTTTATTTATTAAACCTAGTAGGATGTCGGCCCTTGAGTGGTTGAGGCCATTGATGACTTTCAAAATAAGACGAGATTGAAAGTGAGTTCTGAAAGTGTCATCCTGGATGGCCGCATTTTCAGTCGTGCTTTTATACCCCAAGATAATGAAGACGATAAAAACTATCGAGACAGCAAGATTAATGAGTACCCCAGCAAAGATAGAGCTGCGGTTATAGTTATTATGTTTGATCATTATTTTATGAACTCAATGGTCTTGATTTGCCAAACCCAATACACACCAATTTTAAGTAAGAGATCTTTATTCACAATTCCATCAACCGGCGCAATGATACGAGCAGGACCCATGCGATCGACTGTTAAGTATCCAAGATTATCTTTATAGGTATAAAAAAGATTTCCTTTCATGATTTCTTCTTTGGGGATATCAACTTTATAACCATCAATCGCACCAACTCTTAAAACTTTAAAGTCAGGTGATCCATAGGCCAGTACCAGGTCTTTTAGATAAAAACCAAAAAATGTAGATTTCGTATTTTTGTCGTATGGATCGAAGATCGTAATTGAAATGGAGTTCTTAAAGTCTTCCATGTCTTTTACTGAAATAACTTTTGGGGCCGTTGGAAGTAAACTTCCTGAGAGAATAATTTTTTGTCTTGGATAAGGTGACTTGGCAGAGGCCGATACGGACAAAATGAGAATAAAAAAGAGGATAAAAAGTTGTTTCATGCGAGATCTCCAGGAAGCAACTTATACATAAAAAAAAAGGCTTCCGTAAGGAAGCCTTTTTTAATTTTAAATTAAGTTTTTTGAGGACTATTCAAAAAGGTGTGCGTTTTTCTTCACATACTTAGAGATTGATCCAACTTTATCAAGAGTACGGATTGCACTAGCAGAAAGTCTTAAACGGATAACTGAGTTTGTCTCAGGATCGAAAACTTTTTTAGTGTGAAGGTTAACTTGCTTCATAGTCTTAGTTTTATTGTTAGCATGAGAAACTTTGTTCGCTGCTAATCTTCTTTTTCCAGTTAAATCACATGTGCGTGCCATAAAAAATCCTTATAAAGATAATAGTTAATTATATAAATTCTTAAAAAGTTTCGAAAGATTAACTCAGTAGGGGCAATAAGACAAGGATCTTTCTTAATTCCTTCTCTTGACGGGCCGCAAAGGCCTTAAAATCCTTGGAAAACTACGAACACCAACCCGCAATTAAGACTCGTTTTCCCTCTGTCACAGCGCTTACCATGTGCTCAAACCCATAAATTCCGGTCTTGAAGATCAACATTTCGCCCAATGGCCTGGTCGGCAGTGAGACGAAATCGCGATTTCCTTTTTTGCGGAATCTAAGATGCCCGCCGATAATTTTATCAGGATTTTCAGTCAGAGAAAGAGTAAATCCTAAAATTCTTGAACCGTCGTCGTGCCAGATACCATCTTCATCGTCAGGAGTCGTTCTGATGGAGATGATGTGTTCGATGCTGGTGAAGGTCAGAAACGTTTTCATAAACTCGAATAAAGCGCCACCAGGTCGTTCAGCTTCCAGGAAATATCGATCGATCGCTAACCAATTTTCAGATCTCGCGTATTCGATGATATCAGGGGGAAGCGGGTAGGTTTTTTGGATGATATCCTGGTTGTTGAGTTCTGAATCGAGGATCATTCTTCCTCCATACACTCATAGATTTTATCCAGGGGAACACCAGCTTCAAAAAGCAGGTTTTTAACTTTGCCGAGAATCCACAACCTGGTCGGTTTGTTATAGCGGATTTTGTTGTCGAAGCTTTTTACAAAGTCGTCGGCAAGGAAATCTGAATCGGGATAATTTTTAATCACCTGATGGTAAACATTTTTTGTGAACCTTACGACGCCGATTGAAATATACCTGATTGCTTCCGGCGGAAGACTCATCGACATTTGGTAAATCAGATCTGTGTAGGATTCAACCAGTTTGTCGTCGTAGATAATTGGATCGAAGTGAATTCCAATCGGGAAGCCACGTTCGTGCAGGTCTCTGATGGCCGCAAGTCTGGCCTTAAGGCCTGGAGTTTTTAAATCGTTGAGCTTGGTTCTGTGCTCGGGAGCAAGAGAGAAACTCACGACGATATTTTCTGAAGGCTCAAGCTTGATGAGCTCTTTTATATTTACTGATTTGGTTCTTAGTTCCAGATAAGCATTCGGTAAACTTTTAAAAAGTTCGAAGTAGTGTGGAAGCTCACCTGTTAAGTGAGTCAGTGCCAGTGAGTCGCTATATTCACCAGCGTGGAACCAGATTTTTTCGCCAGGGTTTGTCTTAGCAAAATCATCAGCGAGTCTTTTTATTTCCGCGCCAATTTCATCGTGATTTAAAAATAAAACGATGTCAGGGGACTGGAAGTATCCTTGAAGGTAACAATAATTACATTCGTAAATGCAGTTGTAAGCGTGAACGAAATAATAATGAGGTTCACCTGATAATCCGTAAGCAGGAGGTGCTGGTTTTACCAGTTGTCCTTTTTTCTCACCGATAAACAGATTTAGATTCGTACGTTTTTGCAGATAAGGTTTTTTGACTCTGCCAAAAACGTCTTCAACTTTTTTAATGAGCTTAAATTCACTCGCTGGAAATCTCTGTTGGATCTCTAAGACTTTCGGATGATTTAAAAGGTGTTCTTCAATGAAGATTTTTTCAAACATCATCGCCTAGATTTCCTGAGAAGATGTCTTTGATTTTTTGGTAGTTGAATTGCTCAAGGGCAAGGATCAGTTTCTTTTGATCTTTGGTGCTTCTGATTTGATAGTTTAGTTGGATGTAATCTTGCTCTAATTCGGGATCGAAGTTCGCTTGAGCTCCAGTATCCGTCAGAGGGGCCAAAACTTCAGCGATCTTATTTTTAATCTGAGTGTTGAGTGGATTTAGTTTTTCACCTAAAAGATTTAAGAGCATTTTGCTGATTTCTTTAGAGGTTTTTTCTTCTGCAGTTGATTCGATTAAATTTTGTGTGAAAGTTTTAATTTCTTCATCAGTGAGAATTTTCTTTAAAGCAAGTCCACGAAGGAGAGTTGTCAATTTCCTTGCTTGAGAAGTCGTGAAGTAAAGTTTTGGATGAGTCAGAATGAAATCTTCAATTGTATTTGATTTCGGTGCGACTAATGCCACAGGGGCAACTGATTCTTGTTTCTTTAAATAGTTTTGGTATTCGGTGAAAAGTTTTTTAGATAGAGCAGGAGCTTCATCTTTAACTAGCTGACAAATGTCAGTTGAATCACTTTCATCTGAAATTAATTTTAATGCTAGAACATCGACTCTGAATAAATGGCCGGCACTGGCAATTGACCACAATTCACGATCGACAATGTCAGCGAAGCTTGAAAGGATCTTTTTTTCTTCAGGTGTTGTCACGCGAGAGTAGGCAGTAATGCAGTCAATGTTATCGTGAGTTTTAGTCGTAAAAGATTTGAACTCGCATCTCTCAGCATTTTGCGCGTAAGAAGATCTTACCCAAACATGATCTCCAACTTTTAATTTTGGTGTTAGGCTTCCAGCGATACCAATGTTTACGACTTCAGTGATTTCCTGTTTCAAGCTTGAAAGGACAGCGACAGATTTTTCACTGGCCTCTTTGGGGCCTTCGCCTGTGATCAAAACAAAGTGGTCTTTGTTTTTGAATAGTCCTGTGAAATAAAAATTCACTGGGATTAGATCCCACTCGTTGAAGAAAGCTTGCGCTTCTCCGCGATGGGCGAATATTAGGAGTCTGGCCATTGGCAATCCATATTGTGCACGTTGTTTTGAGGCTAGTCATACACACATTAACGCGAGATTTAAAGTTTAAAAAGACCTCTGGCATCCTATACAGATTTAGAAAGAGCGCTTATTAATATAAGTATTAGAAATCTTCATCAGGATGCCTTTAATGACGCAATTACTAAAGACAGTTAGTTCTCTTCCCATCGCTTTTGGTGGCGCTGCGATTAGTGGTGAAGGTGGTGGTTATGGATTCGGTGAAATCAGCGAAAACGCTTCGATTGATTTATTACTTGAAGCTGTTCATGGTGGGATAACGATTTTTGATACAGCTCCTATTTATGGTTTTGGAACATCAGAAATCAGAATGGGAAAAGCATTTAAAAATATGCGTGAGAAAGTTTTTTTAGTGTCGAAGTGTGGAGTCACTTGGCATGAAAATAAACGTGTTGATATGAACAATGATCCTAAAGTTTCTCAGAAAATGTTAGAGCAGTCGTTGCGTGATTTAAACACAGACTTCATTGATTTATACATGGTTCACTGGCCGGACGCGCGAGTGGATATCAGAAGGACAATGGAAGTTTTATCGAAAGCAAAACACGAAGGAAAAATCAAACACATTGGTTTATGTAATACGAATTTGGATGAATTAAATAAAGCATTCGAAATTGACCGCGTAGAAGTTGTGCAATCTGAATTTAATCTTTTCACCAATAAATTTGTCAGCGAACAATTATTTCCATATTTAACTGAAAAAAATATCAGCTTCATGAGCTGGGGAACGTTAGATAAAGGGATCATCACTGGTCGTGTAGATGAAAAAAGAAAAGCTTATGATAAAAGTGACTGCCGTTCATGGGCACCATGGTGGAAAGATGCAGACAACTCTGCAAAGTTTGAATCGATGAAAAAACTTTGGCCGGTGTTGGATCAAAATCACCACACAGGTTTAGAATTGGCACTTGCACATAACCTTAGTTACTCTGAACTGTCTGTTGCGATTTGTGGGGCGAAGAGCTCTGAGCAACTGCAATCATTGTTAAAAGCTGTTAAAAATTTACCAAAAAATGAAGAGTTACAAGAGTATGTCGCACTTGCTAAACCAGCTCAAAAATGATTAAAAAGGCAGACTTTGTATCTAATTAAATTGGGAGATTTACAATGAAAAAGTTAATCCTTTCAGCTGTTGCAGCTTTAACTCTGTCAGCTTCTGCTCACGCATTTATTCCTCAAACAGAAACTTTCGTTAACCGCGAAGTTGCAGTTGTTCGTGTATGGAATACATCTTTCCGTCCAATAGTTTGTTCTGGATACGCTTTCGGAAGAACTTGGAATGGTGTTGTATTAAACGCATGGGCAAATCAAGTTCTAGTTTACCCAAGTGCTTCAGTAGATATTTATGTTCACTCAAATTTCTACGATCCAATGGTACAAGCTTGGGCACAAATAGACTGTGGTTGGTTCTAGGATTTACACTCTATGATTTTCTATCATCCTGATTGTGATCTTCGATTTAGCGAATTTGGAATCGAGATCCCAATCGTGGATGATCGTGCTGCTCATGTTTTTTCTTCTCTTCAATATCTTTATCCGTTTCTGGAATACACTAATCTTTCAAAAATAGCTCCCATCACACGCGCTGATTTAGAACGCGTGCACACTCATGAATTTCTCAATCATATTTTCGGCACGCCTGCTGAATTACAAGAAGAGATTTATCAGTGTTATGAATTGAAAAATTCTGAGGGACAGTTTGAAAGATATAATCCTAAGAATCAGAAAAAAGACTGGAAGGAATTAGTTAATATCATCTTGCTTCAGACCTCGATGACTTATG
Organism: Bacteriovorax sp. PP10; assembly: GCF_035013165.1. NCBI lineage: Bacteria > Pseudomonadati > Bdellovibrionota > Bacteriovoracia > Bacteriovoracales > Bacteriovoracaceae > Bacteriovorax > Bacteriovorax antarcticus. The sequence continues at coordinate 1,446,319 of NZ_JAYGJQ010000001.1, forward strand.
CTTCTTCAAAGTATGCACTTCAAAACGGATTTAGTTATTACCTAGGCGGTGGAATGCACCACTCGATGAGTTTTGCCGGACGTGGATTTTGTCTGGTGAACGATATGGTGATCACACTGAGAAAAATGCAGGCCGAAGGTTTAATCAAAACGGCATGGATTGTGGACGTTGATGTCCATAAAGGTGACGGTGCTCCGGAAATTTTACAAAACGATCCTACGATCAAAACGTTTTCAATTCATATGAAAGAAGGCTGGCCACTTAACTCGGGAACACTGAGAGACCCTTGGTTTATTCCATCAACGGTTGATGTGGGAATTGAGGTTGGAGAAGAAGACCAGTACCTTGCTCGCCTGGAAGCAGGACTGCTGGAGCTGGAAGAGATCGCTCCTAAGCCTGACATGGTGATCGTGGTGAATGGTGCTGACCCTTATGAGTTTGATGAACTCCCAAGTGCTTCGTTTTTAAACTTATCAAAAGAGCAAATGATCGCTCGTGATAAGTTTCTTTATCAGTTTTTCAAATCAAGAAGCATCCCTCAATCTTATGTTATGGCCGGAGGTTACGGTGAGAAGTCGTGGGAGATTTACCTGCAATTTTTAAAATTCGTAGGTGAGAACTCTTCGTTCAAAAATAGTTAAGGCATTTTTCCCCAATTTTTATTTCAAATCATGCTTATCGGCCGTTTATTTGACCAAAATTCTGGCATGGGGTTTGTATATCTCCTGTAGCAACTATCAATGGGGGATTTATGAATTTATGTTTGGCCGTTATTTTATCTGCATTTTTATCAACTTCGTTTGCGCAGACTCCTGAGGATATGCAAACGACAACAACAACTACTGAAACACACACAACAAGAGAAATTAAGCCTGCGGCCATGATGAAAAAGAAAAAGACTGTGAAAACAGTAAAATCGACAGGAGTGATTTCAACTTCTGGTTGTGAAACGGTTGACGGAAGAAAACTTAATGAAGGGGATGCCGGATATCACGATTGTTTAAGACAAGTTGGAACTAAAAAATAGATTTATGGTGTTACACCATATCTGTACTCAATTGATTTAAATTCTTTTGAGTGTCTGAACATTGTAAGAAGCTTATTAATTTCAGTTATAGTCGGGCGAATATCTTTTCTCACAATAATTGTGTGAGAGTAGTTTTGATCGACTTTTTTTGAAATTAATAACTTCGCACGAGCTTCAGGATGGCGACCTAGATACCAGTTTAAAAAAGCATCAGAGACGACTGCAATATCTCCGCGCTCATATAAAATCATTTTAATGCTGCTTTCATTACTGGTTGATGACTGCATATTAAAAGTTTTACGAAGATAGGCCGGGTCAGAATTGAAGTTGGCAAATCCGTAATGGTAACCAAGCATTCCAACCATGGTTTTATTTTTAAAGTCTTTAAAATACTCTTCGGCACGGCCTTTTTTTGCTCTGGCAATGTAGACTTCTTTACCTCGCATAAAAACTTTAGAAGCGTCAGCTTTGGTTTTATCCCAGCCCCATTCAATGTTGTCGTAAAAGCTTACGTCGAAGAATTTCTTTTTGAAGTTTTCGTGGCGTCTCATGGCAGAGGCAGGGATTGCAACAAACTTATAGTCATTTTGAGCAGCATTCATGTAATCAATCGTTTCTTTGATAATTCCTGTGACTTTTCCGTCGCTACTCACCTCGATGTAAGGAGGGAATTCTGTTGCTCCGACTTTCACCACAAGAGGCCCTTTGGCCCACGATGAATTGAAAATCAAGACGTAGCTGACGAATAAGAATTTAATGAAAAGTAATTTCATGGATATCCTATCTTAACTAAAGTGAATCTATTTGCAACCTTATAGAAATATTTGCATGTAAGAAATGTTGTATTAGGGAAGTTGTTGCGGCGAGTAGGAGGTAAGATATAAAAAAGGCCGGATTTTACCGGCCTTTAGGATTTTATAATTCGTGTGGAAGAACTCTGCGATTTGGTCGGAAATAAGTACGTGGAGAATACTCAATTAAGTCCGAAACCTTTGTCATGTAGATACAAGCGTACTTTTCAACCTGATCAGCAAAGCGAGACTCTTCAAGTCCAGCTCTCATCATCTCGCCCCAGTGAGGGTTAAAGAATTTACGGTGCTGCTCTAGTAGGTCAGAAATAATAGTGTTCACTTTATCAACTTCCGCAAAAAGAGCATTGAGTTCTTCTTTTGGAACTTCTTCATTGAATTCATGCTTTCTTAAATCAAGGTGATTCAATTTTGTTTCTAAAGCTTCTTTGATAAACATTTGCTTATCGATTTCAGCTTGAATCGGTGCACTTGCTTTAATGGCATCGATTTCTTCTTTTAATGGCTCAAGCACAAGTGCTGTTCTCCAGTTAAAAGTTTTCTTGATACTCACAACGTCACCGTAAATATGATCCCCAAGATAAAGGATTTCATCACCTTCAAGACCTAAGTCTTTTTGAAGTTTACCAGCATATCCACCTTGGTAGATACCTTTTGTGATTTTACCTTCGTGGTTAGTCATGAAACCAGTTGCCGGATCAATGGCAAGGAAAGGAGTCTTCGTTGTGAAGAATCTTGGCTTGCTCGATAACGTAACAGTGATCTCGAATAACTCCGACCAGTCCTTGTTTTCTTTTAAGAAAGGATTGATTGTGTAATCAAGAAGAAGTTTTGTGTAATTGAAATCAGAGTTTGTGATAACTAATAATTTTTTACCATAACGCTTGTAGCGTTCTAGTAGAGCAACCACTTCTGGATCCTGAACAATAAATTTATCGATGTTTGCTCTTACATGGTTTTTTAAAGTTCCATCAGAGTGAGCAACGTCTAGTGCATCTTTGATTTCGATAGCAAGTGTATCGAAGTCGGGAAGAGCTACACCTTTTTCTTTCAGGTCTACAAGTTGTGAGTAAAGAACTCCGTTTGATACAGCAAAGTTTGTATCTAAACTTTGAATGTGTGGATCACTAAGATCAATCACACCGTTTCCGTACATGCGTTGTTGTTCTTTGAAATCAAGTGGAGTTAATCCGTGATAAGAAGACTTAACTTTTCCAAAGCGAGAAACTTTTAAAAGATTCCCTTTTGACTTGTCGATAACAAGACCTTGAATAACTCGTTTGAAATCAAATTCTAACTTCAGAATTTCTGCTGGATAGTTTTTATCGTTAACAAGTTTTTTTAATGTTTCTTGATGCGTGTATTGTTCAAACGCCTCAGAGTTGTAACGGACGATCGTATAATCCATGTCAAAGCCAATTGCTTTGATTTTCTTTAGATTAAGAGTACGATTAATGAAAATTCCCATCGTGGGTACCTCGTGTATTTTAGCTTTATAGGACAGCATTATATCTTATCAGGAAGGGAATATCGAAGTCAATTTCTGTCAGGAATTCATTGGAGATCACACATGCGTTTAGCAATAGGATTACTACTTTTCATTATAAGTTTTGGCTCATTTGCGGCCAGCAAGGATACTTCTTCATTAAAAGTTTTGTTAGAAACAGCGCCGATACTTAATACAAAATCACCTATTAAAGTGAAGGATCTCCAGGGGAAAATCGTTTTAGTCGACTTTTGGACATACGGCTGCATCAACTGTCAGCAGGTTATTCCAGATCTAAAATACTTAGAGAATAAATACGCGTCAGAGCTGGTGGTCCTTGGGGTGCACTCTGCGAAGTTTGAAAACGAGAAAGGAAGTTTCGAGATTAAGAAGGCGATTGCCCGTTATGGGATCAATCACCCGGTTATCAATGACTCGAAGTTTGAGATTTGGAATGCGTTTGGAGTCACTGCCTGGCCTACATTGGTTTTAATTGATCCGGATGGAAAAGTGGCCAAGGCCTATGCTGGAGAAGGGCATAGAGGTGATCTTGACCGCGATATTTTTTCGATCTCGAATAAGTTTAAAGGAAAGATTAGTAATACAAAAATTCAGATGGCCGTTGAAGATCATAAGATGGCTTTTAAGTTTCCATCGAAGATAAGTGAAGTTCAAAATTTTTCTAGTGACGGGAAACCTGCACGTGCCGTTTATTTTTTAACTGATTCAAGTCATCACCAGATTGTTGGATTAGAAAAAAATGGAAAAGAGTTTTTAAGAATTGGTAGTGGGAAAGAAGGCTTTGATGAGAAGACACTTTCGCGCCCTCAAGGTGTGGCGTTTAAAGATGGACTTCTTTATATTGCGGACACTGCTAACAATGCTCTTCGTGCTTATGATTTTAAAACGAAGAAGATTGCAACTGTTGCTGGAGATGGATCGCGAGGGTCTGTGTGGGCATCGCCTTGGGCACTTGCTGTAACGTCGCCGGATGAGATTACTGTTGCGATGGCCGGGACTCATCAGTTGGCAGGCTACAATACGAAAACGAAACAGACGAGAATAGTTGCTGGTAGTGGTGAAGAATCGATTAATGATGGGCCGTTGCCTGGGAATTCGCTGTCTCAGCCTTCTGGGTTGTCGTTAGTGGGTAATAAGTTATATTTCGTTGATGCAGAGACGAGTTCGTTGCGTGTGCTAGAAAACGGGAAGATTACGACATTGATTGGGACGGGATTGTTTGATTTTGGACTGAAAGATGGCGATAAGAAGACGGCGTTGATGCAACATACGACTGGCGTGTTTGCGACTGCTGATAAAGTTTATCTGGCCGATACCTATAATCATGCCGTGAGAGTTTACGATGTGAAGTCGGGGAAGCTGTCGACGCTAGCGACAGGGTTTAAAGAACCGAATGATGTGCTCGTATCTGATGGAAAGTTGATTGTTGTGAGTACTGGTGAGCATGCGTTGAAGAAAGTTGATTTGAAAACTGGTAAAGTTGAAAAGTTTATTCCATAATTTGATTCATTATGGGGGCTAGTAGCTCAATTGGTAGAGCGTCTCGCTGGCAGTGAGAAGGTAGCTGGTTCGATCCCAGTCTGGTCCACCATTTATTACAACAGGCGAACCATTGGACACAAGAAAGCCTGTTGGCTTTTGCAAACCAAAAAAACGGCCATCGGGTTTTGATCCCAATGGCTTAGACTGAGAGCCTTTAGTGCAAGCCCTTGGAAGTGACTACCTTTATAAGTTCAAGATTTCCAGCAATTCTAACTTTTTGACCAATCGCCAATCCACCAGCTTCAAGAACAGAATTATATTTTAATCCATAATCATATCGATCTACTTCTCCTTGAAACTTTAATCCAGCTCTTATTCCGCCCCATGGATCTTTAATAATTCCTCCAAATATCCCGTTGAAGACAACTTCTTTTTTTACTCCATGCATATCAAGAATTCCGTAAATTTTATATTTCCCATTTTTTAATTTTTCAAATTTCTTTCCAACAAACATAATTTGAGGAAATTTTTCAGCATCAAAAAACTCAGAACTTCGTAAATGCTCATCTCTTTTGCTATCATTTGTATTTATACTTTTAGTTTCTAGGACTATATTAAAAATTGCGTCTGTAAAATCTAGCTTATCTGATTTTATATCTGACTTAACATCATCAAATTTTCCTGAAACTTCTGAGACAACTAAGTGGTCAATATCAAATTTAATTATAGAATGTGATTTATCTAAACCCCAGACGATTTCTGCTGCAGAGACATTAAATGTTAAAAGTATTGTTAAAAATAAAATTTTCATATTTCCTCTTCTGGTTATTTAATTAATGGTAAATTTGCTTCGGCCCAGTCTTGTTTTCCACCTATATAACAATAGACGTTTTTGAAGCCCTTTTGAGTAAGCATGTCGGCAACTGTATGTGAGTTTTTACATGTTCTGCCTGCGCAATAAGTAATAATAGTTTGGTTTTCCTGAAGTCCTAATTTTTTATATAGCTCTTCAACTTCCCGCACATCAATATTAATGGCACCAGGGATATGACCATCGTCATAGTAATTTTTTGGAAGTGTCTCAATAAGTATTAAATCTTTGGTGCTACCCATCGAAATAATAAGTTCATTGCGGTTTATTTCTTTCATTAGTCCTCTTTGAAATGTAGTTGCAGGTGCAACTATATCATAACAGGTCTTGTTGCAAATGCAACTAAATCTGGTAAAATGAAGGAATGAGTAATAAACTATCTAAAACAGATTCATGGGCCATTCTATTAATAACTTATAACCGTGTGATTAAGGCCATCGAGAAAGAATTGAAGGATCATAATTTTCCTAACCTCGAATGGTACGATGTACTTTGGGCATTGGAACGATCTGCTGATGGTAAATTGAGATTTAATGAATTAGGTGAAAAAATTGATCTTGCCAAATATAATGTTTCTCGACTTGCTGAAAAATTGAGCAAGGAGGGCCTTATCAGAATCGAATCTTCTCTAGAAGATAAAAGAGGTCTTTTTGCAGTTATTACTGCAAAAGGGCTTAAGACTAGAATGAATATTTGGCAGGTTTACGAATCGGCCATTTTGAAAAATTTTGGAAGTAAACTTACTAATGAAGAACATTTACAATTAAAAAAAATATTATTAAAAATATAATTTTTATTTTAAAATTTAAAAGCTAAAGTTTTCTATTTTGAAAGTCAAGATGGGCGCATTGAACTTGAGCGATTGATAAAAAGTAAAGCGTCCGTCGATTTTCTAAGTCGATGGCCGGTTGTTATCTGCTTATTTTTTAATATGCCTTTTGAGAATGAACCTAGTTATTTGGAAGCAATTTTTCATAAACAAGAAACTGGCGATTATTTCTAATCCAATCTCTCTTTGTGTTTCGTTGGTACCCCAGCCTTTCATACAATCTGTGAGCACTCAGCATTTCAGGGTGAGTTGAAAGAACCAATTTTGAATATCCTAATGATTTAGCCTTTCTTTCGAATTCCATACATAACTTCTGTGCCAAGCCTACTCTTCGAGCTGAAGGATCAACTGCAAGTAGATGCGTCTCTGCTTCGTCACACTCGGCAACCTTTCGAAATAAATTATCAGGATGGGCACAAATAATTATTCCTAATAATTTTCCATTTTGTTCTCGAGCCAGAACAATCTCGCCTCTTTTTTTTACTTCATCTAGTATAAAAAATCTTTGCCCAACGGCAGGTTCAGTGAAGCCCTCTTCGCAGTAAACTTTAATAAGAAGGGAAAAAAATTCGTTCTCATCATTCTCGAAACCTTGATAGTTTTCTATATTTACATTTATTAAAACCTCTTAACTCATTATATACCAATCTCATAAAGGAACGATTGAAAACTAATTGATTAAATTCGGTTTCTGCTTTTGCCTTCTTAGCTTTTCAAAACGAAGATGCGAATAGAACTAAGTTAACGACTTTTTCCGTCGTATTCCTTAATGGTAATTGTCTTCAAATTGATCCCTTCAAGACATCTAAGATTGATGGCAACCACCTCCTTTGTCCCACCAGGGGCAATACCTTTACCAAATGAGAGTATCCCACAATTTTTGCAAAAATAATGATGAATCAATTTTTTATTGAATAAGTAATCTTGAAGTTCATTTTCTCCACATAGTAACTTGAATTGTGATTCAGGTATAAAATCGAGTAAACTACCACGCTTCATACATATTGAACAATTGCAGGAGATTGCATTTTTTAAATTCAATTCTACTTCATATTGCACTTTGCCGCAGTGACAGCCACCAAGATATTTTTTCATCCGATAATCTCCATTAATTTTTTTCCAGCGATTTGTTTCCAAGGCAAAAGCTAGAAATTTCATCTATAACCATCTGATCTGCTAATATTCTATTGTGACCTAAGCCTTGGGTCTTAATAAACCTAGCTTCTCGCCAGATTTTTTTCATTTCTTCAGCCTGACTTACTAATACCTCTTTATCATTTTGGTCATGGAAAATGAGGACGCTTTTTGAATCTATGCTTGCCATGTGGTGAGTATCGAGTTGAGTTTTGGCGTCGACCACTCCAGCTCTTTTGTCGACGATTTTCCAAAGCTCAGGAATAAGACGGGAAGAAAAACGAATTTTCTCCTCGAAAACTTCGATTAAATAATCAAATTTGGCAGGGGAGTTAATTGTTACTAGTTTCGATAGGGGGAATCCTTTAGTAAGTTTGGCGAGTGCAATAGTTAGGAATCCAGCTGAATGGCAAATGACGATTGGAGACAACAGATTCAATTTTTCATCTACTAACTTCAAAAATTCAGAGAATTCAAAAATATCGGATTCATCCCCAATGTTCTCTCCATGAGATGGCAAATCAAAGAAGACAATTTCGAATCCTTTTTGATGAAGAGCATCTCCAATTTTAATGAGTTGATCCCATCTTCCAGACCATCCATGAATGAGAACAACTTGGCCAATAAATGCTTCGTGCCGACGAACGTAAACCGGAAGTTTTTTTCCGCGATGTGAAACCTCAAATGGGATAGATTTTGAAATCCATTCGTCTCGCTTAGGATTCAGATTCGGCCTTGAAACCTTGAACCAAATGCCAGAAAAAATATGAGCAGCTACTTTTGGAAAATATTCACTTAAATATCTAATGGAAATGAGCTTAGCTAAAATTAAATTGCGATTAAAAAATGTATGAATACCGTTTCGCTTCATGTCTGCTCCTCAGATGGACTTCTTATTTGATACTGAATGAGTCCGAATTAATGTAACTATCATATCTCCGGAATCTAAAGTCAGAGAGGCATCGTTTTTTATTCGCGCTTGAAATTGAGAGCCCATTCCTTGGCTATAGATGAATGTCGATAAGGCCTTTGGATCAAAGTCCTTTCGGATTTCACCAATCTCTTGCCCTTCTACAATCTGTTGCTCGAGCCATAAAAGCCATTTTTCGACAAACTGTCGCATGCTTTTTTGAATCTCTCGTGACAAGACATGAGTATCCGTCGTTAATGCGAGCACAGGACAAACCTTTCGCTTGTCAGAAGTAAACGCATAAAAAACATCGAAAACTTTTCTGATTTTTTCAATAGGGGACAAAGAATGCACACTTTGAGACCACTCATCAAACATATTCCCATAGTTTTGAAGAATTGCGATCACCAACTTTTCTTTGCTGGCGAAGTGATCGTAAAGGCTAGGCTTTTTGATTTTCAAAATGTCTGCGATATCTTGAAAGCTAAATCCGTTGTATCCATGTTGTTGGATTAGCGCCCGACCTTCTTTTAGAATTTTTTCTTTGGTGTTGCCTCTTTTCATTTCTTGCCTACCTTTAGGAAGGATGATATCCTACCTAAAGGTAGGGGGCAATGTCTGATTTAAATTTTGATCATAAGGTAAATACGATGAACATACAAAAAATTGCGGCTTTCTCAGATGAAAATCAAGGTGGAAATCCTGCAGGAGTTTTAATCTCTGATCAATTATCTACTAACGCCGAAATGCAAAAGATTGCCTTAGACGTCGGGTTTTCAGAAACTGTTTTTGCAACTCCTATCTCTGAAGGGTGGAAAGTGCATTATTTCTCACCCGAATCAGAAGTCCCATTTTGTGGTCATGCCACAATTGCTCTTGGTGCAGCTCTTGCTTTGAGATACGGTAATGGCATATTTTCATTAACGCTCACTAATCAAACAAAGATCACTGTTGAAGGAACAATTGATGGATCTACAATTATGGCCGCACTACAATCACCTCCGACAAATAGTTTTAAAGCTGATCCATTATTAATTGCTGATGCTCTTTCTCTTTTTGGATATATGGAAAGTGATCTCGATTATCGAATACCGCCAGCTCTTATTCATGGTGGCTCTAATCATCTTGTTTTGGCCTTAAATTCTCGTTCTAAGCTGAAGTCAATGAAGTATGATCTTGATAAAGGCCGAACTCTTATGAATGAAAATTCTCTTGTTACTATTTTATTAGTTTATGCTGAAAGTGATCAGCTCTTTCATACACGTAATCCATTTGCCTCTGGTGGGATCTATGAAGATTCAGCGACAGGAGCAGCTACAGCAGCGTTGGGAGGTTATCTACGAGACTTAAACTGGCCTCACAAGGGGCACATCGACATAGTTCAAGGTGAGGATATGGGAATGCGTTCTAAGTTAAGAGCTGAAATTGGAAATATTGCTGGTAGTTCGATACGTGTATCTGGAACTGCTAGGATTATGTAATCTACAATTTAAGACATGCTAAACTGCTAAACTTCTTAAGAAAGCCCATCCATATTTAAAAATGTCGTTAATAACTCTACTTATGTCTTTTTTGACACTCGGAGAAGATCTTTCAATCGGATACAATGTAGGTACCTGGAGGTTTGAGATGTTAAAAATTCATCAAATTAGAAATGCAACAGTTGTTATTGAATGGAAAGAAAATTTTTTATTAGTCGATCCCATGCTTTCTCCGAAAGGAAAATTACCTAGCTTTAAGTATTTTACATTAAACCGACGAAGAAATCCTTTGGTTGAACTGCCAGATCTATTTCATCAATTAAAACCAAAAATTAATTCGGTACTCATTACTCATTGTCAAAAAGGGCATTTTGATCACCTCGATAGCTATGGATATAAATATCTGAATGAGACAGGTCTTCTAACTTATTGCTCTAAAAAAGATGAAAAGTTTTTATCTAAAAAAAATGTAAACGTTAAGAGTATTCAAGACAATGTTATAGCTCCTTTCCTAGGGGGGAGTATTGAAACAGTTGAAGCCCTTCATGGTAGAGGATTTATGGGAGCATTAATGGAACATGGGCGAGGCTACTTTATTCAATTTCCTGATGGGCCAGGATTATATATTATGGGTGATACTGTTTTAACCTCTGAAATAAAAAAATTTGTATTGGATAAAAAACCAGACATTATTATTGCACCAGCTGGCTCTGCCCGATTTGATATTGGTGACGAAATTATAATGACTCCAGTAGAATTAAAGGAGCTAGCGAATATTACTAGTGGAACTATTATCGCAAATCACTTGGAAGCCATTGATCATTGTAGACAGACACGATCGTCATTAAAAGAGTTTATTGATAATGAAAAATTAAGCCAAAGAATTTTAATTTTAGATGATGGTGAGACATATAGTTATCAGAAATAATCAAACTGAATTTCTAAACTCAGTTGGAGTAAGACCTGTAGATTTTCTGAAATTTCTTCTAAAGGAGCTGGTATCAAGGTACCCAACCTCGTGACAAATTTCATCAACTGTCAGCTTACTCTTTTGTAGAAAAGACTTTGCTCTGTCCATGCGGGCATCATTGATAAATTTAAGAGGGGTGGTTTTAAACTGAGTTTTAAACCATCTCAGAAATGTCCGTTCATGCATTCCTAAAAGTTTTGACATTGTTTTTATTGTTAACTCTTTTGCCAGATTGGTCTCTATTAGATCAATTAATTCATTTTCCTGATCATTCTTTGATTTAATGAGTGAGTTATCCATATAGGGAGACTGTTTGGTTCGCTGGCCATTAAAAAGAATTATTTTAGCGCATTTTTGGGCCATGGTGGGGGATAAAGATTGCTTTATGATATACAGACAAAGATCAATATAGGCCATAATTCCGGCAGCTGTAATAATTGATCGATCTTCAGTAATCATTTCATTTATGTCTAACTTAATCGAAGGAAACAATTCTTTAAATTCTTTTCTGTACCCCCAGTGGGTTGTTAGTTTTCGTGAACCAACTAATCCTGAAAAGGCGATTTGAAAGCTACCTGAACACACAGAGCAGATCTTTGTCTTGCTTAAATTGACTTTTTTTAACAGACTAATAATGGCCGGTCTCATCGTAAATGGCGCATCGATGATGGGAGGAATTATGAGATAGTCCGCATCTGAAATTTGACTAATTTTTTGAGGTTGGATAATTTTTACTTTAAAATAATCGCAACCAGTGAAGCGATTTAGGAGATTGAAAATATCTGCTATTCCCAAAACAGCTGATTCCATACACCCATCAATATTGAGCACGTAAATTGAAATTGGAAGTTTGTCTTTATTTGCACTCATAATGTCTTTTATGCCATTTTTTCCAATAGTTGTAAAGTGATAGAATAGATACATTAGAAATTGCACCCTTTAAATGGGCAACATTTGTTTTGGGGGTAGTTTTAACATGAAGCTTGAGACACTGAAAGTCTCGGTTTTGCTCAAGTAGCGAATTTTAGAGATGCTGGTTTTAAACTTAGTAAATGGTGGGATGTCGGCTATTGGCAGCTACAATTTCAAAAAACAATTAATCCCGAGCCATTAAAAAAAATTATTGTTTTTAATCCTCTAAGTGAAAATTCAAAGTTTACATAATCATATATATTAGTGAAAAATAAGGAGGTTCAAAATTAATATTTACCATAAAAACCACGCTCTTGTCTTGATTGATGCTCAAAAGGGATTTCTTGAATCTGATTACTGGGGAAAGCGCAATAATCCAAATTTGGAAAAAAATATTGAACATCTTTTGAAAATTTATCGTGAGTTAAAACTACCGGTGCTACACGTCCAGCATCTTTCGACTGAAGAAAAATCGCCTTTAAGTCCAGGTCAAAAAGGAGTCGAATTTATCTCGGAACTTGAGCCAGAATTCGGTGAACGTATTTTTCAAAAATCTGTGAATAGCGCATTTATCGGAACAAATTTAGAAAAATATTTAAAGTCTAATAAAATTAAGTCTCTCACAATGGCAGGCTTCACATCCGATCATTGCGTTTCCACCACTGCAAGGATGGCATCTAATTTGGGTTTCGATGTCTTGATTGCTCATGATGCTACAGCAACATTTGACCGAATTGGAATTGATGGAGCTATTCATCCTGCAGAGCTTGTTCATCAGATAAGTTTAGCCAGCCTCGATAAAGAATTTGCCAATATTTTATCTTGCTATGAGCTTGAAACAAATTTATTTTTCCCTACAAAATTCTAACCAACTGAAGGTCTTTAGAGATATCTTGTAAAGTGGAAAAAGTAAAAAAGATAGAATGCATGTGATAGTTTAAAAGGGGCCTTTGGGCCCCTTTTGTTTTTAGATTATATTCTTAAGAGTTTGTGAGCATGATAAGAATTGAAAGCATTTGTCTTGGAGTGACAAGTTCCCAAAATTTAGTAGATAGGCCCCCACCTAGGTGGAGGCAAGACCCTGTCGCACTAAAGTTTCAAACTGCTCGGTAACAAACATTGCTTGGCCCCAAGTCGATGACTGTGAATCTTTGATGAGATGTAATTGAGCCACATGCAGTTTGTGAAGAACCTTGGGAAGTTGTCCACTTCCTACGGCTAGTACTGCTAATGTTGCGGCGATTGCGATTAATTTGTCCATGTTATCCTTCTAAGGATCAAGTTTATTTTCTCTTATAATAATGGTGAGGATAGGGTGGTTTTCCTGTTGTATCGCGACGTCAACCATTTAACTAGATTCTTTTTAGTACTTAAGAAAATAATCATAAACATGTGAATATATTATTACCCGGGTAATATTGACAATCTAATATTACCCGGGTAATATTGGTCCATGAATAACGACAAAACGACATTTACAGCTTTTGAAGGTCACTCTCTAATTGCCTATGGAGACCTGGCAGAGGTTGTACTCAAAATTAAAAGTTCCATTGGTAAAGCATCAATCAGTACAATACTAATTTTCAGCGATATTACCGGTAAAACTATTGATTTCAATTTTCATGGAAGCAAGCAGGAAATTCTTAAAAGGCTGGAAGTCTATACGTCTGTTCAAGATGCCGGTCTTTCAAGCGGACCAGGAAGACCTAAACTTGGAGTGGTTTCAAGAGAAGTTTCTTTATTACCTCGTCACTGGGAGTGGTTGGCAACTCAACGTGGTGGAGCATCAGCAACGATTCGAATGCTAGTTGAAGATGCAATGAAAAAAGCTTCCAGTGGGCAGAGTGCTAAACAGGTTCAGGATAGGGTCTATCAGATCATGTCTGTTCTGGCCGGTGATTTAAGTGACTATGAAGAAGCTTTAAGAGCAATGTATAAAAAAGATAAAAAATCTTTTTTAGGGTTTATCGGGAATTGGCCTAACGATGTTCAGAATTATTTGTTGAAATCTTCTAAGGAAATTTTCGAGGTATAAAATGATAAAACATGTATCAGACACTTCTGCATGGGTTGCTTATTATAGAGCACTTGAAACAGAGAGAAGTGATTCCATTTTTAAGGACAATTTTGCAAGACTCCTTCTTGGATACAGATCAACTGAATTTGCAAGGGTGCAGTCTAACGTGAATAAGTGGACGAACTGGACTGTTGTCATGAGAACTTTCATTATTGATAACATGATCAGAGATTTAATCTCACAAGGTCATACAACTTTTGTGAACCTTGGGGCAGGTCTCGATAGCAGACCATATAGAATGCAGTTGGATTCAAAAATTAAATGGATTGAAGTAGATTTTCCACATTTGATTGAAGAAAAAAATAAGGTTCTATCAATCTTTAATCCAAGTTGTGATCTGGAAAGAGTTGCCCTGGATTTATCAAAACACGATGAAAGAATTGCATTACTTGAATCTTTAAGTGAGAGATTTGAAACGATTGTGGTTTTAACAGAAGGTGTTTTGCCATATTTAAGTGAAGAAGAGGTATCAGAGTTATCTGACGACATGATGAGGTTTCCATCTTTTAAATTCTGGATTTGCGAATACTTTTCACCAAAGTCTTATCATGTCTTAAAAAATCCAAAACAAATGAAAGTTCTTAAGCACACTCCGTTTAAATTTTTTCCGGAAGTATGGATGGATTTTTTTAAGAGCAGGGGATGGAAATTAGTAGAGATAAAATATTATGTTGATACCTCAGAGCAGCTTGGAAGAGCGACTCCGCTTCCAGCGATTTTTAAACTAATTTCTTTTTTTATGGGAAAAAAATGGGCACTGCCCTTTAGAAGAATGTCCGGTTATATAATGTGGAAAAGATAAACGTTTAAGAATTAAAGCTAAGAAGGTTTGGGCATTAGCATAAATCCTTTCAGTATGAAATAATGATTAAGCTCAAGAAATGACTAATTACTAATGAGAATCAAGATGATCGTTTTTAAAACAGCTCTACTATTTATTTTTACAGCTATCGCAGAAATTATTGGTTGTTATTACCAGCAAGCTTGAGTCTTGCTTTGTTTGCTTTGCTACTGACTCTTCATGATACGAGTGCTGGTAGAACATACGCTGTTTATGGGCTTTGAGGTTGGCTTGAAGAAAAATTAAGGTTTTTCTGCTGGTCAAATTTTAGTAGGTATATGGCGCAATAAGGAAACCATAAGATTCAAAGATTGAGTAAAAGTATGATGCTTATTAATTTTTCATGTGAAACAATTTTAATGAATGATTGTTAGATTAAACATTAGAGTTAACTGGTGAGCGGGAAAAATGACAAAAAATTTTATTAAAATTTTCATATTCAGTATCATTTTTATTATTGGAACATATTTTTACACAAGAAGTTCTATCTACCCAAATCTATTCGCAGTTTATGACATTACAGCTAAAATTAAAACCGATGTAAAACAAGACTTTTCAGGTGCAGTACTTATTAATTTAGATGAAGATCCTGACAATGAAATTTTCATCGCAGGTCATGGCAGCAGTAATCTTTTTCTCAAGTCCGTTAAAGATGAATTGATACCCATTAATATCCCCGAGCTTGAGGATTCAAAAGGACTTTCATTTTCTGTCACTGCTTGTGATTTAGACTATGATGGAAGAGATGAACTTTTAGTTATTAACCACTCACCTCTGGAAAATAGTGAATCGCAAAGTAAGGTGTTTAAATATTCCAACGGTAAGTGGGAAAATTTATTAACGGCGAGCGATCCTATTACATCGATTCTCAATAAAGGTTACTCTTCTACATGCATAGACAGAAAAGGTGACGGGAGATATGGCGTAGCCGTGGCCAGTGAAAATGGTAAGATCGCTTATATAGAAATGCAGAATTCTAAGTTTGTAGATATTGCTTCAGAGATTGGATTAGGTTTAACTTCAAAAGGAAGAAGTATTCTGGGTGTACCGGGGCCACTAGGATTTACAAATATTTTTGTCGGTAATGAAGGACCAAATTTTTATTTTAAAAATAATGGAGCAGGTTTTTTTACAGAAGTTGCTGAAAAAGTGGGATTAAGCGATCCTTTTCTAAATGCTCGAGGCATAAGCCTCATTGATCATAATAACGATGAAATAATAGACATCGTTTATGGAAATGATAAAGGACCTACAAGGCTTTATGAGCAAACTAGAGATGGTAAATTTATAGAGGTTACACCGGAAATAATGAAAAGGACTTATGCAGTCAATTCAGCAGTTGTAGGAGATTTTAATCTGGATGGTTTTGAAGATCTCTATTTAAATAATATTCGCGGACATAATAAAATATTTTCTCATTTCAAAGATAAATGGTTTGAACTGGATCGAGAAATATTTGAAGAAAAAGAATTATTTGGTATATCGACTATTGCTGGAGATTTAAATCATGATGGCAGCTATGATATACTTAATACTCATGGTGATAAAATTCTCTCCCCGATAACTCTGTATACAATAAAACCTGAAGGTGAGTGGATAAAGTTTTCTGCAAATTATCAATCAGGAACGATACCGAGAGGTATGACTATTGTTTTGAGAACCAATAAGCGTGTACAGGTTCGTGCCATTAGTTCAGGCTCGGGGAGATTTGCCAATTATGATCAGGAGGTCATTTTCGGTTTACTGAAAGATGAATCTGCTCAATCAGTGGAGGTCATTTTACCTTCAGGTAAAAGAGTAGAATATGGTGGGAAACTAGTTCAATCAAAGACAAATCATATGATAATTCCGTAAAAGCTTTTTACAAACAGATACGGCGCTATCCTATTGTCTTTTTTTAGTAGAGGCCGGAGTAGTGCCTTCGTCTTGATCTAGACTATCAATGGTTTTAATTTCAGATTTGTTTCGCATATCGATTTGGTTTTTAGCGTAAAGCATTCCTATAACAGCTAAAGCAATTCCAATATATCTAATGTATTTCATATTATTTTATAAACCCAGTAACTACAGCATCATCGCTTTAAACAACTCTTTTAATACTCTCATAGTTCGATAAAAAATTGATTTATTTTATCCATCTTCGTCGTTCCTTCCTTGTCTCGACACTCGGACAGGCCATGTACTTGTTTATATAGAAACTTTTAACCTATGAATAAAATTCAACATACTACATAAAATTTATCACTATGATATATAGGAAGCACTAACATACTATCTTTGGAGAATTTATGAAAAAGTTAACAACTCTTTTCTTTGCGTTCCTTATTTCAACTGGAGCTTATGCCGGGTGCTTACAAAAGGTAAAAGAAGAAATCAATAATACAAACACAACTCAGAATAAAAATATCAAATTGGTTACTCTGAAGAGTCAAATTTTAAAACCAGGTCAGGACAGTCTTGCTTACGGTGGAGAGTTTTATAATAATACAAACTCAAATGTAGAAGTGTTTTTTTTAACTGAATCAAATGGCTACTATAATAACTTTTCAGCTCTTCTTCTTGATGCTCAATCATGTACTATTGTTGCGAAACAATCACTTGGGGATGATGCCTAATTCTGTTTATAAAAGCTAAGACTTCATAACTAAACCGAGAATCTGTTGATTTAGTTATGAAGTGGTCTTAGTGTTAAGTTTGTCGGCCGCGCGACACAACCTGCAAGTGGAATATCTCATCCGTTATAATTTAATCATGCTTAAACCTATTCTTGACAAAAACCTCAATAAACTGTCAATTCAATAGGATAACTTTTTCATACCCTTTTAAAAAACTACCAAAACGTATTTTTCGGTCTTAAAAGAACTGCGTTTCGTAAACCTTAAAGGAGACGCATATGAAAACTAAAGTAAAACCCTTACTGCTTCTATCTCTAATGTCTATTTCACCACTTTCAGGACTCCACGCTCAAGAATTAGGTTCAGAACCAGTTGTGCTAACAACTAGTGCAAATGAATTTTTCGTGGCCTTAAATGGATTGAGAGTTCGCTCAACTCCTGAAGATGCCGGTAAAACAATGGGCGTATTAAGTCTGAATGAAAAAGTTCGTGTTGTAAGTCCTGAGCTTATTAATGGTAAGTATGTTCAAATCGAAATCATTGCAACTGCAAATAAAATTATTTCGGCAGAAAGATATTATGTTGTCCAAGAATATCTTTCTGCAAAAGTTATCGACTATAAAGAATTCGTTGGAAAATATTTTGTTGTCGTAAACGTTGCAACTGAAACTCTTAGACTTTATGAAAGACAATGTTTAGATAATTCTTGCCCAAGCAAGATGGTAATGGAAACTGAAGTCGTAGTAGGAGAAGACCGCGACCATCCAGCTGCTGAAAAAGGAAAAGGGCGATCAATTGTTGGTTCGTACCGTGTAACAGGTTGGACAAAATTCTATCAAGATGGCGGGGGACATTACCCATCATGGTATAAAGATGGATATCCGATGCCTCCAGAGATTGGAAATAACAATTGGAACGATTGGTTTAAGAAAAAATACATGCCAGAAGATGCTAACGGTGACAAACATGGGGCCATGAGAGGGGCCTTTGGTTGGTACACTGCTTTTGTTGCACCTGGGGCATTTGGGCAGTGGACTCATGGAACAATTGGTTGGGGAGAAAACAAAGATGAGTTTATCCAGCAAACTAAGAAATTTGTGGCAAACGTTGTTTCAAATCCAAGAAGCTCTGGATGCACAAGAAACAATAATGAAGCGATCGCTTTTCTAAGAGAGATGATTGAGACAGGAACGCCGATTATTAAAATTTATGCAAAAGAAGAACTTCTTGATAAAAAATTATCTGATTACACAGAAGAAACAAAGCCGTGGCAGTATATTTTAAC
This sequence comes from Bacteriovorax sp. PP10, assembly GCF_035013165.1. Classification (NCBI taxonomy): domain Bacteria; kingdom Pseudomonadati; phylum Bdellovibrionota; class Bacteriovoracia; order Bacteriovoracales; family Bacteriovoracaceae; genus Bacteriovorax; species Bacteriovorax antarcticus. The sequence continues at coordinate 1,465,069 of NZ_JAYGJQ010000001.1, forward strand.
TAAGAAAGCAGGAGAGAGATCTGGACGTGCAAGCGTTTTAAAATCTCTTGGAGTAACTGGCGCTGAAGCAGATATGTTCTGGAGCGCGAAGCGTGCTGGAAGCGACATGATTATTGATCCGGCAAGTTCGCTAAACCAGATTTTAGAAGTTGGAACTTATGATGTAGATGTAATGCCTACAGTGATTAAATACACTCCAGGTGAAGACATGGGAAAAATCAAGAGATCTGTAGGAAGAAAAGGGAATGTTTATGGAGTTAAATCTAAAGACATGTCTTCTGGTGTTTTTTATGTAGATGCTGGAGTTCTTGCTGATTATCATCACCCGAAAACGATCTTAGAAGTTTCTGGATTTGAAGATGAAGAAACTCCACCGTGGATGGATTCAAAAAATATTAAATAGTTAGTCAAAAGACCTGTTATCCAAGTGTAAAGAATACTTTGCACTTGGATTATTCGGAAGTTCGAAGCTTGTTCTATTTTTTAGTAACAGTCTCTTCTCTGAGAACTAATTTCGAGATGAAGAAAACGACAAGAGCGACAATAATAAAATCGACCAATGTACCTAATACTTTTCCATAGAAAATGCCGTTGTAACTTAGCTTTCTCACGTCATCGACATTGGCAGCTTTAAGGGCCGGTTGGAAAATAAGAGGCATAAGCAAATCATTAACAAGACTACTGATGAGGTCATTGAGTTTTCCTCCAATGACAACAGCGATGGCCAGGCCGATTACACTATACGCTTTTAGAAAATTATAAAATTCTTTTACCATACCATAAATCCTTAGAATAAAATTGAAGCTAATTTTAATATTGCTTGGACGCTTTTTAAATCCTTATCAGTCTATCGCTGGTGAAGGGGAAGCAAAAGAATATTATCAATTGAATTTTGATTTATTTCCTTGGAGTATTACTTTTTGGGGAGATGAGTTAAATTTGTCGATCACGCCCAGTTGAAAATCCATTCACTGCCTTTAACAGTGCCGGCACGACACAAACTACGACAACATTTAAATGTGCTCTTTGGAATAAATCCTATTTCTTTCTATTACAATTTAGTAATGATCAAAATCCCGTTTGAGAATAAAGACTATTAATGCTTTAATTCGCTAGAACTAATTAATACTTGTTCTGGAGATAATCATGAACACTGAAATTGATTCTAATAAACTTCCGCCGGTTGATATTTACTTTTGGATTATGATTATCACTGCGACGACTTTAGGTGAAACAGCAGGGGACTTACTTTCAATGACGATGAAAGTTGGATATGCATGGAGTTCGGTTATTTTAATTGCCCTCTTTGTTATTGCTTTAGGTGTCCAGCTTGTTTCAAAGAGCAAACACCGTGGTCTTTTTTGGACAGTTATTATTCTTACTAGTACAGCTGGAACTACGGTTTCAGACTATATAACAAGAAGTCTGGAACTGGGCTATACGCAGGGGTCATTACTCCTTTTGGCAATTCTAGTGGCAGTCTTTGGTTTATGGCGAATCAAAGCTAAAACACTTTCTATAGATAGTGTGAAAACTGTTCAGGTTGAAGCACTTTATTGGGCGGCGATTTTATTCTCCAGTACTCTTGGGACATCATTAGGAGATTTTTTATCTGATGATACCGGATTAAATCTTGGGTTTGGAGCAGGGACGGCATTGCTTGCTGCTTTATTGCTTTTGATTGCAGTCTTAACCCTTTTTACTAAAATGTCCCGCGTATTTTTATTCTGGGCCGCTATCATTGTGACTCACCCAATTGGTGCGTGTATGGGGGATTATCTCACTAAACCAACTGCCCTAGGGTTTGGACCTTTGTCATCTACCATTGGGCTGCTGCTATTATTTATTATGGTTGCTACAGCTATTGGGTATAAAAATAAAACAGTATAAGTTACTTCATTTAAATTAGATGGCCATGAGAACTGCACCGATGCCCACGAATAAAGTTCCTAGCCCCACTTTCCATGTTAATTTTTCTCCCAAGAAAAGTAATGCAAAAATGACTACAAAGACTACGCTTAGTTTATCGATAGGGGCCACTTTTGAAGCTGGCCCCATTTGTAAAGCTCGGTAATAGCATAACCATGAAAAGCCTGTAGCAATACCTGATAACACTAAAAAAATAATACTCTTAGTAGGCAGTGTATCTGGTTTAACCCATTCATTACGAGAGGTAATAAGCAAAGCACTCATTATGAGAATGACGATTGTTCTCAAAAATGTAGCAAGATTAGAATTCATATCATGAACTCCAATCTTTCCAAAGATTGCTGTAAGAGCTGCAAAAAAAGCAGAACCAAATGCAAATAGTTGCCATGAAAGTATCATGTGAGCTCCTTTGATTATTCTCAGTATAGTTTAAGTAATTTTATAGATAAGTAAATCTTCATATAACTACATTGCTTTCATTACAAGAATGCCATCTTTGTAGAAAAAAGAAGTAAATTTTTCTAAGCATGTTTAAAATATATTATTAATAGATCAGGAGTCATTATGAAATTTTTTAGCTTGCTATTATTTTTGAGTATCTCTGGGACAGCATTTGGGCAATTTGATTTCATGGATAACGGCGATCAACTCGGTCCATATCCGGTACTTGATTCAGTTGAAAATAAACAAGAAGTCGAACAGATGCTCTACCTTCAAAAAGTAAGAACCGGTGCCGATTGTGCAGAAGCTCAAGTGCAGGCCACGGCCAATCTGGCAACTTTGTTTGGTGGGAAAAATGGAGTGCTAAGTGACAATGAAATTGCTAAAGTTAAAAAGAAATTAACTATGGTTACTATTAAGACTGGTACTGAAATTTATTTTTCAAAGTCAGAGTTTAAACGTCCAAGGCCTTATTTAACTCATCCTGAAATTAAGCCTTGTGTAGACCTGGAAAGCAGTACCGCCTATCCAAGCGGACATTCAGCACTTGCTAGGGTTTATGCACGTATGCTGTCCGTTATTTATCCGGAAAGAAGCCTGCAATTTTTTGAAAGAGCCGATAAAGCGGCCTTCAATAGAGTGTTAGGTGGAGTTCATTACCCAAGCGATATTGTTGCTGGAAAAAAGTTAGGGGATGTTTTGGCCGATGGATATCTTTCAGACAGTGGATTACGCGAAGAGCTTGAAAGATTGGGCAGATAATTAACATTGCACGTTTGTAATTTATAATACCTAATTTTATTAATGAAAATTAGGTATAGTTTTACCAGCGTAAGCAATTTCAAAACCACAATTTACCATCCGGTTTAAATGCTGGCCTTATTTTTGGAATGGTCCATCAAATTTGTGATGCTCCTTCATGTTTTATGATTTTGCTGAAGTTTTGATAAGTATTTTGTCTTCACTCATTACAATGTTAATTTATTCCTACTATAATAAAAATATGAAACTAAAAATTACCCAATTTAAGCTTACCCTTCTTATCTCTATCTTGTTCACGTTATTTTATAACTTTACCTTCTTTAAGAAAACGCTGGCAATTTATCCTTTGACTCTACACAATGCTTTTTTTCTGGCTTCATTAGTCATTATTCTTACTACCGCTACAAATTTGATTTTTACTTTGCTCCTTTTAATTATGAATTCGGTTTTGAGACTGTTTAAAATTAAAGTGATCTATAAAAGATTTTTTTTGGTTATATTTTTCCTGGCAATGGCTGCAGCTTATGTAATGGATAGTTATGGAGTCGTCATAGATGACACGATGTTGTTAAATATCGTTAGAACTGATGCTAAAGAATCTTTGGACCTAATCACCTATAAACTATTATTTTACACTATTTTCCTTTTAATCATGCCAACGATCTTGATTTATAAAACTAAGATTGAAGAGCAATCGTTTAAAGAAGATGTCATTATACGATTAAAAACTCTAAGTATTTCTCTTATTCTTGTTTTTGTCATGCTCGTTGCGAATGGGAAGTTCTATGCTTCTTTTTTTCGTGAGCAAAAGCCATTGAGATATTATACCAATCCGACATATTGGATATATTCGATGGGAAAATTTGGAAGCAGCCTTTTTAAAAATCCAAACAAAGTTCTTCAGGCATTAGCTAGGGAATCAGTGATTTCTGCCCATGATCTTGACCGTGACTTGGTCATTCTTGTTGTTGGTGAAACTGCAAGAAGAGATAGATTTTCATTAAATGGCCATAAAAATGAGACAAATCCACTTCTTAAGAAGGAGGATGCTATAAGTTTTACAAATGTAACTTCATGTGGAACTTCAACGGCCATTTCTGTTCCTTGTATGTTTTCTCATTTTGGACGTACTAAATTTTCAGCGGATGAAGCAAACTCCACAGAAAATCTTTTAGACGTATTATCTCATACCAAAGATGTAAGTATCCTTTGGCGAGATAACAATTCCGATTCTAAAGGGGTTGCCTCTAGAGTTCAGTATGAAGATTATAAATCAGCGGCCACTAATAGTATTTGCGATCCAGAGTGCCGTGATGAGGGAATGCTGGTTGGTCTTCAGGATTATATTGATAAGACCAAGGAGAAGGATATTTTGATTGTTCTTCATCAAATGGGAAATCATGGTCCTGCCTATTATAAACGTTATCCTAAAAAATTTGAAATATTTACTCCCGTGTGTCAAACAAGTGAATTAGAGAAATGTACTAATGAAGAGATTGGTAATGCTTATGATAATGCAATTTTATACACGGATTTTTTCTTATCCAAAGTGATTAGTTTATTAAAAGATAATTCGGTTAAATTTAGTACATCGATGTTTTATATCAGTGATCATGGTGAATCTTTAGGGGAAAATGGAATTTATCTTCATGGTCTTCCTTATATGATGGCCCCAGATGTTCAAAAAGAAGTCGCTATGATTATGTGGTTTGGTGGAAAAATGGCCATAGAAACGGATTATGTTTCTCTTAAGAAGATCCTAAATGCCCCATATTCCCATGATAATGTTTTCCACACAGTTTTGGGAATGATGGAAGTTGAATCTTCTGCTTACAAACCGGAATTGGATATCTTACATGGAATTCATGTTCAACCAAGGGCAGAGGTTAAAAATTAGATCGTTGAAATTTGAATTTGTTAAAGCATAAAGCTACAATCCAAAATGAGGGATCATGAAAATACTATTTATTGAAGATGATATAAAATTATCAAGTTTTGTCATTCAAGCTTTGAGTGATGAGGGCTTCAGTGTAGATCATGCTAGCGATGGAGAATTAGGCCTTAAAATGATTGATGATCATGCTTATGACACAATCATTTTGGATTTGATGTTACCAAAGGTGGATGGCTCAAGCATTCTTGCTCACTTGCAGACAAAAACGAATCCACCTCCTGTTTTAATTTTAAGTGCAAAGCAATCAGTTGCCGATCGAGTAAAAGGCCTAAGAGAAGGCGGAGATGACTATCTAGTGAAGCCTTTTTCATTCACTGAACTTTTGGCCAGAGTTGAAGTCCTTCTCAGAAGAAACCATCGCAATATTCGTACAGCTCATTTAAGTTTCGAAGATATCGAGATTGATATTGATACACGCGAAGTAAAACGAGGTAATGTCAAAATTGAACTTCATCCAAGAGAGTTTGTTTTGTTGCACTACTTTATGACTCGACCAAATATTGTTGTAACTAAAACACAAATTCTCGAAAAGGCATGGGGTTATAATTTTGAACCTCAAACTAACGTAGTTGATGTGCTTGTTTGCAGACTAAGAAATAAGCTCGATAAGGACTTTGATATAAAAACGATACATACAATTCGTGGCGTGGGTTATGTTCTTAAAAAGGGTTAAGGCCCGCTTCAGTCAACTCAGTTATCGATTGGCCTTGACCTATCTGTTATTTTTCATTCCCTGTTATCTCATCACATTCGGTATTTTTTATGCATGGACTTCTGATTTTCTTCAAACGAGAGATCGTGACTTAATTGAGTCGAGAATGGGGCAGTATCAAGAAATTGTTGAAAGAGAAGGGATTGTAGGGCTAAAAAAGATCTATTTTGATACAAAGATGCGTTCTGGTTCTTCAAGATATCTTATTCAGCTCTACGACTTAAAAGGAAATGATTTATTTCTACATATGAGTGAGGAGCTTAATAAAGAATTTTCTAATATTGATTTTCAGTTGAAAAAATCTCTTGATTTAAAAAATGACAGCTGGTTTTACCTAGAATCTAAGGATCATGATGAAGATGCTGTTGAAGTTAAAACAGTTCTTCTGGCTAACGATCTTAGATTAAATGTAGGAGCTAGCACTGAAGAAAGAGATGAACTACTAGAAAAATTTCAAGTCATTTTTTTAACGATCTTTATACCTTTGCTTATTTCTTCAATTATATGCTCAATTCTAATCGCACAAAAATTTCTCAAACCAATTAGTAATCTTTCAGGACTCATAAAAAAAATTAAAGATGGCAACTTATCTCAAAGAGCAGTTGTCCCTAAGTTTAAAGACGAATTACATGAACTTGCAACTGCTTTCAATGATATGCTTTCCCAGATAGAATTTTTAATCGAGGCCATGAAAGACACTCTGGATAATGTGGCCCATGACTTGAGAACACCTATCGCCAGAGTAAGACTTGCAGCAGAGCTTGCATTAAAAAGTGAATCTCCTGAACAGTTAAAAATTGCAGCAGAAGAGAGTGTTGAAAATCTTGATGTCATTTTGAATATGATTCAAACGATTATGACAATGTCTGGATTAAATTCAAAAACTTTACAGTTAAAGAAAGAGCATTTTTATGCACTTCATATTATTGAAGAAGTGGTGGATTTATATCTTTTTGTTGCAGAAGAAAAACAAATTACGATATCAATTGAGTGCTCAGACAGTATTCAGGTTTTCGCAGACCGCTTTATGATACGGCAGGCCCTTGCTAATCTTATCGATAATGCAATTAAGTATTCATCAACTAATACCCATATTTCGATAGTGTGTTACGAAGAAGATCAAAGAATAATTTTTTTAATTAAAGATCAAGGCACAGGAATTTCAAGTGATGATACTCCTCGTATCTGGGAGAGACTATACCGCGGTGATAAGAGTCGCAGTGAAAAAGGTTTTGGCCTGGGACTAAGTCTCGTTAAGATCTTTATTGAATCAAATGACGGCAACGTCTCTTTAGAAAGTACTTCAGATAAAGGTAGTGTTTTTAAATTTTCTCTTCCTAATGACTAGAGTGACGATTACTGCACAATACTCACAAAAAGCTTAGATGCAATAAAGAGCACCCTTCTTTAAACTTGCGAGTAATAAATTTGATTGAGAAAAAGAAATTGCTGCGCAGACTTTTTACATGTTTAATAAAATCAATAGATTGAGGTCTGGCTTTAGATAACACCTTCATTGACAAGAATCCTTCTTAGTTTAAAATTATGGAATGAAGCGATTAAAATTTTCAGCGGCACTATTCATCTTATCTACAACTGCTTATTCTCAGCATTTTGATCCAGGAGTTATCCATCTCTTAAATCCTGAAAATTATCCGTCTCCGCAAGCGATCCGTTGTAATCTTCTTGGAGATAGCACTGATAAAAATAAAACAGCTTCCAGAGATTTAAACGATTGTGCCATGGCCCTTTGTGGTCTTCCGTCAAAAAATCCGAACGTGTTTATCACAAATAATAATTTTCAAAATTACGTCACTCCTGAATTGGAAAAAACACTCAGCAAGAAAATTAACCCGAAACTTGACCTTGCTTTAAAGAGAATTAAAAAAGACAGGATTGAGCAGATTAAGAATATTGAAAAGAAGCTTCTTTCAAATGGAGTGGTGAAAATCAATATGAAGGGGATGGATCCATTATTTAATACCTCTTTGTCAGATGAAGTTTTTTTTCCCTATGTGAAAAAAGATATAAGTATGAAGCGTCCTCTCAAAGAGAGAGTGAAGGTCATAGTCACTCCTCCTCAGGATGCTTCTGAAGAATTCAAGAATCAGTTGAATAAGTATGCTCAGGGGTATGAAAAATTTATTAAGTACAATTCGGGATCAGTGCAAGAGTATGCAAATGAGAAAGAAGAGTCTGTTATCGCAAAAGAGTACTACTCATTAGTTAAAAAATCTTATATGGATATCAGGAAATCGATTCCAGCTGATCAAAGAAAAGAATTGGATGAAAGAGTTAAGGATTTTGATCGCAGAGATATTTCGCTTTATGATGTGAGTGATTTTGAAGTTGGGCTAAGTAATAGCAGTGCCGGATACAAAACAGTCAATGCTCCTGCCACTTGTAAAGACGAAGTGGCCTGCCAGAAAATATTTGAGGACTACTTATCTTCTAATAAAAATATTAGCAATATCCTTTCATCGTTAAAAAAAGATTTAAATGACCCTGAAGTGCTTAAACAAGAAAAGTTAAAATGCAATGCCGGGATTATCAATGCATCTTCAAATGCTTCTAATGAAAAAAATGCCAAGGCCATATTTGCTAAAGTAAAAAAGCAGATGGAAGAAAAAGTTTTCTCAAAATTTTCAGCTCATTCAAGAGGCATTATTAAAAGACATTTTGATAATAGTATCAATGCCAATAACGAAAAATCGGATCCACTCCACAGAGAAGAAGGAGAGGACGATTCTACTTTAAGAGAGCTTGACGTTGCGGCGAACGAAAATCTCACACAAAATATTGCAACTCAGGAAGATGCCTATAATGAATTGGTAAAACTCCAAGACTCTGGCGTCTATGATGTGGGGATGAGTTTATGTCAGGGGGCACAGAATATCGCTTGGGATGCCTTTATGCCTTATAAGAACTTTGAGGAAGACGAGACACTTTCTTCAGTTTATGGAGGGATGGATCAGATGTTTGTTTCTCCTTTTACAACTCTTAATGAAAAAGCGGGTAGAGCTATTGTGGCCCATGAATTAGGGCATGCTATGTCTTATGTTTTTCAGGATGCTGACATGAGTGAATCATCGGCAGCAACCTATAAAAAAATCAGAATGTGTGCGACAGAAAATTACCTGGAAAATACTAAAAAAGATGGAAGCGAAGGGCGCAATACTGAAGAGGACACTGCCGACTTAATTGCTTACATGACTTATCAAAATGAAAAAGAAGTTTTTCTCTGTGCACTTTTACAACCGTCTAGTGATGCAAAGTCATATGTTAATTTAGAGTTTTTGGAAAAAAATACTCAAGATACACATTCAACAAGTTTGTACCGCGCTTACCTTGAAGCGATTAATAAAGGTCTGCCAACTCCTATTTCCTGCCAAAAATCGTTTGAACGCCATGCTGATGTGTTGAGTGCAAAAAAATGTATATAAATAAATTTTTGATCTTTTGTTTTTTTTCACTTTTTTCATGGACGATAATGGCCCATGAGCTTGAAGTTAAAGATAAGTTTTTCACTTACAATTTAAGTGTTGAAGAAGGTTTTATTCGTTTTAAGACGGTAAATAGCAATGTTTCAATCGAAAGGCAAAAGTGCAGTGCTCATATTGTTGATAGATTTGGAAAGTTGTTTGATCGTACTATGAAAGATCCATTGGCCCAGGCCCAACGTTCAGGTTCGCTTGAAGTAAAATTCGATTCGACTTCAGGTTATGTTCATCCAAAAGGGCAGCGCGCGAAGTTTCTAAGATCGATGCCTAATCAGATTAAGCAACTGAAGATTGAAGAAGGACTTAATTGTCGTAAGTAGCTCTGAGATGGATCAAATATGAAAAATAATAAATACATTCAAATGGTAAAGTCACTTATGTCTATACCACTTTTCTTTGGAGTTTCTGCTTTAGTCGCAAGCTATTTAAAGAAATTTGATATTGTCGGTCCAGTTGGTAGCAATGGTAAGCCAATCTTTTCTCATTACTCTCATTTCGTTTCTTATGGTTTACTTGCTTTAATAGGGATCAGTTTAATTTACTGCCTCTTCCAAGCACTGAAAGTTAAGGGGTGGCAGAAATATGCACTAATAACTTTTATTGTTTTATTACTACCGGTTCAATATATATGGGTAATTGCTATGCAAGTATCTATCTTTGGAAAATAACTGGTCCATTTCACACTTAGGTTGCTTTAGAACGAGTTTTAGATTTGTGATCTAAGACTTCTTTTAAAACGACAGCATGATTGATTTTTTCATCATGAGCAGCATAAAGCAAAGTGACATTTCGTTTTGATGCGAGTTTTGCCAAGAATTCAATTTCTTTTTTTGCTTCTTCACTTTTCAATTCTTTTTTATAATCTTCTTTAAATTCACTAAACTTCGCTGGATCATGTGCAAAAGTTTTTCTAAGCTCCGAACTTGGACAAATTTCTTTTGGCCATTCATCAAAACTTAATTCGGTTTTTTTCATTCCTCTTGGCCATAGACGATCAACTAAGACGCGGTAGCCATCACTTTTATCTTGTGCTTCATAGACGCGTTTAATTTTTATCATAATAAACTCCATCGTTGAAAAACGAGACTATGCCATAGGCACAAGTCTCGTCCTCTAATAAATTATATTAAGAATTTTGTTCTTTAAATTTTCTCAGAATAGTTGGGTAAAGAACAAATGATAAACCAAAAATTAAGTGAGCAACCCAGTCCCAAAGAATGGGAACTTCACGATTCCAAATATCCACTCCCTGAAGAGTGTGGAAGACGGAAGGAATGACAACGTAAGGACCTACCATGGCCACAATTCCGAGAATAAGACCTGCAAAGAGTGCAGATTTAGGAATGGATAAATCCACCTTACTCGCAACCACGGCAAAGACAATACTCCAAAGAAGTGTTGGGCCGAGCTGGTGAAGAACAAGTCCGACTAAAACGGCCTTGAAGTTAAATCCTTGTAATGCGCTTTCTCCTAAAAGAGATGAGCCAATAACTTGAACTGGAAAAAGTGGGTTTTTTCCATAGACGAGCGCGAAGACGGCCATCATAGCGACGGCCATAACAAGACCTGCAATTTGTCCCGTCACGATAGATGATATAAATGCTTTTTTCTCAGTATGACTTTCTATTCTTGTCATCGTACCTGTATGCATAATTTTCTCCTGTTAAGTTCTATATAATTCTTTTGCAAATTAAGGACCGAGTTTAGATTCTGTCTTTTGAATATTAGCGAAGTATTCCTTCGCCAGTGTCTTCTATCTTCTGTAAAATTAGTGAAGCATGGATATTTTTTGAGGACAGGGTTTGGCCATTCATTTGCTTTTATTTTTATCTTTAATCAGTGCGAGTGCCTTCGCATTACCTGTTTATACAGTCGGCGTTGAAGACATTGATTATATGCCTATCTTTTCAAGCACACATAATCCAGAAAACTTTAAAGGTTATGCTCGTGACGTTCTCGACAGATTTGCGAAGTCAGAAAAAATTGAATTTCGATATGTTGCTCTTCCTGTCAAAAGGTTTATTTATGTTTATCAATCTGGAAAACTAGATTTTGCTTTCCCTGATAATCCCAACTGGAATCTTCCTAAAAAGGATAATTTAAATATCATTTACTCTAATCCTATTATTACTTTTCAGGATGCTATTTTTGTACGCCCGGAAAAACTAGGATTAGGAATAGAAAAAATGAAAGTATTGGGAACCTTAAAAGGTTTTAGTGCTTGGAAATTTCAGAAGTATATTGACTCAGGCAAAATGAGGGTAGAAAGCACCCATGCTCCAGAAAGTCTTATTCATATGGCCCTGCTTGGAAGAGTTGACGGAATCAATATGGCCCAGCAAGTAGCTCGTTATCATTTAAAAAAGATAGGTAATGAAAAAGGTCTCGTGCCTGATCCTCAACTTTTACCATCACAAGATAGTTATTATTATTTTTCGACTTTACATCATCCTGAAATTATCAAAAAACTAAACCTTTTTTTAAAAAAAGATGCGGCCAATATCCATGAGCTAAAAAATAAATATGGTCTTTGATCTAAAAAGTTCCAGCAGCTTTATTAGCGTTCTTCAATCTTTTTGAAAGAGTTTGCATAAGTGCTTTCGACCAGGCAGGTCTCTTATAAAGAATTTTATCTACCAACTCAATAGGGACTTCGATAAGTTGAGCATTAGAAGTTGCTTCAATCGTCGCTGAACGAGGTTCGTTATTGATGTAGGCCATTTCACCTACAAATTCCCCCGATTCAACATTACCCAAAATAACTTTTTTATCATTGATATAGTTAAAGGCCTGAAGGTGTCCGTGTTTTAAAATGTAGACGAACTTGGCTTCTTCTCCTTCTTTGATAAGGATGTCCCCTGTGGCAAGATAACGAAGTTGAAAGGAAGCTGGTTCTGTGTGAGTTGTATAGTTTAAGGCCTTGGCCAGGAGATGTGAAAATTCACTTTCTTGAAAGTTCTCATCAAGGAAATAAATTTTTCCCATAACAAGTTCATCGATAAATTTTTCTTCTGGTGGAATCCCTACAATCAATAAGGCCTGGTATGGATTTTTGTTTTCATGCAAAATCACATCGACCATATTATAAATATCGGTTGTGAAATGTTCTGAGTCAGCTATGACGATATCAACGTTTGCATTTCTTGTTTTCAGCAGCCCGACGTTCCCGCTAGGGGCCGTGTAAATGACAACATCTTTATGATGACGTCTTATCATTTCACTGATGAGTTCCAAGCGAGCGGGTTTCCCCGATACTATAAGATAGACATTTTTTTTATTTAAGTTGGCCATATTTGAATATTATGCCAGTTGGCGAGAGAGATGCAATATTTTTTATCGAAGTGAAATTGTCAGTTAGTAGGGAGCAATTTGGTGTACTTACAAAGTTGGCCTGGACTGCTCCAGGCCAAACGGTACTAGTCTTCTTGTTCTTCAAATTCTTTCAACACAATCTTATGTAACTTATGTTTTTTATCGTAATCTATTTTATATTCTTGAGGAAAGTATCCACCGACATAGGGGAACATTGCTGGTTGTCTAATTTGCAACTCACTTTCTTCTTTGGACTGTAAGTATTCAAGAGTCACCATTGGTTCAAGAAAAGTGGTCTTGCCTCCATAATAACCATAGATAAAAGTTCGTGTAAAAATGCCCCCGTTAAATTCAGGTGAGAGTAAATCTACCCAATGCCATCCCATCTTTGGAACGCCTGCTGGTGTTGGCGCGTAGTCTGATACTAAATACTCCTCTGGAATAGTTTGCATACAGATAGGAAGATCATCATCCATGCAAGTGATCGCTTGTTGCTCTTGTGCAGATATAAAGTAGAAGTGGATATCAAAGTGCGGTTTATCGTAAACACCATCTGGTTCATGACCGTGTGGGTTCCAGTCGAAAGTGACATGCTTATATGGAAAGATTGCGACCTCGGTTGGCATTGGCAGAATATACTCTTTCATGTCGTGCATCGGAAGGTTTGTGAGTCCGTCTTCAGAAACAACAACACCAATCTCTTCTGGTTTGGTGTGATGCATTTTTATAAAGGTTTGAGCATAACCATTACCGACATCAACCTTGGCACCCCAATAGGTTTTTGAATGACTGGCGAGAGCGACACTTAAATTTAAACTTAAGATAAGAGATAAAAATAATTTCACAAATCCTCCTTTAGGTTTGATTTTTTAAATTAGGATTGCAAGTTGAAGGCCTCATAAAGAAAGGGTCTATCTCCGATAAAGACAGTCAGAAAATGATTTTTTTTTGAATAGATTAATATTAAATTTGTAATACGGCCGATACTTTTTGATTCAAGACGTTCTGTTGGTGGGGCCAAAAAAGTGATAAGGCTATGCCTTTTGCAACTTCCCAGCTCTGAAATTTTTCTTCCTAACAAATTCATCGAAAACATAATGGGTAAAGTTTGAAGAAAGCATAAGTGCAAGACTCAAAGGAAGAAACATATCGCGATGAAGAATGAAATAAAAACCGGCCGCGAGTAAAACGTATAATCAATATATCGTTCCTTGGTCGTTCTATCTTTTGTTCTCCAAATCCTAATCCCCATATTCTGTTTGGTGTAATGAAACTGTTGCCAGTAAAAATAAAAAGAGTAGATAGTCACAAATCCAATTCGTGCCATCATCTCCTTTAGTAAAAAAAAAGACTAAAAAAAGGAGGGAAGTTCTATGCCCCTTCGAGAATGGGATATTTTATTATTGAATAATCGCTCATTTTACCTGTCATATCTTACTTCGCCGCTGAGTATATTTGCCTTTAATTGAGGTGTTTATGTACTCGGCAATAATGATCATTTCGATCAAGTCACAGGGATTACACAACTTATATGCCCAATCGAATAATCACTCTCAGGCTGAGTTCTTGCACTCTATGACTGAGAAGGGAATATTTTATACCAACATATTTCACTTCACTGAGGTCGTATTAATAAAATATTTTTTTTATTATCTATTCTTCTTTTCACTTCAACAAGCTTCGTAAAAGCTTCAGCTGCCATTTCGTTTCAATTAAGGGGAGTCGTTCATTCCAGCATGAGAGTGAGAGTTAACCACGAAGCAGTTGCAGAAGCTCTGGATTTAAAAACTTCGCAAATTGATTTAAAGATCGCCACCATAAAAGAAGATTCAGCTTCAAGAGGTGGATATAAAGTAACGATCACTTCTTTAAATAAAGGAGTCATGGTTGCTGAGAATGCTCCAGAGGCCGCAACTCATGCCTATGAAATAAAATATAATGGAAGATCTATTAATTTAGAAAATCATTCCGGTACAACAATTCACTTAGTAAACAATGCTTCGGGAAAGGATAAAGAGCTTAGCATCTCTTATAGAGGTTCTGACAAAATCTCTAGGGATTCATATTCAGATACAGTGAAGTTAACTTATACGGCCAACTAGACCGCTTTAAGGATCTGTTTAGAAAGCTTCCCAATTCGCTCCAGAGCATTTTGAATACTTTCATTCCATTCAGTAATATTTAAACGAATACAGTTTTGGTATTTACCCGTGCACGAAAAAACAGGCCCTGGAATAATACTGATCTTATGCTTAAGTGCTCTCTGATGTAATTCCAGCGTATCAACCCCTTTTGGAAATTCAACCCACAATAAACAACCACCAGATGGTGCTGTTAATTTTGTTCCTTCAGGAAAGCATTCCAGAACTTTCTGAGAGTAAAGATGCATGTTTTGCGAAAGGATCTGTCTGATCTTTCGAAGATGGCGGTCATAGTTACTGTTTTTTAAGTGATCAGCAATGGCCATCTGTGCAGCTGAATTGGCCGATACTGTGTTGGAGAATCTTAACATCTCAATTCTATCTGAAATTTTCGCCGGAGGAATGATCCATCCAATTCGAAATCCAGGAGCAAGTGTTTTAGAAAAAGAAGAGCAGTAAATAACCTGGTCTTTTTTATCAAAAGATTTTAATGAGCGAGGTCTATTGCCTTCAAATTGTAATTCAGCATAAATATCATCTTCAATAAGAGTTACATTATGTTTATAACAAAGCTGAATGAGCTTCTGCTTATTTTCATCACTCATAAGACTTCCAAGAGGATTGGAAAACGAGGGAGTGATAAGAAGTGCCTTGATGGTAAATTTGTTAAGCTTCTCTTCAAAGTCATTCAGATCAAGGCCGGATTGGGATGAAGAAGAAAGTTCTAAAATTTGAAGTCCTAAGCTTTCAATTGCATGAATATGGCCATGATAAGTAGGACTTTCGACAGCGACAACATCACCAGGTTTTGTGACGGCCTTTAAGGCAAGATTGATGGCCTCCATGCAACCAGTAGTGATCTGAATGGCCTCGGCACTTATGTCACAACCCATCTCGATTGATCTTTTAGCGAGCTCTTGTCTTAACTGCCAATTGCCAGCACCAAATTCGTAGTTCACACACTCAGGCCCTTTTTCTCTTGCGACTTTTATTAAAGAGCGCTGCAAGCTTTCCATCGGAAGCATAGTGTGAGGAAAAACAGCGGCGCCAAGTGGGGCCAGCGTTTTATCACCGCATGCGCGGATAACATCAAGATAAGTATTATTAGTTTGAATAAAACGTGGAGCAGAGGTGGGTCTGGTTTTTATTCCTGCTTCATTAAGATAAGGACGAATTTTTACATAATAACCAGACTGAGGTTTTGCTTCAAGAAAACCAAGCTGCTCTAAGAGTTGATACGATTGAATAACAGTAGAGACACTGACATTTAATTTTTTACTAAGCGTTCTCATTGAAGGAATTTTAGAGCCTGGAAGATAGGTTCCTTCACTGATCCACGACTTTATTCTGTCTGCGATCTGTATATATAAATGATTTTTATCAACGGATGTATCAAGTGTTTCCATGTATTGATTTTCTCATAGGTCGCTGAAAATGCCGTATACAGTTGCTATAAAAATCAACCGTAACAGTTTTTGAAATTATAACTGTTATGGTTACAAATATCAATTTCTGAATCTGTATTGGTTTTTTAAAAAGGAGCATAATGTCTTTAAAGTGACTTGGAGGTATCGATGAAAACAGATCAATTAAATAAGCAAGAATCTAAGGCAGTTTGTCTGGAAGCAAATCAAATTGTCAGTTTTAAAAGGCCGCAAAACCTTTTTATCACCAGTGGAAAAGTTTGGGTTACGATTGCAGGTGATTCACAAGATTACATCTATACTGAAGGGCAGTCGGTGAAATTACCTCGTGATAAACACACCGTTGTTCAGGCCTTAGGTAAAGCGAGCTTCTGGTTTTAAAAAAAGATTACTGAGTATGACTTAATGATTAAGGAATCACTAAGGTTGTATCCATGTAAAATTGATTTAAATCATCACTTCATTACATAGTAATGTCTGCTTTAGTATTTTCAACCATAACAAGGAGAGAGGTATGGTTACAACTAAAGCAGGGCTTAAAGCATTACTAACGCCAGATGAATGTGTTCTTGTTTTAATCGATCATCAAGCTTTTCAATTCACAAATCTTCATAGTCATGAGCCGACTATGGTTGTGAACAATGTTGTTGCTTTGGCGAAAGCTGCAAAAGTTTTTAACATTCCAACTATTCTCACTACGGTATTGGAAGAGCGCGGTGGATTTTTACTAAAGCCACTTCAAGATGTTTATCCTGATCAAAAACCAATCAATCGAACATTTATTAATACCTGGGAAGATAAAAAAGTTACAGATGCTGTTAAAAAAACAGGTAGAAAGAAAATTATCATGGCCGCACTTTGGACAGAGATCTGTCTTGCTATGCCTGTTATTCAGGCACTGGGAGAAGGTTATGAAGTTTATATCGTTACAGATGCATCAGGTGGCGTATCACTTGAAGCCCACGAAATGGCCGTTCAGCGTATGATGGCGGCAGGTGCTGTGCCTATGACATGGATGGCGGTAGCAGGTGAGCTTCAGAGGGATTGGGCACGTGAAGAGACTGGAGAGCTATTCGCACAGATTTTAACTGAGCATGGTGGAGCTTCTGGAATTGCTTTTAATTGGGAAATGCAACTTCTGCAAACCAATGCAAGACCAGAGACGAAAGCTAAGCTCAGTCCAGAAGCTAGAGTTCATTAATTTTTTAAAGGAGACATGAAAATGTCTCCTTATTCACCTGACTTTATAAACTCCGCAACGAATTCATTTTTCGGTGAGTTCTGAATTTCTTCAGGAGTTCCAACTTGTTGAATTTTTCCTTTATTCATAACCACTATTCGATCACTCATTTGAAAAGCTTCTTTTTGATCGTGAGTCACATAGACCATTGTGAGTTTAAATTCCTGCTGAATTTTCCTGATGTCCTTTCTCATTTTCTCTCGCAGTTTTGCATCGAGATTTGAAAGTGGCTCATCTAATAATAAAATCCTTGGTCTCATAACCAGTCCTCTGGCAAGAGCGACTCTTTGTTGCTGACCGCCTGAGAGTTCGTGGGATTTTCTCAGCTCTAAACCTTGAAGTTCAACTACATTTAAAATGTCCATGACACTTTCATAGATTTTTTCTTTGGACATCTTTTTAAATTTTAAAGGGTAGGCGACATTTTCAAAAACATTCATGTGCGGCCATACAGCGTAGGATTGAAAAACCATTCCCACATTACGTTTTTCTGGAAGCAGAAATGTTTTACTTGTCGGATCTGAAACAATCTCATTATCAAAGAAAATTTTTCCGTGAGTATTCTCTTCAAGGCCCGCGATCATTCTTAGTGTCGTCGTTTTTCCACATCCAGATGGACCTAAAAAACTTATAAACTCAGCATTTTGAATTTCTAAATTAAAATCTTCCACGGCCCATGCATTTTTTGCATAAAGTTTTCCGACATTTTCAAAACGTACATGACTCATAGACCATACCTGCCCTTCGAGAGGGTTTTAAGAGTAAAATTTAAAATAAGAATAAACGAGATGACGATCACTGAGAGCACAGAGGCCCCGCCGCCGCCGACATCTGAGTATTCTTGAAATTGAAAAATAAGAGGACCAATTGTATCAAGACCAGGGCCAGTTAAAAGAATCGTCATTGTTAATTCACTGATGACCGGCATGAAAACTAAAAAGGCCGATGCCATAAGTGCAGTTGAAAGTAGTGGCCAGTAAATCGTGCGCATGATGGCCCACCAGCCAGCACCTGAGATACGTGCAGCTTCTTCGAGTGAAGGATGGATTTGTTGATATCCATCTCCGATGGTTTTTATACTTAAGCTCATATATTTGATTATGTAAGCAAGCAGGATAATCCAAAGCGTATTGTATAAGCTTGGGCCAATTCCAAAAAATCCACGGCTAAAAGATAAGATCAATGCCAAGGCCAGGACAGTTCCTGGAGTCGAAAAAGGAATACTGACAGCAATACTTCCGAAAGTTCGGCCGAACCATTTTGTTCTGGTTAGAAAGTAATTAAAGAAAAAAGAAAAGACAGTGCAAATAATCGCAGCTGATAATCCTAAGAATAGTGATTGTGAAAGAGCGCGCACAGTTTCTTCTGTTTCAAAGAGCACCCTGGTGAAATTAGAAAAACTTAGTTGTAGTAAATTCCATGATCCCTGCACTGGGCTTAGGGATGAAAGAAGTACTCCAAAGATAGGAACGATTAAAATAACGAAAAGCAGAGCTGACATTGTGATTAAGACAGGGATCTTCCATGAATTAAGTGGAACAAGAGAAGGCCTTGCCGACTTTCCACCTACTGTGTAGTTCTTATTTAATCCTAAGAAATACTGTGATCCATATAATAAAACCAGTGTTGAAAAACCAAGGATTGCAGAAACCGCAATACTCATTTGCATGCCATCTGCCGTTCCCATTCTTTGGTAAGTGTAGATCTGAGTGGTCATTAAATAAATGCGGGCAGGCCCGCCAATAAGAGCTGGAACACCAAAGCTTGCAGCAGTAGCAAGGCATGAAAGAATGAATCCATTGATCATGGCCGGTTTTAAGAGTGGTAGAGCGATATCAATGAAAACGCGGAGACCATTGGCACCAGAAAGTCTTGCCGCTTCTTCCAGTGATGAATCCATACGATCGAGAATCGTCAGTGCGGTTAGAAGAACAAAAGTAAAAAGGAAACTGGTTTCAACCCAGACCAGTCCCCAGAATGTATAAATATTTAAATGCAGTCCAAACCATTGGTTGAGAACACCACTTGTCGGATTTGCCAGAATAATCCAGCCAATCGCTCCTACAAAGGGAGGAATCGCATAGGGAAGACAGAACCATGAACGAAAGTTCTTTTTCATGGGAAGGTCTGTGCGAGTCAGAATCCATGATAAGGGAATTCCTAGAATCAAACACAATAACCCAACACTCCCGGAAACTAGAATTGTATTCTTAATCGCTTTGAGAGTGTTTTCATTACTTAGGACAGAAGTGTAGTCTTTTAATTTTGGAATCAAAAAGAGATAGGCCTGAGGTGCAATAAAAAAACATGCAATTAAAATCAGGCCTAGAATATAAAAAACTTTTTTCATTAAAATACGATCTTAGAGAATTGATCTTTAATTTGCTCTCTCGTTTTCATTGTTTCAGAAATAAATTCTGGAGACCATGGTTGAGCAGTTTTTAATAGATCACTTAATGCCGGAGCCCCTTTTGGTTCTGTGTGCCCTGGAATCGTTGCATACATGAAAGACTGAACCATTGCTTCTTGTCCAACTTGTGCGAACATCCAGTCAGCAATTTTCTTTGTCGCTGCCTGGTCTCCTTCTTTTTTTACGATGGCCAGAACGTTGGCCTGGATAACGGCACCATCACTTGGAATGATTGTTTTAATTCTTGGGTCGCTTTCAGTCAGACGTAAAAGGTTTTCAAGAAGCACGATTCCTACCGGGCGCTCTTTACTTTGAAGACGACGGATAACACCAGAGTTTCCACCTTCAGCAATGAAGTTATTCTTTCTTAGAGCTTTGAAGTAATCCCATCCGTATTCTTTTACCAGGAAGGCCACTGTTGTGAAGCTTGTACCAGATGCAAGAGGGCTTCCAGAAGAAGCTTTGTCTTTCCATTTTGCTTCAGTTAATTCTTTAAATGATTTTGGTGCGTCTTTTTCTGAAACTGATTCAGAGTTATAGGCCATGACCATAACTGGTAGGCTTACTGCTGTATAGAATCCTTCAGATTGTTTAAAAGAAGCTTCAACTTTTTCAGTACCTGCTGGTTTGTATGAAAGCAGAACGCCTTGAGCGCCCATATCTTCATACCAGAAGCGATCAGATGAAATAAGGATATCTGCTTGAATGCTTCCTGCCAGTTTTTCGGCCTGAACTTTTGCTGCTACTTCTTCAGAGCCAGCTTGGTAAAATTGAACATCAATATTAGGAAAATCTTTTTCCATTTTCTTCTTTAAGTCATTAACAGTGTCTTTGTATAAAGAAGTGTAAATCCATACTTTCGCTTTATCTTCTTTTTTGGCACAACCAAAAGAAACAACGAAAATTAAAATCAGTAATAAGACATTTCTCATTTTTTAGCTCCAGCTTTTTTATTTTTTAAAAATGTTTGTTTTGCAAGTACGGCCTGATCAGCAAAATCAGAGAATAATCCATCTACACCTAGTTCAAAAAATTGCAGGTATTCTTTTTGAGGGTCACCTTGATAATCTTTTAACAGGTATTGAGCTTCGCTTCTAAATGTATAAGGGTGAACTTTTAATCCCAGAGCGTGAGCATCCTGAATTAAAGTCGTTGGTGGCTGCATTTCACCTTTATCGTTAGCAGGAACGATGTAGCGTTTATAAGGGCCAATTCCATAAACTGTAGCACTTAATTCTTTCAACGACTCTGGTTTTACCATGTCCTGGTATGTTCTCTTATCTCCACTTGCCACATGATCAAATGGTATTAGCTCAGGATCATCTATTAAATAAATGAGTGGTAAAGAAGTCAGTTTTTTGATCTGCTTTAGATTCGCTAGTTCGAAAGATTGAATGAAGACAGGTGAATTCTTTTTATTGAATCCTTGAGCAGTCAATTCTTTTACGAGAGCTGTTTCTAGTGGCAAACCAATGCTCTGGAAATAAGTAGGGTGTTTCGTTTCAACATAAACTCCAACTTTTCGTTTTTGTTTTTTTACGAAAGCTAAAATCTCTTTAAATGTTGGAACGTCGAATTTTCCATCGAAAGAGTGATCTCTAAATTCCAGTCTTTCTTTTGCTTTGAGTGTTTTGATTTCTTTTAAAGTGAAGTCTTCAATGAACCATCCAGTGATTTCTTTTCCATCAACTTTTTTGGTTGTTTTTCTATCGGGGAAAATTTCTGCGACATTTGTTGTGCCTGAGATTTCATTTTCATGACGGGCCATTAAAACACCGTCTTTAGTCATTACTAAATCGGGTTCGATATAATCAGCACCCATTTTAATCGCAAGCTCGTATGAGGCGATGGTATGCTCAGGGCGATAACCACAAGCTCCACGGTGACCTACAATGAGTGGTGACTCAAAGGCCTTAAGGGTTGGGCTAAAGAGAGTCGATAAAAATAGCATTGAGCAGACAGTCCATTTTTTAGCGGCCATAAACACCAACTTTTTTTAAAATTTAGAAGTGATTTCATAGCAATTTTTAATCGGTTGAGGTGGGACGTCAAGTTTGACGGATGTTTTAATGAAAATCAAATAATCGACGACGCGTTACTTCCATTCATATTTGAAAGTGAAAAGGAAACTTGGCTTCGCTGATTTTAATTCAGATTCAAAGCGTCCTGCACCAACGACATAATTCGTATGCCCATTCTGTTTCTTAAGTAGAAGATACTGTCCATTTTGATTTCCATCACCTTTTTGAAGTTCAACATTTTGAATCAAAACTCCAGTGAACCAAGCGTCAGTAATAGGAGTACCAACAATTGCTTCAATTTGATTGGCGATTTCTTTATTGGGAGAAATAAGAGTGTAAGTTGAAGGGTCTACCAATTTTTGACTTTTATCGTCTTTGTTATCGTAGAAAGCTTTGGTGAATTTAAGATTTCCCATGATCGCAGAAACTTTAAAAAGGGCATTAATGCTCACATCAGTTGAGTTCAAGCTCCCAATGCAATTATTGTATCTACAGCTGTCATCATCAAAATTCGTAAATCTTCTCAGAAGTTTTCTGGCAACACTAAGTTTAATGAAAGTCACAGGTGCGAATTCTAATTCTGCTTTTCCACCATAAGTGGAAGGTGAAACCTCTGTGCTGATTTTAGGTCTAATGGCCCCTTCCAGAGGAGAGTCTGATTCGCCCCATAGTGAAAACTTGTAGGCCACTGTAGGAGTGACTGAGAGTCCCGACGAGTAAGAGCGAGCTGCTGAGTCGAGAGTGTATTCAAGTTCATTTGCATGAAGAGCTGAGCTGATAACTAGTAATGTCGTGATGAAAAAAGAGCGCATATTTAGTCCTGAAATATTATTTACTACATTCATAAGAAGAGTAACTTCAGGCCTTTAAATGAGCAATGAATAAGTCATGAATTTCCCGAACACATGTTTGATTGGAAGATATCAGTTACACATGAGTGCCACTAATGATGGCCATAAAAAGATAAAGCTTCTAAGTTCACTTCTTCTGTTATTCATCACTTAAAAAATGCTGGAATTTTTTAAGTAGTGGCTATATATGAAAAGTCTAAAGTTAGTACTAATTGTTTTTTGATCTCAAATTATAATTAGAGAATGAAAACAATAATTATTAATTTTACCAATAGAAAGGACAAAGAATTAATCTTTAAAGTGGCCCTGCTTTCTACGCTGGCAGTAGGCGTGTATCTTCAAAGACCAAAAAATTTAAAAATAGAGGCCATAAAGATAAACAGTATCTACAATGACAATTATGGTGATTTTGATAGGGAGAATATCCCGAATAAACCACCAGTGATTGCGAAGATGATTTCAGCTTTGAAACCTGGACTTAGTTCTGCCGAAAGACATGATGTGGCCATGAAGATTCACCATGCCCTAAAGAAGCATAATATTGCTCCACAGATTGTCGTGGCCATCATCGATACAGAAAGTAGTTTTACCCAGAATTTGGTCTCATCGACGGGCGATTTGTCTATGGCACAAGTCAACGTGGAAATTTGGAATAAAGAGTTTCAACGCATGAATTTAGAGTTAATAGATGTAGAAAGAGTGAAAACAGATGAAGTGTACTCTCTGGAGAAAATGGCACAGATTTTAGAGATTCTCAAAACACGTTATGAGAAAAAAGATCGTAGATGGTACGCTCGTTATCATTCGAAAACGAAAAAGCATAAACGAGTTTATCTTGCGAAACTTGAATCTCGAATGAAGCGCCTGGAAAAATTAAATCTTGCGCTTAAGAAGCCAACCGAACCACGTCTGGTTGCTCAGGTTAACTAATAATCTTATTTCGATTTTTAAAGCGACGAATAATGATAGGGATGATGACCATACAACCTAAAATGATAAGTGTTGTCGTTGTCCCATCTCCTAAAAGGTTATTCAGCCATAAAGTAGAAACCATCAACAGAGTGAAAAACATCATATCGCCGGCAATGGCGATCATCCATCCACTAATAAAACCATGTCCGGCCGCAACTGCGACTGCTCGTCCTGTCATTGGGTCTACGCCAAAGGCAATAAGGATAAGAGCGAATGGACCTGTATTGTTACCATAATGCTCTGTCGTTTTTTTAACCATCGCTTTAAAGGCTAAACTCAAGCGCTCCATTGAAGGTTTGTTTTTCCCAAGTTTGATAAAGAGAATCAGAAGAGGCTCAAACACACAGGCGAGTATGATATCAGAGATGAAGTACAAAAACATCATCATGGGCCAGCCAATGCCGTACTTGCGGGCAAGAATAACTCCCGCGGGAATTCCTCCACCGATAGGAACCAGGAAAATAGCTAGGACTTTCCATAGATGCGGTAGAGAATTGGGGTTGGTCATTGCGATGTTCATGTTGCCTTAGTTTTTTAAATTGCTAAACTTATGATATTGGCAGGACAGGGAATAATCCACAAGAATTCAAGGTGAAAGATGACTCGACCAGATTTTATCAAAAATGTTTCAGAATTAATCACAAATGAATCGTTTTCTTATCCGGGTGATACTGAAACGTTTGGTACTGGTGCGGCCATGGGAAGAAAGCTGGGGCTTAAGAAGATTGGTGTGAACTACGAAATCTTACAACCAGGGGATCGTTCCTCGTGGCCACATGCTCATTCACATGATGAAGAGTTCATTCATATTCTCGAAGGGCATCCTGAAATGTGGATTGACGGCCATATTTATCAGCTGGCGCCTGGAGATTGTGTAGGATTGCCACCAGGAACCGGTCATGCGCATACACTCATTAACAATTCAGACAAAGAAGTGAGGGCCATCGTTATAGGTGATGCTGAAGGTCAGGAGGACAAGATTTTTTATCCTCTTCACCCTAATCGAAACCAGGAAATGAAGGAAAAGGGCTTCTTTTGGGATAACCATCCAGTGCACAAGCAGGGTGACCATGATGGTTTTAGTGATAAAAAACGAGTTAAGTAAGGGCAAAATTGTGATATATAGCTCTATAAATAATAACTAAGCAGGAGATACATATGACTTCAACTAAAGAAGTAAAAGCAAATAGTGAAGAAACTCACGACCACGATCATGGACACGTTCATGGGCCAAACTGCAATCATGGTCACAGTCACGAAGCTCTAAAGCCTATCGTTCGTGATGCTCCCAAAGTAGGTCGTAATGATCCTTGTATTTGTGGAAGCCAGAAAAAATATAAAAAGTGCTGCGGTAATTAAGTTCTTTATAGGTCGAGGCTTTACCAGTCTCGGCCTATTGTTCAGTGGGTCTACCTTACTTTTTATTAGAGAAAAGTAAGAAACGGTTTCTTCATCTTCCATGTTCTCATTTTATTTCTCCAAATAACGTTCAAACTCCCAATAAAATTTTGACCTAAATAAACTGATGATCCATACTAGCTATAGATTATTTAATTAAAAATAGAACTGTGATTATAGTGATATTTATATTTTTAACGGGAGATTTTAAATGGCATCTAAAAAACCAGTTGCTAAGAAGAAAGTAGCAGCTAAGCCTGCTGCAAAGAAAGCTGCAAAAAAAGTAGTAGCTAAACCTGCTGCCAAAAAAGCTGCAAAAAAAGTAGTAGCTAAACCTGCTGCCAAAAAAGCTGCAAAAAAAGTAGTAGCTAAACCAGCTGTTAAAAAAGTTGCAAAAAAAGTAGTAGCAAAACCTGCTGCTAAAAAAGCTGCAAAAAAAGTAGTAGCTAAACCAGCTGCTAAAAAAGTTGCAAAAAAAGTAGTGGCAAAACCTGCTGCTAAAAAAGCTGCAAAAAAAGTAGTAGCAAAACCAGCTGCTAAAAAAGTTGCAAAAAAAGTAGTGGCAAAACCAGCTGCTAAAAAAGTTGCAGCAAAAGTAGTAGCAAAACCAGCACCAGCTCCAAAGGCCCCAGTTGCTAAGGCACCTGTAGCAAAAGCTGCTCCTGTAAAAGCAGCTACTCCAGCTCCTAAGAAAGTTGAAGCGAAAGTTGTTGTTCCTGCAAAAAAAGAAATCGCTAAGAAGTCTCCGACTACAAAAGCACCAGCTGTTGTAGATCATGAAGCTCCAAAGCCTCTTGTGAAAAACGATTTCCTTAACTTAAAGATTGCGAAGAGCATGCACGAAAACCCACCTCTTTATGATTACAAAGAAGAAGATGAAGTAGAGCATGAGCCTCTAACTCCGATCGTAAGAGAAACTCCAAAGGTCGGTCGTAATGAACCATGTCCTTGTGGAAGTGGATTAAAGTATAAAAAATGTCATGGTAAAATTTAAGCTTTGATATATAAAAAAGGCCGATTTATGATCGGCCTTTTTTTTTGCTTAATTATTGAACTAACGTCAGATTCGCACGCGACTTTCTAAACACCGTCAAATCCAACAAGTAACGATCGTACTTATCACCATGATACATGCTAGAAATTTTTGTCACAGGCGCATTGATATTGTACTGGAACATCGTCATCGAAGAGATAATTCCGGCACGAGATAGAGAAGAGGGGCTACTTCCAAATTGGTGAGGTTGCACATTCAATTCCTCCATAACGGCCTGTTTCGGAATGGCCGCAATGATAGCGTAGTCTCTGTTTAATACTTCTAAAGAGTAATCACAGTTTTGATCGAATAAGTGAGTGCACTCGTCAAAGAAGTAAGTGAACATTTTCTGAACTGATGTATGTCCGGTTAATCTGCTTTTTAGAAAATGGTTATCAGTCACAAAGGGAGTCGTTTGCCCCATCAGGACAAAGTCATTATCGCTAAATTTAAATGTCGACTGGATATAAGTCGCAATATCTGAAACTAAAAAGATATTTGCTTTATGTTTATCGTTCAGTAGAAATTCTTCTGATAGTTGGAACTTCCTTAGAACGTTCACTTTTGCCCTAGGGCCGCGTACTTGTTCTAAGTAGTGCATGATGCTCATGATGGGCTTAGTCTGGCTGTAGCTGGCGTGAGTGTAGCGATCCAGTAGTGCTGTCGTTTCCGATCCTGCCTTTAATTTAAAATCTTTTTTAAAGAGGTCTTCAAAGTGAAAATTGAACTTTTCAGCAAAAACGAAGGCCACGTCCAGTGGAAGCAGGGAAGTCGACCCACGAATCTTTAAATAGTCTTTTAAGTCCATTTGAAGTTCTTTGGCGAACTGAGCGTCATCGAGGAGTTGGTTGTCTTTTACTTTTTCGATATTGCGCCAGAAGATCTGGCTTTCATTAAGAGGCATAGGTCACTTTCCATCTTTGGTCTTTTTTGACTTCATGAATGTGAGGTGTCGCACCCTTAATATTTTTTGTAGATTTTAAAACATGGAATGGGTAGAGAAAATTATAGTTCATGATCAGCTCTGAATTCTCCAGAGGGTGAATCAATTGCTGGCCTTTTTTATTCAGGTTGATAAAGTACTCGCCATTTGTCCCATCGAATTCATAGACAAGAATACTTTCGTTACTTTTATTAAGAATTGAAAAGATATCTGAAGAACCAGATGAAGCAAGTTCATGCTGTTCTCTTCCAAGTGAATGCTCAAAATTTAAGTTTAATAATGAAACTGATTTAGCATTGATTTTATTTTCATTTAAAAATGAAAAGAAAGTGTCCACAAACTCAGAAGTTAAAGGGTGATTTAAGATATAGAAAAGCTCTTTGCTGATCTTGTTATCTTTTAAAAAACTCTCGAATGACTTCGCATGATTGAGCATTAAGAAATCATATAAAGGACGAATTTTTTTTACCGTGAAGAGGCAATCATCTTTTTTATAATCAAAAGTCGGCACAAGTGGAGAGCCTTCTGTTTTAAGCTTTAAAAAAGCAGCTTCATTTAATTCCAGAGCAACATAGGTAAAACAATAAGGATCTTGAATGTCGAAAGATTTTAAAAAATTAAACCACAAACTTAAATCAGGCGCCATCACAGCAGCTTCGATTTTAGAAATAGTTCCTTGAGTGACACCAAGAATGGCGGCAAACTCAGTTTGCTGAAGTCTATGAAACTTACGTGTAGCTTTAAATAAAACGCAAACGCTGTTGTTGATACTTTTATTCATATGACGACTCTAAAAAATCTATTTGTTTATAAATAGATATTATAATACCGTGCATTCAATTAAAAGGGATATTTATAATGGCGCATATCGTAAGACAGTAAGCTGTCTTACGTATATGCACTATGATGTTGAATTGTGGAAATATTTACTCGGGAACTTTTCAAGATCTGATTAAGTTTTTTTGCGGGCCTTGATCAAAAACTTGCTCGATGAAAGAACGTTGCAGTCGTCATTCAATTCGTTCATATAATTGTCTACGAAAAGTTCATAGTCTTTCATTGAATCAAAGTAACGAGAAAGGTTTTCACGGCCTTGTTCAAATCTCATTTTTGAGTTTGTTTTCTCAAGTTCCAGACGCTCACCTTGGAAGAAATAAGTAACGGCCTGCCATTCAACTCTGTCATAACCATTTTGTTTTAAGTACTGAGGAAGTTTTCTTCCCACTTCAAGATCCTGAGGGATTCTCGACTTGGCCTTCTTTAATTCTTTATTGAACGCTTCGTTTTTAGTGTGAAAATTAAAAACCATATCATCAAAATTGATGATGTTGATTTCGCCATCTGGTTTTAATAAACGGTTAAGCTCTTTTAAAACAGTTGTAGGATTAGTTAAGTGTTCATAGATATATCTGCATACGATTGTATCGTAAGAAGCAGCTTCTAAATTCGTTTCTTCAAGAGAACCTTGAAAGAAGCGGACATTTTTTAAGTGAGAAAATCTTTTTTTCGCATCGGCAATGCGGTTATCACTGAAATCAAGACCATCAATATGTTTAATTTCTTTTTGTAAAAGCTTCTCAACTAAGTTTCCATTTCCACAACCAGCATCAAGCACGCGATGTTCTTGATTCCATTTATAGTGAGCAAGCTCCTGGTCCAGATCGCAAATATCCATTTTGTTTTGAAAGTTTAAACGTTCACTTTCTTGTTTTCCATCAATCAAATAATTTTTCATATTCCCTCATCCTTTTTTTTGAATTTCCGATCGTGATTCAGTTCGGAATTTAATCAAAGGAGGTTTAGATGAAACTTGATTTAAAAAATTATAAAGTTGTGGTGATCGATTATCCGGTGTTTGGATTAGATGATCCGAATTGTGCAGTATTGCTTGGTAAGGCCTTTAAGATGAAGCTGGATGGGTATGCAGCTACTTATAGTGAACGTGCGCTTCCCTTTGATAAAGCAGATTTCTTTGGTACCCATATTATGTTTTGTGAGCAAAAGGGAGAAGAGTTGGTGCCAGTGTTTGCTTACAAGTCGACACCTCTTGATCGTTGCTTAAAATTCCACTACGAATTTCCTGCGACAACAATCATGAACAATGGACTTCTTCCAGCATCGTGCTTAACTGATCTCAACGCAATCATTGAAAAGGCCGGAGACCCTAGTTTGGTTTCTTTTGATTCATCTTGGGCGCAGGATTTAGATTACCGCTTTAAAGATGATAAAGAATTAAAAGAGCACTTAAGAGAAATTATGATGATGGTTATTGTAAAACATCATCAGGATCACAACATTCCTCACATGCTGACTTCTGGAGCAGTGAAGGTAAAGACTGATCTATTTTTTCAAAGAATCGGTATGAATATGCTTAATGAGCATGCAAGATTTAAAGAAAAAAAATTAGATGATTCAGAAGGAATTATTTTTTATACAGACACTTTTTCTTTTGAAGCATTAGCGATGGCAAAAAAGTATCAGGATCTTTGGGATAACAGAATTGTAATGGACGGAAGAAAGTACGTCAGAAAAACGACAAAAGTTGCTTAACACATATGCGCCTGCGAGGTTTTGTACCTGGCAGGCGTCTATTTGGCATTATCGTCAGTTTCATATAATATTTTCCAGGACACTCAATCACCCTGGAGAATCACAATGTTAAATTTTAAATCTTCTTATATTGCGACAATTTCAATTTTAGCGGCCATCTCTTTTACAAGTGTGGCAAAAGCAGAAGACAAGGTTACTATCATTGCTAAAAAACAGGCCGACAGTGAATTAACTGTTCTTGGTTTTACGATTGGAAAATCAAAGCTGGAAGAAGTTCAAACAAAATTTAAAAGCAAAGAGATTAATCATGAGGCCGACGTCGCTTCTGGGATTAAGTTTTTATGTTATAAAACATCAAATGGAACAACCATTGCTTTTGAGTCTGGTGATAAAGGGCGCGAAGACAATGTCATCACTGGAATTTCAATCAATAGTTCGGCCCGTCCATACAGACTCGCAAAACAGTGTGAGGCAACTTCTTTAATCAAAACAAAACTTGCTATCAATGGTGTGAGTCTTGGTATGTCTTCAGACTTAATCAAAAGAGTGAAAGGGGCACCAAGTAGTGTGTCACCTGAAAACATTGTTTATCAATATGAGGTCAAAGAAGATCAGACTTCCATCATCTCGAGCTTAAATATTAGATTCGATCAAAACGCAGTGTCGTCAATCACTGCTGGCAAGAGCGAATCAAAATATATTCTTCAATAAAAATTAATGCCAAATCATTAAGCTCATAAAACAAGTGATCAATGATAAAAGCACAGTGAGCGGCAGTCCTATTTTTAAAAAGTCAGCGAAACGGTAACCGCCGGGACTTAAAATTAATAAATTCCCATGATGCCCGATTGGTGTGAGGAAAGAGGCAACAGCACCCATCGTTACACAAACAACCGCAGCTGTCGGTGAGATGTGTGCACTTTTGGCGAAGGCCACTGCGATGGGGGCGAGGAGAACAGTTGTCGCGGCATCAGAAAGAATTTGAGTTAAGAGAGCTGAAATCCAATAAAAAATTAACAGCATTGCGACTGGTGACCAGTCACCTGTAAAGTTTTTAATTTGGGCCGCGAGAATTTTATCAACTCCTGTGTGCTCCATTGCAATCCCGAGAGGGATTACACCTGCAATCATGACATAAATTTTAACTTCGATGGATTCATAGGCCTGCTCAATGTTGACACATTTCGTGAGGATCATCGCCATGGCCCCGGCCATGAAGGCAAGGTAGGCAGGCAAAGTCCCGGTTGCGGCCAGAACAATCGAGACCAGCATAATGGAAGTTGATAGTTTGCTTTTACCTCTCTTCATCGAAGAAGCAAAAAATGGCAACACCATTAAAAAGCCACGGTGATTTGTAAGTTCATTTAGCTTTTCTTTTGGTCCCCAGATCACAAGCATATCACCAGCGCGGATTATCACGTCAGCCACACCAGTTGAAATCCAACCAGACTTTCTCCAGATTCCTACGATCGCGACACCAAAGCGGTTATAAAAATCTATTTGTGCCACTGTACGGCCAACGAAGATAGAGTTATGAGCAATGACGGCCTTCAAGATTCTTTTTTCTTCTCCGGCAAGTGTGACGAGATGTTCTTTGCCGTCACTAAATTTATGCAGGGCCTTTAATACTAAACCATGCTCTCCATCGAACGAGACTAGCTCATCCGGAGTTGTTCTAATAATAAAATTATCTCCAACTTCCAGCGTAGTGTCTTTTTTTGTACAGTCTTGAATCTTGTCTCCACGCACCCATGAAAGAAGGCTAAACTGCTTTTCTTTTTCAGTGATCATTTGCTCAAGGGTTTTGCCTATCCATGGACTGTTTTCAACAACGATTAACTCTGTCGTAATATCTGTCAGTTTAAATTTGTCATCTGAATCATCTTCACCGGATGTTTTAGGAAGAATCCATTTCATTAAAATACAAAAAGCAATTCCACATAAAACAAGAGGAAGACCAATTTTTCCTACAGTGAAGAGTCCAAGACTTGGTTCGCCAGCGCGTTTTAAAATGTTATTGGCCAGTAAAAAGGCCGGAGCACCAATGAGAGTCATTGTTGTCCCCAAGGAAGCTGCTGTGGCCATTGGGATAAGCAGGCGGGAAGCATGCAAGTCTTTTTCATCCTTACAAATTTTCATAATAATTGGAAGCATCATCGCCGTGACCATTAAGTGGTGAGTAAAGGCCGACATCGCTGCCACTGAAATCATAATAACAAAAATTGCCCGCACTTCACCTTTGCCGGAGAGTTTTGTAATCCATTCACCAATCATGTCGGTGACACCGGTGTGGGAGAGTCCTGCGGACAGAACAAAGACGGCCGCAACGATAATGGCGGGCTCGCTTGAAAATCCTGAGAAAGCTTCTTTGACTTCAATAAGTCCCGTAATGGATAAAGCTAAAATAATTAACATCGCAATAACATCAACCCGCAAATACTCTGTAATAAACAAAACAATTGAGATGATCATAATCGCGATAAAGATTAACTGGTCATGGGTCATGCCTAAAATCATAATTTAGTCTCTTTAGTAGGATCCTCATTGAAGACGTGAATCTCTCGTTGAGGATAAGGAATGCGGATTTTATTTTCTTTGAAAACTTTTAGAACGCCAAAATTAAGTAGACTCTTTAATACACCTAAACGATCAGTGTATTCCTGTGTCCAGACGAGAAGACTAAATCTCAAACCGCTCTCAGCAAACTCCGTCAGTTGAACTTTAGGAGCAGGGGCCTTGAGCACTCCTGGTTCATTGTCTGCCACTTGTAATAAGAGTTGCTCAACTAATACAGGGTCAGAGTCGTAAGAGACTGGGACTGAAATTGTGACTCTTACCCGATTGCCTGAATGACTCCAGTTGATAACTTGTTTTGAAATGAAATCAGAATTAGGAACAATAATTGAAACATTATCATTGGTCACAATCGTTGTCGCACGCACTGAAATGTTTTGAACATTTCCTGCGATTGTTCCGACTTCAATTCGATCACCAAGCTTAAGTGGTTTTTCCAAGAGAATAATGATTCCACTGACAAAATTGCTGAAGATCGTCTGCATTCCGAAACCGACACCAATACCGATAGCACCGGTTAGGACGGTGAAGAAACTTAGATCGAGTCCTGTGGTTTGAAGAATTCCAACCAAACCAATTCCAATAAGAGCGTAGTAACTAAGAGTGATAGTTGCACGCCAGTTGCTCGTATTGACACCTCTATTTTTAGTGACAGAGGCCAGAAGCCATTTTTTTAGTTTAGAGGAGACGATAAGAAAGGACATTATCAAAATCATGTTGAGGAGAATTGCCCATACGGTTATGGAACTTTTACCTATTTTAATGAGCGGATAATCGAGTACTATCCAGACAGAGGCGGCAAATTCAGTTAGTTCATCCATTTTTTATAAATTCCAGTAAGAGGTAGAACTACATAGGATGTAATACTGCAAAGAGGCGGCCAAGTATTAGACAAAATCAATTCTAGGGTAATTCATCATTCAAATTTTCTATAGCTTCATAGAATTTAACGATGAAACCAATCTTATGAAACATGATAAATTAGGCCATGTTTAATAGGAGAATTTATGAAACATGTAGATACAAGTAACTTTGAAGAAATCGTCTTAAAATCTGATAAACCAGTCGTTGTAGATTTCTGGGCAGAGTGGTGTGGACCTTGTAAAGTCCTAGGCCCGGTACTTGAAGAAGTCTCAAAAGAGATTGGTGATAAAGTTGAAATCGTAAAATTGAATGTTGATGACTCGAGAGAGTTAACAGCGAAATACGGAATTCGTGGAATTCCAACCATGATCATGTTCAAAAATGGTCAATTAGTTTCTACGTTAGTAGGAAGCCAGCCAAAATCAGAAGTTCTAAAATTTGCGTTAAGCTAATATCTTTTTGGGAGCAAAGAAATTTGCTCCCAGTCTTTATGTCAGAAGATTCTTAAGTGTTGTCGCCATGATTTCTAAAGTCTGCTGAGTGTAATCCAAAATTTCTTTTACCGATGTCTGAGAAGAAGCAAATCTAATTTTTAAAGTGTTTTTCGATAATTCAACTTTATCGATTCCTTTAATATTCTTTGGAAAGAATGAAAAGACATTATCTTTTTGTTCAAACGTCCCCTGATTGTCATCTTCAAGATCGTACAAAGCGTCTTCCAGGGCATCTACATCCAATGTCCCTTTGATCGGGAAGGTGATCGTATCAAAACCCTCTGTGAAGATTTCATCAATGGGCATAGGGAAGCTGTTGAGTGGAACTCTTAGCTCCAGCTCTCTTCTGATCGTGACTTCAGTAAAATCATTGTCAGATTGCTGAGCGCTGATATTGTACCTGAAGTACTCTGTGTGAAGAGCGCCACCTTCAGGGTCTTTTACTGTGTTGCTATTTTTTAAACGCAGAGTTCTTCTGGCATTATCAAAAAGGCTTTCAATTTCTTTTTTTAAGAATTCATCCTGAGCAAGCTCAGTGGCAAGCTTTGAGGCAAAGCTGCTGTGATCTTTTGGGATTTTATGTTTGGCCTTATTAAAAGCTTCCAGGTTCTTAAAAGGGATGTGTTGCTCCCTAGAAAGAATGTACTGAGTGAATTGGATTTCAACATTCTTACTTTCTTCTTCATCGTCACTTTCAAAAGCGATTAACGGAGTGGAGTTTGAAAGATCGACAACGGCATAAGGGCTTTGTCTGTCATTGATAAACATTGTTTTCGTAATATACTGAGGGATTTTTGCAGACAAGTACTTACTTAAAGAAAGATTGGAAATAATATTGTCTTTTCCAATGGCCGCATCATCTTTACCATTTAAGGCATTTAATAATTGCAGGGCCCAGATACCGTGTTTGGCCTGAACAGAGACAAATGATTTTTCTCCGGGGTAACATGATAAGAAAAATGAATAACCTGGAGTTGAACGTATGAACTCAGAGTATTCTTTTTCTACCAGATTACTGGCCGCAGACTTCATTTTATTTTTTGATTTTAATTCTTCAGCAGAAGAGTCGATAAAGATAAACCCTTTTTTACTTTTGCTGGCCTTTAATGGTGCAAGAAGAATTTCTTCAAGAGAAAGTGATGTTTCCTCAAGATTAGAATTATCAGTATCCCAACAAGTGATTCTGTTTTGAGACTTAGTATTGAAACCATGACCTACGTAATAAAAGTAGAGTTCATCTTCCGAAGTCAGGCGTGCGAAAATATTCTGCATTTTCTTTTCGATTGAAGCTTTATTAGCGTCTTCATTTGTTAGAAAAAGCAATTCGTCTTCTTCAACATAAAGTTGATCAGTGAAAGCTGTTTTGATTGAGTTGGCATCATTAACTGCAAACTCGATTTTTGCCAACTCAGGCAAAACTTGTGTCGAGTACTCTTCAATGGCAATGATAATTCCGAACTTTTTCATTAATTTACCTCAGGCTTGGTGAACTTTTGAATTATAACTTTTTATATCAATTAATGTATAGAGTTTATGGTCTTTAGCGGTACTTTTTCATTATTAAATCGTATATAATTTGTTTGTTACTCAGAACCTTTTGTTCTCAACTCAAAGGATCGTCAATGAAGCAATTAATCCTCATAACACTTATGACTTTGTCCTCATGTGCAACTCATCAGGGTGCTCCATTAAAATCTGCCACTGAAGAAGTGATTGCTCCCGAATTTTATATAACCCCGAAAACTATTGAAAAGGCCGTGTCGAGTCCTTACCGCACTCCTGAATTTAAAGAGCGCGATATGTATCGTCATCCTGAGGATACGTTAACTTTCTTCGGTGTAAAACCTACAATGAAGGTTTTAGAAATTACTCCGGGGACAGGCTGGTATACTGAAATCCTTGCACCATTTTTAAATGAGAGGGGACAATATATAATGGCGACTCATCCTGCAGGAAGTGCTGCCCCTCAGTCAGGCCATATTGCAGAGTGGTCAAAAAAATATCCAGACATTGCTAAGAATATGAAGTCCACAATTTTTGATCTTAGCAATCCTAATCTTGAATTAGGTGAAGAGGGTTCCATTGATATGGTATTAACTTTCAGAAATGTGCATAACTGGATGGCCAAAGACAATGAAGATGTAGCTTTTAAGGCCTTTTTTAAAGTTTTAAGAAAAGGCGGAATATTAGGAGTCGTTGAACATAGAGCTCCTAATGATCGCACTGATCCCAAGGCTTCCACAGGATATGTAAGGGAGAGCGATATGATTAAAATGGCAAAAAAAGCAGGGTTTAAGTATTTAGGTAAATCTGAAGTGAACTCTAATCCAAAAGACACAAAAGATTATGAAAAAGGTGTGTGGACTCTGCCACCAACATTTGCACTAAAAAAAACAGACCGTGAAAAGTATCAAGCGATTGGTGAAAGTGACAGAATGACTTTGAAGTTTTCCAGACCTTAAATTTGGAGTGCAAGTTCAAATAATTGTGTCGATGGTGCTAGTGGGATTTGACGTAATATCTGTTAGTGGAAAAAAACTTATTTGAATTTCATAAACAGCATCTCTCGTCGTACTATTTTTGCCAATATAGTTTCCCAGTGAGCGACGAAATTTTTTAATTTTGTCTTTAATCTCAGGCATCAGTTTTGAATCTACTGCTATTGTCAGCCCAGAGTGATCTCTTTCGGCAATGGCGATAGCATCAATTTTATCTTTGCTCAGGCATAGGATTTGCTTTTGTCTTTCTCTCATGGCCGCAGAAGAGTAGCTATAGTCGAGAATAGAAGTGAAGCGGTCTACACTTTCCATTTTTCCATCGGCATTTTTTTGAAGTAAGTTAAGTTTGATCAAGCGCTCAATCGCAAGTTCTATTTTTTCGACATCTGCAATCCCAAGCTTTTGAGCAATCCATGCAGGATCAGTCTGGTGATTTTTTAAGCTGAAAATTTCCAGGATAGCGTAGTGGTACCAGTCTGAAATAAAGCTAAACTCATCCATTTCAAGTGCTGAATGCCCATCGTTGTCGTAATTAACAAGAAGCTTTTTACTTTTATTATTAACAACAATATCTCTATAATAAGCAAGTAGATCTGGATCCAGATTGAGTTTTGCCGAGATAATTCCAAATATTTTTGGCGACAATTCTATTTTTTTTGTGAAATAAAGCGAAAGTGTCGCAGGAGAAACTCCCAGGAACTGGGCATATGAGCGCAAAGAGTAACTAGCGACGTTTTTACATCTTAGCTCGAAATCACCTTTGACTACTTCAAGGAAATCTTTTTTTTGTGTGTTTTCCATTTTTAACTATCCTTATTAAATATGAATACCATTTGCTTCAAAGAGAGACCTTGGAGTTTGCTCACAAGTATTTTTTTGATCAAGAGAAAAGCCTAGAGTGGCAAGTCTATTGATAAAATCTAAATCACTAGCAGTGAAGTATTTCCTTGTCGCTAGGAGATGCATAATCGTCGAGCCTTCAAAACATTTTGAATCCAAGTCGTAAGCATTAGAGTCCATCCATACAAGATCTTTAAATCCTAGTTTGACAAGCGATGGCCATTTGTTAGTTAGGATTTTTAGTGTGTTAAAAACCTTTTCATAGGTTGTGGGCGAATGTTCTTCCAGGGCATCTTCGATAAGTGCGTAATGGCCAAAAGGCGGGCCTAGGTCGTCATTCACTACGTATTCAAGGCCGGTTTCAATGAGGTCTTGAAGAATCGTATCGCATGAAAAAGCGGCAGCAATTTGAAGAAAGTTAATTCCACGTGGAGTTACAAGAAAAAGATTTCCACCTAGGTCAGAAAGCCTGCGGAAGTTTTGAAGGTTGCAATTTGTAATGGTCGCGATCATTTCATTCATATTAAAATTTGACGAATATTTATATCGCGTAAAGAAGGTAAACATTTCTTCGGAATAGGCATAAGAAGAATCATCTACTTTTGCCAGAGGAAGATATTCATGAATGGCGAGTCTGTATTTTTGAGCTGTCGATAAACCTGAATTCCATTTATTGCAGTCAATAGTAATACGTTGAGGAGTTTCATTGGGATGGTTGATAGCATCTTTGGGAGCGCCATCCAAAATCAGATTAGTTCCACATTCAACAAATGAAGAGTTGATGATTTCTTTTAAAGAAGAAATCTGTAGGCCAAAATTATTTTGAAATTTTTTATCATTTAAAACGTAAGAGACTTCTTTTGCTAAATGCTTAAACTCCATAATTGAGCCGTCACCACCGTATGATTCTCTCCACCCGCCACCGCTACCTTTTGAAGGTTTGTTACTTTCTACAGCATGTGAATTGAGAGTGAGAAATGAAGCTAGGATGGCAAATAATACGTATTTGTTCATTTATGTTTTCCTAAATAATTTGATAAAAAAATACTGTAAAGGAGACTATTTGAGAAGCGTTCAAGAGATTTCTTTCTAAGTATTTTACTTTGATGTGTTTACAATGGAGATATAAACATTATGTAAGAAATAGTGAGAGTTAAATGAAAGATTTAACAATTTGCATTGATGAATAAAATAATTGATTCCTAGATTTGGGTACTTATGTTTTAGTAATTTTCAATGTCATCAATGGCACTTTGTGCGATAGATGTAAGTAAAGTTTTAATTAACAAATCGCACGCATCGTTTAGCAAGAATCATAGAGAATTCACCACTTAAAAGAGGCACCCGTTATAGGTGTTTTCGACCTTTTTACCATTGGAATGAAAACACTAAGTGTTTGAAAGTATTGAGTTGTGCTAAAAAAGTAGCTTCTTTTTGGTCAGAATAAGAAGAACAAACCGATAATGAAGTATGGAATAAAGCTTCTTAATAAAAGGGTGTATTTTATGACTTTTAAAAATAATTCATCAGGGTTCACATTGGCAGAAGTCGTTATTGCTATGGGAATTTCATCGGTTGTGATTTTAGGAGCAGGTGGATTTTTAAAAACATCTTTTGATTCAAGTGTGAGCACAAATAAACGCATTGATAAAAATGAATATTTTGATGAGATGTCAAAAACGATTAGCAATCGTCTGACTTGTGGAGAGACACTTAAAAATTTATCTGTGGGAAGCAGTGTGACTGGTATCAAAAAACAAGGGCAAAATATCTTTGCTGTCGGACAGTCGTTAGCAAAGGATACAACATTAAGCTCTATCACTTTAGAGCAAAATCCTAATTGGACTCCGGTTGCTGAAAAGTATGGGCCGGCGAGATTAAAGATTCAGGTGGCCGCCAATGGGGTGACGACGACAAAGTATTTTCCTATTAGTATTCAACTCGATAAAGATAAAAAGGTTATAGGTTGTAGTCAGAAGCTAGAACTTGGTTCTGTTAAAGAAGATATTTATAATGAAGTTTGCACGACTGTAGTCGGAGGTTCGTTAAATAGTAAAAAGTGTAATTGGACTAAACCGATTCATTACGATTATGTCTACATTCCAGCACCTCCTCCAGCTCCAGTAGGACCTGAGTGTTATGGGCCAATCTGTGCAATGTACGCCTCTGAGTTAGGACGTATGCCAGATGCAGGTGGAAAGGCCTATTGGGAAGCTCAAGTCGCAAGTGGAGCATCTCTGGCAGAAATCAGTGCAGGAATTGCCAATTCTAAGGAAGCCAATGGAATCGCATGGGGAGTGCCTGAATGGGATTACTATGCACGTGATGTGGCCAGTAGAGGAATGACTTTTGACTACGCGGTTAAACAGTGTGGTGTTGATATGAGCTGTTAGAATTCAAAAAGGATTCTAGTTTTTTGAGCACTGATATTCGTTTCTTTTAAGATCTTAAGATATTTGGCATAAAGATCCTTACCAATTATTGAATAGAGTCTGTTGTGATATTCAAAATTAACTTTGATTGTAGAAGCACGAGTTCTATCAGTTTTCATGAGCTCAGATAAATGTAACATTCTTTCTTTTTGCAAATTCAGATAGTCGTCCATGTAAGACTCTTTGTTCTCACTTTTAAACATGGCCCGCAGATTGGCCTCATGCTTATTGGTAAGTTCTGCGTGAAAAATAGAAATTTTAACGAGAAGAGGATCCATCTTCTTTGCTGAGTTCGTACTAACTTGCTCAATCTTTACAGTCTGAATATTTTGAGGAGAAGGTACATTGTCCGGAGATTTCTCAGGTGAAGGCAAAGGAGCTACATTATCGAGCAGAATAGGGGCCGCTGCAGGAGTTTCAGTAGCTGGAGAATTTGGTTTATTAGAATTTCTCTTAGATTTGAAGTAAAAGAACATACCGGCAATAACAACCAGAAAGAGAGCGACCTCTGAAATTTTTTTGTTATTATTTTTTCCATTTTTCATAAAGTCTCAAGTGCCTCGTTTTTTTTATTAAGTCATTTTACCTGTGATTATGATTTAAGCTCAACATATATTTGATCAAAATAAGTATTTATCTATGTATGTTTATTGAGCATCTTCATAAACAGAAATCTCAGACAAGACTTGTAAATATTCTAAATGCAATTAATATTGTTTTAGAGGATATATGCATAAAATATTTTTTGGATCCAGGTCTCAGTCTGGGAATATGTTGGTTTACATGGTGGTGATTCTTGCAATCATTACCGGATTATTTGTGTGGAATCAGCAGCGTTCTACCAATGTGATGAAGAGTATTAATAAGACGATCAACTCTTATACGGTTGATGCTAAACTTCTTGAGGTACGCTCGTTTTTAACTAATGTGGCCATTTGTGAAAGCTCTTTAAAAGGTCAGGCCATTGATCAACCAGGAGTTTTCACTCTTCGTTCTGCTAGTGGAATCATCGACATTAATTTTCCTGATGATGATTTAAAGGTAACGAAATACCAGTTCGTACCAGTTGCCGGTGGACTGAGTGAAGTTATGAGTGCGCAGATCAACGTGACAATTCAAAGTATTGTGAACACCAAAAAAGTCGAGAATGTTTACTCCGTTAATTATAATTTTATTGTCGATACAAGCACTCGTGCTATTAAAGAATGTCTGGGTGAAAAGACAGAAGAGAGTGATGAGCTTTTCAAAACGACTGTCGCACAAAAACGAGAAGATATTTGTAAGGATGCCTTGAAAGGGACAATTCAAAATGGGAAGTGTGTGTGGCCATGGTAAATAAAGGTTTTTCTTTTGTTGAAGTCATGGTCAGTGTGGCCATTTTAGCTATCGGGGTTGTGGCCTTTATCAATATGAGTAAAGTTGATAGCAATAGTAATAAACAAGTCGTCTCTCAGGATGCCAAGGCCTATATAACAAAAGAACTCCTGACAAGTCTGGAGAGTAAGGCGAACTGTGAAACTTTGCTTAAGAATAAGGCGGTAGGTGCGAATCTTAACTTTCTATCAACTGATGGGATTAATATTACGGCCGGTACGGTTATTAATAAGACTCACAGGATTGCAGAATTCAAATATAAGTTTTTAAGTGCACCGAATTTACCAAGTGAATATAAGTTCATTAACATCTACTTTGTTTTATCACCAATTAGTGATGCAACAAAAAAAGTCATTCAAAATATCAGGATTATCGGTAAAGCTTCCTCTACAGTAAGCAGTTGTGTTTCACCAAGAGAAGATGGTGGGCTCTTAGTTCAACAGAAGGCCATTCAAATTGCGAAGGTGAAAGTCTGCACCGAAGATTTAAAAGGTACGTTACAAGCTTCCGGCGTTTGTAGCTGGCCGGAACCTTTTACGACTATTGTTGTTCCGATCCAGCTCTAGCTAATGACAAAATGGAGCGGCAGGGTCTTTGGCACACAGATAACCCTTAAGCATTTTATTCTCGCTTTCAAGAGCAGTAATTTTTTCATCAGTTTCTTTTGTTGATTCAATTAAAAGCGAAACCATGTTTGCGTATTTAACTGATTTGAAACCTTTTGAATTCGTCATAACTAAATCAGGAACAATTTTTTCAACTTCCTGAGCAATCACCCCAATTTCGTGGACACCCGTTTTGATCCAATCAAATTCGACACCGCGAAGTTTTAAAACTTTTTCAAGAGCGTTTTGAACAGTGACAATATTTTTCTTTAGTCTTCTGTCTGAAGTGACAGGAAAAGAGGTTGCAGAGATGGTTCCCGTTGCAGTCACGTTTCCAACGATGGATAATTTATCAGCAGGTGCCGTAGTACCCAATCCCATATTACCGTTAGTATCAATTCTCATTCTTTCAATGGCAGTGGCCCCTGCTGTCGCGAGAACAATTGTATTAGTCAAAGAATTTAAAGAAGCTAAGTTACCACCAATGATAACATTGTTATTTCCTGCTAAACTGATTGCTCCGCTGTTACCAATAACGATGTTACTAGTACCAGTTGTTGGCCCTGCTGAATTACCAATAATAATATTTTCTTCTCCAGAACTCATGGTTTGGCCAACACTATAACCAATCATAATGTTGCTTGAACCAGTTGAAACCTGAACACCAGCATTTTTACCGATGATAGTATTATTTGATCCGGTAGTTAAAGCGCCAAGAGAGGCTGCACCAATTGCAGTGTTGCTTTGACCAGTTGTCGCCGACATCATTGAATTAGACCCAATGGCCGTGTTGAAACTTTTTACTCCACTTGCAGTTAAAGTTCCGTTTCCTAGTCCTGTATTATTACTTCCCGTTGTGCTCATCCTTCCACTTTCAAAACCTACAAACGTATTGCTTTGACCTGTGCTATTGGAATTTCCGGCATTCGTTCCAATAAAAGAATTGGCAGTCCCAACGTTGGCCGCATATGAAGAAGAGGTGAAACCAATTCCGGTAAAAGTTGAATTAGTGGCCTTTACATATTGAAGAGCTGTATCGACATACATTTTATTAACAGCATCTGATGATACTGTAGGGGAAGGAACGTTTATGTTCACTTTTCCATTAAGCTGAGTTTGAAGATTAGTATTTAAACCAGCAATAAAATTTAATTCGTTTGTTGTTATAGATGAAGGCTCAATTGCACCAGAAATATTCGTTACAACCACACGATTTGTCATCCCTAAGTTAAGTCGAGAAGGATCTATTGTCGGAACCCCTGGAGTACTCCAATCGACAAGTGACCCAGAGTTAATTTTTGTATTTAACTGTGCCTGGATGCCTGAAGTCACACCCGATAGATAATTTAATTCAGATGCTGTAACCGGTGAGGTTAGTAGTTCACCTGTACCATTTGTGACAACAACTGTGTTAGCGCTTCCGGAAAAGATAGGAGCACAGACAAAAGTACTTCCAGAAGTTCTTAGTGCCTGAGAACCTGAACATGTAGGTAATGCTGTTTTGGCAAATGCCATCACTGTAGGGTCTGTTTCAGTGATTACAGGTAATGTTCCAGGAAGCCAGTTCGATCCGTTGAATTGTAAAACTTGTCCTGCATTAGGAGGAGTCGTTAATAAATCAACATCACCAAGATCAGTAAGAACGTAGTCGCCTTTCGCTTTTAATATAGTACCTGTTCTGCCAAAGACAGAAGAGACTCCTGAGATATTTTGAATTCTACTCCAGGCCGTTCCATTCCAGATGGCCCAGTCGCCAATACTGTAAGCAATAGAGTTGTGAGTTCCTGCTGTTGTGACAACATAATATCCACCAGACATCGGTGGAGCTACATCAATATCTGGAAGGTTGCTCGAAGCATTCCATGTTCCGATAAAAGTTTGTGACTGATTATCTTCTATTAACTGTGCAAGCTTATCAAAGTTGCTGTTGACCTGTGATGAAGAAATGACCTGACCTGTTGTGAAGGTAAAAAATCCAGGAATGTTATTGGCCGCAATACCTACGACAGAAGTTAAAGATACAGCGAACGCAGCTCCTTGAGCAAAGCTTAGTCGCTTATAAAATTTCATTAACTTTTTCATCATTGACCCCATTTGCCTTGATCGAACTTCGCCGAATCCCAATTTGAATTTGAATTGCCGATTATTTTTGTAATTAATTCTGAATATTTACTTTCGCTACATTGAGCAGTGCTGATCGAAACAGAAACAGTGGTTGCTGCTGATGTAAATGGAGCATTAGTGACAGAGCCGCAGTACATACTCCCAAGGTGCTCACCAGGGCCTGTAAAAGTGACAAACAACATATTGTAAGTCCCAAGAGGGATAAGAGCAGAGTTCTCGGCGTCGAGTTTTATAAGAGTTTTTTTAAGGGAATTATTGTCTTCAGTTTCAACGTAGGCACCACCATTCATAGGAGTGGCAACACTATTACCCAGGATCAGCTTAAAGCTGCCCTTTGCTTTTTTGCCTTGAGAGCAGGAAGCAAGAGTCAGGAGAATAAATAGAAGTATTAAAATCTTTTTCATCAAAAGAATTATCGGCAATTTTATTTATAGACAAATTTTTGATGAAGATTTTTTATAGTTCACTCAATATTGCCTAGATCAGGCAACCTAACTATTAAGGAGGATGGAAATAGTCGGATTTTCTTTCTTACTGGTTAAGCCAGGTTAAGATATTTTTCACGCTATCCTTATAAAAAGTCTCATACAGGCCTTGTGAAACATACCCGATATGTGGAGTCGC
Organism: Bacteriovorax sp. PP10; assembly: GCF_035013165.1. Lineage (NCBI taxonomy): Bacteria > Pseudomonadati > Bdellovibrionota > Bacteriovoracia > Bacteriovoracales > Bacteriovoracaceae > Bacteriovorax > Bacteriovorax antarcticus. Next base: position 1,509,091 of record NZ_JAYGJQ010000001.1, read on the forward strand.
TAAAACATTCTCTAAAGAGCGAAATGGGTGGTCTTTTTGAAGAGGTTCCTGGTCGTAAACATCAATAGCTGCACCGGCAATAAGGCTCTTTTCAAGTGCTTCAATCAGAGCGGCCTCTTCAATAATTGGGCCTCGAGATGTATTGATTAAAAAAGCAGTGGGCTTCATTAATGCCAGCTCGTTCTTGCCAACGAGTCCTTTGCTTCTCGGACTTAAAACTAAATGCACTGTAAGAAAGTCTGCTTGTTTGAATAACTCTTCTTTGGTGACTAGAGTTGTTCCGGCCTCCTGCGCTTTTTCAGCAGTTAAATTCTGGCTCCAGGAAATAACATTCATTCCAAAAGCTTTAGCAATAATCGCGATCTGAGATCCGATATTACCTAAACCAAGAACGGCCAGAGTTTTTCCATGAAGATCGGCCCCAATCTTTTTTTGCCAGCCATTAGTACGTAATGAAGCATTCTCTGAAGTAATGTTTTTGGCAATTGATAAAATAAGCGCCCATGTTAATTCAATCGTAGGTGTCGCAAAATAATTAGTATGAAGGATTTTGATCTTTTTCTTTTCACAGGCCTCTACATCAATAGAAGCATTTCTTGATCCAGTTGAAACAATAAGTTTTAAGTTGGGAAGTGCCTCGAGGATAGCGGCAGTCATAGGAGTGCGCTCCCTCATCACGCAAATGATATCAAAAGGCAAAAGTCTTTTTATTACAGCTTGAGGATCGGGCAGATGATCATTAAAGACTGTCACTTCAGCTTTTTTTTGGACTTCAGACCAGTCAGCAAGTTCTAGTGCTTTATTTTGATAGTCATCAAGGATGGCGATTTTTTGCTTGCTCATAAAAAAAGGAACTCCATAGAGTGTAGTAGGGGCACCTCTATGGTAGTTCCAGATTTGATTATTCGGCCAGAAAAATTCAACTACGAGGTTAGAATCTTCTAATCAAATAACTCTTCGAGAAATGATTTTTTTCTTTTGTGCTTATAGTGATCTTTTTTATAAGGGTCTGAGTCGCGATAAATAACTTCTTGTATTTTTTCGCGAGGAAGTGTTTGAGTTTCAGTGACAGGAACTTTTTCCACGAGAGATTTCTCAATGATTTTATCCAGCTCCCCACGGTCTAACCAAACGCCACGGCAGTTAGGACAATAATCAATTTCGATTCCATTGCGCTCAGACATTGAAAGGACTGTATCTTTACAAGCAGGACATTTCATAAAAGCTCCTCGTTTTAGACATCATAGAGGAGTTTTATATATTCATAAAATTGATAATTAGTATCTTGTTGTTCGTTTAAATGAATACTAAATGGCCAATTCCAGCTCGGAAATCAGTTTGTTGATAAAATGCGGCTTGGTTTTGTCATTTCTGGCAACCACATAGAGTTGATGCTTCCAAAGTGATGCCATCTTGGGCAAAACTTCCAGCGTGTGGTTTTGTAATTCTTTTTTTATGTATGGTAACGGAATTATACAAAAGCCGATACCATCAGTTGCGGCCCTGATGACAGATGCGAGAATATCACTTTCAAAGAGAGCGCTGTATTTCAATTTATTCTTAAGATAGAAATGATTGATCTCAAGTCTTAGTTTGGCAGGATCAGATGGCAGAGATAAGTAAGATGACGCTTTTTTTAAAATCATTTCAGATGTTTTTAAATTTTGCATCTTTAATTGTTTTATAAAGTCATGTTTACCAACAAGCCCGACGGGCATAGAAAAACTCTTAAGAACTTTAAGATCCGGCTCATTGGGAAGATGATTAGTAATAATAAAATCCAGCTTCTTGAGTTTTAATCTTTCAATCAGGGATTCATTAATACCTGTATCGAGTTTTATTTTCGGACGGTTTTCAAGTTTATATTTTTTCAAAACTTGTCCTACAATATTCGTAGTGAAAGGGCGTGAGATCCCGCTGGTCACACCAATATTTATTTTTTCATTTCCTGAAAGCGAAGGATTGAGAAAACTTTCCAGCTCTTCATAAACATCAAACATGCGTGAGCATATATCAAAAATACTCGAACCATCAGAAGTCAGCTCCAGGTACTTTCCTTTTTTAACGAACAGAGATTTATCGAGATTAAATTCGAGAGTTTTTATCTGTGTACTTAAGGAAGGCTGACTTGTATTTAGGAATTTTGCGGCTGAGGTAACATTCTTTAGTTTAGCAACGATATAAAAGTAATATAGGTGGTTGAAGTTTTGCATGATAAAATCTTAGTGGAAAAAAGGCATAACTCCAATGAAAAACGACCTTTTTTAATTTTATCCATACTTTTTTCGTATAGATGTATTTGGATTTTGTATTATTCATGAGATCAGATTTTGTTAGAATAATTTTATAACAATGCTTTTTATAGATTAGTTCTCTCAAGAACGGAATTAGTCTGAAGTCTTATTGTCATTCTCCTTAGTTTTAGAGGAATCGGTTGTAGCGATTCGATTCCTCTTTTTCTTCTACAAGTAGGGAAGCGATGAAATGAAATATTATCAATCACTAGGGGAGATGCTTTATAAAGCACGACTGGCCCAGAATATCACAATTGAGGATCTCTCAACTCGTACAAAAATCCACAAAACGCTTATTCATTCACTTGAAAGTGATGATTTCCCCAATCTTCCCAATAGAGTTTATATTTTGGGATTTCTTAAATCAATGTCAGAAGAGCTTAGATTCAACGTCAAAGATGCAGTAGCACTTTATGATTTACTTTTATTGCGAGAGCAACATGCGACTCCAGTAGAGGTAAAAGTTGATGCACCTATTCCTGATAAAGTTGTTTTTTTTAAGAAAAGGAAAATCAAACTGAAATGGTTGGTTGCGGCCGTCTTGTTGTTTGTACTCTTGATCATTATTTCCCCACTTTTAGTTGAAATGAAAGCTTCAGACACTCCTCATGTTGTCACAGAAGTAAAAAAGAAAACGACGCGTACTCAAGCGAAGAAAAAAGTCTCAACAGACAACACAGTTATACTCCAAGGCTCAATAAAAGTTTCCATTAATGCTAAAAATGGAAATTCATGGGTTTCTTTTAAAGTAGATAAAAATCCCATCAGGCAACTTACGTTAAAGAAAGGTTCATCTATTGTTTTGACTGGGGAAAAAATCCGTCTGACATTAGGAAATTATAAGGCCTTGGAAATTTATGACAGCAATGAAATTGTTTCAATCGCAAAAAATAATAAAGGTAAGGCCGTCGTCGTTTCATTTCCACAAAAGAAAAATGAAAAAAAATCGGAGTCAGATCTTATTTTTAGTCTCGAAGGGATACCTCAACTTCAAAATCAAAGATTATAAGGTTAAAAATGAGAAAAATCACAGTGGTGTTTTTGGCCTTAGTCTTAGCTTCATGCACCACAATTAAAAAAAATACCATTCACAGAACAAATACAGTTTCTTTGGCCGCGACTGATTTTCAGATCGCGCCACCACTTACTCCCTTGAAAGAAGAAGTGGCCGAAATTGAAGTGGTATCTGATGATGATGACGATATCGAAGAAGATATGGGCCTGGAAGACGAACATAAAACACTTTTGGCCGAGACACCGACTGTCGAATCGCTCATTCCAAATTTTGTCATTGATGGCGTGGCCTTTCCTGAGCATAAAATAGGCAAAGGTAAAATCTTTTATCTGGAAGGCGCTGAAGAATTAAATCTGGAGAATAATTTTTTTGACATCCCGGTGGTTTATAATCCTCTGGTGAAAAAATGGGTAGAGTACTTCACTACCCGAGGAAGAAAATTCTTTTCACTGTATGTTGAAAGGGCCGGACGTTACGCTCCGATGATTGGATCAATCCTTGAAGAAAATGACCTACCTCGTGACTTAATATTTTTAGCGATGGCGGAGAGTGGATTTAGCAATCACGCCAAGTCTGTTGCGGCCGCAGTGGGCCCCTGGCAATTCATGCCAGCAACAGGAAAGAATTATAGCCTGAATCAGAACTGGTATGTTGATGAGCGAAAAGATCCTATTAAGGCCACCATTGCGGCCGCTCAGTATTTGGGAAAATTGTATAATGACTTTGGTGCTTGGGAGATTGCAACGGCTGCTTACAATGCAGGCGAGGGAAAGCTTGGCAGGGCCATTAAAAAATATAAGACAAATGATTTTTGGGAACTGTCGAAAGGTAAATATCTAAAAAGTGAAACAAAGAATTATGTTCCAAAGATCATGGCATTGGCCATTATTGGAAAAAACTTAAAAACATTTGGATTTACGGAAATTGATTTTAGAGCTCCGCTTATTTATAAAGAAGTTCAGGTCGGGCCGATGACCGATATTCTTAAACTTTCTAAAGCACTTAATTTAAATCCTGAAGAAGTACAAAAACTCAATCCTGAAATACTGAGATGGTTCACACCGCCTGATGTTCGAAGTTACACACTCAGACTGCCTCCTATGAGTGCTGAGAGTTATGCGAATTGCTGCCTGAAGAAAGATTTCAAGTCTACAAACTTTCAAGAGTATATTGTTCCGAAAAAAATGAGCCTTCTGCAAGTTTCTAAAAAATTCAGGTTGAAAAATACTCTTATTTTATCGCATTTAAATTCTTTATCTCCCAAAGCAAAACTATCAAAAGGGGTAGTGATTAAGTTGCCTTTTAGAAAAGAAGATAAGTTAGTCTCGACGAATCGCTATTATGCAGATCTTTTTGATAAGACAATTGTAAAAAAGAAGAAAGTCTTCGCTCGTTTTTATAAAGTTAAAAAAGGTGACTCACTTTTTCATATAGCTAAAAAACATAAAACAACTGTCAGTAGAATCATGGCCTCTAATTCTGACATACCCAGATCTGGAAAAGTTTATCCAGGATTAAGGCTAGTCATTAAGTAGTGTTTTAATCAAGGGTTCGAAATTTGCACTTATTAATAGAGGAGCTATTAAAGGAGGCATATATGGAAAGCATTAAAAGAGTCGACTCATCAGATCCAAAAGAGCATGCTCAAAATATTGAGCGCTATATTTATGAACTAAAACTTTTTTGTCATGAGGAAATTAGCGTTGTGACTGATCCAAAAGCAAAAGCGCTTTTTGAAACGACGGCAGAGGTTTTAGGAGGGCTTGAGAAAGCTTTTAGTGATTATCAGTCAGAAGATATGGGGGCCTGGGTGAACGATGAAAATCGTCCAACGCCTATGTAAATTTAAAAAGGAAGAAGACTAAATTGCTGCAGTCTTAATTCACATCCAGCTTTTTGCTCGAGGTAGATACTTTTGGCGCTTAAAGCATAAGCTTCTTTATAATAATTGCAGGCCTCAGAAAAATAACCTAAGGCCTCATACACCACGCCCAAGTTATAGAAGACATCGCTTCTACGTTCCTGTGCATTTAAATAATCCAGATAAATAACTGCACCAGTTAAATCGTTTTCCTTAAGGAGACTTTTTAACTCTTCCATGTCATCGCGATCATCTTCCAGTTTGATTTTCACAATATTTTTAACGGGAGTGATTTTAGATTTGATAGCTTCAAAAACTCTTGCCTTGGCCTCAATCAGAGCTTCCATTGAAAGGGTCTTGTCCTGTTTCTCAATGATATCTGCTTCGCTGTTAGTCCCCATTAAGGTGCTAAAAACGCCAACTCTACTATAGGCACCAAGAATATCTGGCAACTCAACTCTTGAGGCCACAATGGTATTAGAAGAGATATTAAATTGAGTCGGGGACTCTTCATCAAGCCTCTTAATGCTAAAGCTTGCGTTTCCAATGGCGCGGTAACTGGCCGTGCGATAAGTTCGCTTGTCTACAGTTTCTGTCGAAGGAAGTTTTGCTTCGGAGTTGATTTCAAATTGATTGATGACAATTTCATAAAGTTGTTTAGGACTTTTCTCTTTTTTGTATCTAAGCCATCCATCGTTGTTCAGTTCAAGGCCCAGGTCTTCTGCTAAAGTAAGTTTCTGTGCAGGAGTAAGGGAAGACTCTTTGTTGATGATAATTTGAACGTATGAATCTTTCTTAGCAGAGTATTCACTTGGCGTACGGTATTCAACTGGCACGTAAGTGCTACAACCAGCAAGCAGTAGTAAGAAGAAAAAGTATTTCATATTGAAAGTTTAACGAGACTCCCTATGGAAGTCGAGAGGGTTTTTACTTTAATGGCCTTAAAGATGTTGAGCTTTTACGCCCGATAAAATTAAAGAGACTGATTTCATAACGGCATCATCCGAAAGTTCAGGTGCCCAGACAATTCCTAAAAATAAAGCAAACAAAGCATCGACTTCAGTGTGAGAGAGACCCGGAAAAAAAGAAGAGATCTTTTGCTTAAAAGATTCTTCAAAATCTAAGATCGCACTTCCTAAAATTGTTTGCTCGTTTCTTCTTAGAAAATAAAAAACGCGGATATCAGGAGCCCTTGCAAGAAGAGCTCTGGAAGCACAAAATGTTGAAGCAAGATCACCTGCGGCCCAGGCGGTAGTTCTTGTCGCTGTATTGCCGGATAGCTCCTGGCCAAATAGTTTAATGGCCTCAAGAAGAATATTTTCTTTGGATTTTCCAAAATAGTAATAAATCAGTGTGCGGGAAACTTTACTGATTGTTGCAATATTAGTGATAGACCATTTTAAATGGCCCTTTTTAATATCGAGTGCGATGGCCGCATTTAATATCTTCCAATAGATCTCATTTTTGTCTGTTGCTTGCACTTTATTGTCAGTCATACTTAAGGTTTGTCAGAATGGGCCAAAAGTGTCAACGAACTTTATTGCAAGGGCATATTGCCACGAGCTAAATTGTCACAATTCACCTAGCATGAGAGGAAAAAATGCGCTTACTTATTTTGACTATGGCCTTGGCAATGACTTCTTTAAGCGGACATACCGCTGACTTAACATTTGCTCTACCTCTATGTCCACAAGATGGGCGCAATACGATGGAGGCCTTCCATACGACAGCAATCAGTATTAACGATGGGTCGGTCAATCTTGGAAGTGGTGGAACAGAACCTAATTTTTCAAGTGAAATACAGTGGCTTGAAAATGGTGACGTGGTCTTGGTGAGAAAAAATAAAATCAATATCCTTCTTGGAAATGGGCAGAGACCTGACTTGCGTTCAGCTTGTGGCACTTTCTCTTTTGAGCAAAACCCTGAACTCGATATGTCGTTAAAAACAAAAACTGGAATGCCTTACCCCGTTTGTGGAGAAAGAGGCTGTATGATTGTTCATCCAAAGACTGATACGTTGACTATAAAATTTGAAGATGAAGTTATTGTCTATGTAGGGCGTAAAGCTTAAAGTTATTTTATGACTAAAAAGATTTTAATTCCTCTGCCTTCATTTGATTTCGATCCCACGGAGTGTTCAGTTCCGTGGAAACTTCTGACTGACAATGGAGTAGAGGTTGTCTTTGCCACACCAGATGGTAAGGAAGCTGTTTGTGATTTAAAAATGCTGGATGGTAATGGGCTTTGGATATTTACCAATATTTTAAAAGCAGACGCCCAATCTAGAAAAAATTATGAAGAACTAAAAGAATCAAATGCATTTAAGTTTCCCAAAAAATGGGCCGACATAAAGTCCGGCGATTACGATGGAATTCTTCTTCCGGGCGGACATGCTAAAGGAATGAAAGAGTATCTTGAATCAAAAAAATTACAAAAAATTGTCAGTGAATTTTTTAAAGACAACAGGCCTGTGGGCGCCATTTGCCATGGAGTTGTGCTTGCGGGACGAAGCCTACAAGACGATGGCAAAAGCGTTTTGTTTGGTAAAAAAACAACGGCCCTATTAGGTTCCCAGGAACTATCGGCCTGGGCCATGACGTGTTTATGGTTGGGAAGTTACTACCGTACTTATCCTGAAACAGTCGAGTCCGAAGTCAAATTGAAACTAAAATCACCAAAAGATTTTATCAAAGGACCGCTGCCTTTAAAGAGAGATCAATTCGATAAACTAGAAAATGGATTTACAGTGATTGATGGGAATTATGTGTCGGCCAGATGGCCAGGAGATGCCCATAAATTTGCTGCAGATTTTTTTAGTTTACTCAACAAATAGATAAGTGTTCAAAAAGATAATGGTCATTCTCAATATGGCGTATTCCTTAGTATTTACAAGTATGTAAATACAATAGATGTTATGGCCTTTTTGCACATGAGTGCGTAAGAATTCATTCATAAACTCAATTAAGGAGATTTTATGAAAGGCCTATTAATTCTTGCACTAGCTTTTACAACTTCAAGTGTATTCGCCAAAGATATCAATCTTTCAGGACTGACAGCAAAAGCAGTTTATGATTCATTGTCGATTGAAAAATTACAACCTTTCTTTGATGGTGGAATGGGAAAAATGTACGTCAATATTGGATCGATTGTTTGCGATAAAAATGTTGATAAAGAGCTTATGACTTGTCTCTTTAAAACTGAAGGTGGATTAAACGATGCTGAAGTTCTTTTGTCATCAAATGAAGACTACATTGCTGTAGGAATTATCAGAATGGCACTTTCAGAAGCGACAGGCGCTGAAATTCAAACATCTGCAGTCTCTAAGAAATTAGTTATTAAATCACTTTCTTGTCACACTGCTGGTTATTCACATGTGCTGGATAGCATAGAAATTGAAACGAGATACGAGTGTAAGATTACTATTTAGACAAATAAAAAAGGGCCTCTTTTGAGGCCCTTTTTTTATTCTTTATTTTGCAAATTCTTTAGTAATCATTTCAAAAACCGGCTTAGGGTTATTAAGATCGTACATCATCCCAAAGTGCTTTTCATGAGTCACAGGGTGAGATGGCTCATCTAACATTTCATAAAGATTGATCTCTTGAACAATGTCTTTATAGTTAGTGTTAAGCTCAGTTAAAAGTTGTTTTAAACTGTCATAACAACGTTTATCACCAGCATATCCACCATCTGTTACGTTACCAGTTGTGACTGACCATGGATAGATCTCAGCACAGTTGGTTTCGTTGAAAAGAATTTTTACATTGTATCTTTCTGCAAGAGTTCTCATTTGTCCCAGATACATTTTATAGTAGTAACCATTGTTGTCAGCTTTATCTGTGTAGTATGGGTAGTAGTGAAAGCTGATGTAGTCAAACTTAAAACCAGCAGCATAGGCCGCATCTACAAAGTATCCTGACCCATCGGCCTTTTTATAACATCTACCACCTTGAGCAGTCGTAGCGTCACTGTTACATGCCATAATATTAATAGTTGTTTTAATTTCAATACCCATTTCAGCAGCAGCTCTCTTGATTCCTTTGTAAACCTGAACCATTTGAGCAATGTTTTTTGCTTCGTTACCAACGTCACCGTCAACTTCGTTACCAATTTCCCAAACTCTGATATCCGGGAAGCGTTTTGCAATTTTGTAAGCTTGTGCTTCACCTAACCAGTGATAGAGAGCTGGACGGATGATGACGTTATGTTTTTTACCAGCAGCGATTAATGCATCCATAGAGTCCCATAGAGGCTCCTGGCTTGAAGAGTCTCCACCGTTACGGAAGCTTCTGATGTTTCTGTCGGCAAGAACTTTTACACGCGCTTCGATTTCTGAAGCAGGGTAAGCATCGAAGTTATCGTGTCCGTTAATACCCATCATAATCTTTGAGGAAACAGGAGGTATTGGATCATTATCAACAACAGGAACGATTAAAGAAGCAAATGCTCCAACTTTAATTTCGAGTTTCATATCAGCATTGTAAACACTATCTTCAGGAGCAAGGATTGAAATTGTTTTAGAGGTATCGTTAGCTGCAAATACTAATGAACCTGAACTAATTACTGCTTTTGAAGCATTGTTGAATACCTGGTACGCCATTGTTCCAGCAGCAGTTCCTGCTACTTTGTTAACAGTTAATAAAGAAGCGACACCTTCTTTCACTGAAGCTAATACTCCTAGAGTAACAGCTAGGGCCGGAGCAGGTGGTGTAACAACTGCCGTTTTTTTAATCACGTTTACATATTTGTTAACCATGACTCCGTTGACTTCCTGAAATGCTCTGACGTTGATGTTTCCATCTTTAAGAGAAGTCATGTTGATCGGTCCCCAAAAGTTTGAGTTCTCACACATGATCCAAGTGATCTCTGAAAGTTTATTAACAGAGTCAGTCGCTTGAAGCTTCATAACTAACTTGTCAGCACATTTACCCGAAATTTCTACCGAGGCCTGATTGGCAGTTGTGACAGCGAAGTCTTTTACTGGTGAAAGAATATTAAGTGTTGTTGGAGGAGTCACCACTGCAGTTGTTTTTACGACATTAACAGTGACAGCTTTCGATGCACCATTAAGATCCTGCATTGTTTTAATTGTGATGCTGCCATCTTTAAGGGCACCCAAATTAAGTTGTCCATGAAAGTCTGAATATGAATTACAACCGGTCCATTGAATCTCTGTCGATTTATTTGCAGAGTCTGTTGCGATAATTCTAACAGGTGCACCTTGAGAGCAAACACCATTGACGATGACTGCTTCTTGATTCACTTTAGTAATAGGCGCATTTACTTTTGGAGTTTCGATAACAAGATTAATAACCGTAGTTTTCTTAGCTGTAGCGGCCCAGGTCGTGTTCAAAACAAGCATCGAAAGCATCAGGTAATACGTCGTCTGTTTAATCATTCTTGTCTCCCTTTAAGTAAGCATGTACTTACTCTATCGGATGTGAATAAATAAAAGATAAGTATTTAAAAAAGACTGTTATGTAATTGTTTTTTAGACGATTTTACTAAGTATAACTTAAAAAAGATGCCAACAGAAAAGGCCATCTCTGTTTAATCAAAATTTGTAAACAAGGCATTGCAGACTTAACAAAAATATCCAATTGGGCATAATAGAAACAAATTTGTTCCTAACCATCATCTACGTTCGCTATAAAAAATAAAATCTTTAATTGTGATCTACTTTTATTAGGCTTAAATTTTAGTGTCCCTTTTTTATTTTAGGAGTTCACATGCAAATTCAAAATACAAAAATGATTCCAGCAAAAGGAATGGCAGTATTAAAAGCAAAAGCACCACTTGTCCCATATTCTTTTGAAAGAAGAGTTCCGCGTGAGCACGATGTCTTAATTGATATTAAGTTCTGTGGTATTTGCCATTCAGATATTCACCAGGCCCGTGATGAATGGGGAGCTTCTAATTTTCCGATGGTACCAGGCCATGAGATTGCGGGTATTGTGAGTGAAGTCGGAAGTAAAGTGACGAAGTATAAAGTCGGAGACAAGGTTGGAGTGGGTTGTTTAGTTGATTCATGCAGAACATGTGTTTCTTGCAGAGAAGGGCTGGAGAACTATTGTGAAAATGGATCGACTGGAACTTATAATTCTACTGATCGTTTAACAGGAGACCCGACTCAAGGTGGGTATTCAAATAAAATTACAGTTGATGAGAATTTTGTTTTAAGAATTCCTGATAGCATTCCTCTCGATGTAGGAGCGCCTTTATTATGTGCAGGGATTACCTTGTATTCTCCGTTGATGCATTGGAAAGCAGGCCCGGGTAAAAAGGTGGCAATCATAGGTCTTGGAGGCCTTGGACATATGGGAGTTAAAATTGCTCACGCATTAGGAGCAGAGGTCACAGTTTTAAGTCAGTCCTTAAGCAAGATCGAAGATGGAAAACGCATGGGGGCCGATCACTATTATGCAACATCAGATGCGACTACATTTGAAAAACTTCAAAGTCATTTTGATTTAATCATTAATACTGTTTCAGCAAAAATGGATTGGAATCAATACCTGCAACTTTTAAAGAGAGATGGAACATTAGTGATTCTTGGAATTCCTGAAGAAGAAGTCGCATTGGGTGCTTTTCCGTTGATTGGAAAAAGAAGAAACCTTGCCGGTTCTTTGATTGGTGGAATTAAAGAAACTCAAGAGATGCTAGACTTCTGTGACAAACATAAAATTGCTTGTGAAGTAGAAGTTATTCCTGCACAAAAAATTAATGAAGCTTATGAGCGCGTTTTAAAAAGTGATGTTCGTTATCGTTTTGTTATTGATATGAGTACACTTCAATAAAGAATATTTCATAGGGAACTAAGGACAAAATCCCTTAGTTCCTCAATATGGCCTAATTGTTGGCACATTTTCACCATGTGTTTATAATCTAGGAATAAACGCTCATCTTTTGTACAATAATTTCAGCAACATATAAGTCTAAATGACCTTACCTTAAAGATACTCATCTGCCAGAAGACAAGATGTTAAAATTACTTCGGTCTCCAATGAAAAATTATAAGGACATCATGAAGTCTCTTTTGCACTACTTAGTGTTGAGTTTAATGGTTATTTTGATTGCTTCCTGCAAAGGTCAATTGGATGTGTCGTTATTTAATTTAATAACAGCAAAAAAATCAGAACCTCCCATCATGACTGCGGCCAATGTTTCAGTTGCAGAAGAAGCGGGAACAGGAACATTCACAATTCTTTTAGATAAGGCCTATACCGATACTGTGACAGTGGATTATGCACTCTCAAGTACTAAAGCAAATAGTGCAGAAGATTATTCAGGAGTGCTGCCTTCTGGTACATTAACTTTTTTGAGTGGAGAAACTTCTAAGACTATTTCTGTGACGTTGCTCAATGATATTTATCCAGAAAATCCTGAACCGATTAATTTGGTTCTTTCAAATCCTTCAAGCGGGCCAAGTGGTACTGCGACGGCCACGATGACGATCACCGATAGTGATACTAATTTTTTTGGTGCTGCGATTGATGAAATCTCAGCGGTCATCGGAAATTTAGTCGCACCAATTTATTCTTTTACAACGACCAACACTTTGACTGTTGATGCTTCCGGTGGTGGGGGCTTTACGACTATTCAAGATGCTATTAATGCCGCTGTTCCTGGAACAGAAATTGTTGTTAGCAACGGATTTTATCCAGAAACAATAAATATGAATGCTCTGGGAAGTATGACTGGAAATCCTATCGTTTTAAAGGCAGCGCCTGGGCATACACCATATCTTAGTGCAGCTGATATTATCGGTTATGGCCTGCTTTCAAATGACAACATAGACGGTGCAGAATCAGGCCCACACACATTTGGTTTTGAAGCTGGAGCTTTAGATGGATTTTCTACTTATGAAGAATTAAATAACTCAGTTACCAATGTGACAACGGCCGCGAATGTTTATCAGGGGACACATTCAGTTCAAATGAATTTTGGCGGAGACCGCTCTCAGTCAATGATCTGGAGTACATTTTCCAATCTGGGTAATTTAAATGGTGGAGAGTACCGCGCGAGATTTATGGTTAAGCTTAATGCCGCTTTTGCTTTGGATGGAAGTACGTCCAGAGGGATAACACTAATGAGAGTGGAAAGAGAAACAAATACTGCTTCACGCGTGAACATAAAACTTTTTGCCATGGCAAATCCTAATCAGTTTAGATTAAGGCTACAAAAAAATAATACTAATACCGCTGCGACAACAATCATCACTCGCGATACATGGGTGAAGATTGATTTTTATTATAAGAAGGCCACGACAGGAGTCTCGAATGACGGTATCTTGAAAATATTTGTCGATGATGTCGATATAGGTGGAGATACGGCCTATGCATTAACTGATGAGCACGACCGTTTTAGATTGGGGTCAATCACTTCAGTATACGCTCCCGGTCCTCCTGTAGAGACGAACTGCCCAGTAAGTACCTTGTCCAATAATGCTTGCGTGACCGCAGGTTCAACAATTAATTTTGATGCGATTAGAATTGAAGAGGGTGACACTGTTCCGGCGATTGCCGATGCTAAGGTTCAAACCATTTATGAAAATGGTTTTGAAACAAACCTTGCGGACTTTACGCCAACAACAGCTGGATCAAATCTTTCTTCTATCGCTGCAAGTAACTCTGGGGATGGAACAAAGGCAGTGAGGATGCAGTTTGCGGGAACATCGGCCAATAATTCTATTAGCAGGACACTTGTTACTGCCAGCAATGATATTTATGCCCGTGTCCTTTTTAAGGTTAATGCGTTTTTTAATTTACTTGAGGACTCGGTGAATGTGACCTCACCAATAGGAACCAGTGAAAAAGTAAAACAGTTTGACTTGATTACTTTGTCCGGTGCAGGTGGAACAGCTGGCAGGTTAAAAGTTTCTATCATGAAGCGAGGACTGCGATTATTCCTTGTGGGGAAAATTATTGAAGCAAAGGACGAATCCAATATTCCCTTATCCTGGTCGAGTGAATTAGATATCGCCAATTACTTACAGATTTATAAAGGGCGCTCAAACGAGTTTTCTAGAGATAACTATCATCAATTAGAAGTTCGCTATATAGGAAATAAAGGAAGTGGAGCTGGTGTAGAAATCTGGCTCAATGGTGTTTCTATTGCTTCTAATATTAATCGTACGACAAAAAAGTATGCAGGGATTTCAACTGAAGGTCTTTTGGTTGACACTGTTCAATTAGGAACCAACGCCGACATTAACACTGGCGGAACTCCAACAGTGACCATGCAAACAACTCCCCCGAGTTCGGCAAGTGAAATAGAATTTGATGCATTAAAAGTCACAACAGGAGGCCCTGCCGGTTATTCCCTGACTGGAGTGACACCTACTATCTATAGTTATGCTTATACGGCGCCAGGAGCAGGAGAGAGCATTCCTAAAAAGTTAATGATAGACACTCTTTCATTGAAAAATTCTCCTTCATTGGAGCAGATGACGAGTGGATCTTTCTTTGTCAATACTTACAAAAATCGAGTGTATTTCAGAATGCCAAATGAGGGTGCCATTGTTGCTCAAACGATTTTGTCGGGAAGAAGAAATAGTATTTTAAATTTAACAAACTCTTCTAATGTTGTTGTCAGTGGATTAACTTTTTTTGCTAATAACAATGAAAATAGTGGGTGTATTAATATTGTTAACTCGAACAAAGTGAACTTATTAGCGAACACAATGAAAGGCTGCCTTGGATCTGGAATTAAGATTGCTGATACGTGGAATGCAACCAATAGATCTGCGGATGTTTTAATTTCAGGAAATACGATTGAGTCTTCAGGGAATGCCAACAATGCGGCCATTCATATTAATCATATGGGCGGCGTAAAAGTAGAGAACAACTTTATCTTTCAAAATTACGGACCTGCCGTAAGTGTTAACTGCACATATGACAGTGCCGGAAGCTTCAATCTGGTTTCCAATTTCTGTAACGGCTATCAAATTCTTCGTAATTATTTTCTTGAGCCAGGCAGTAGCGGTATTGAGCTGAATGGGAATGTTCAAAATGCAAGAGTGCACTCGAATGTTATAAGTGAGACGAAAGACTCTGGGTATCAGCTTCAATCAACAAATGGGGCATGGACGACTAATGGTGGATCGGGAGTTGAAATTTCTCGCGGCAGTCATCATAACTATATTTACGATAATTTAATTTATCTAGTTGATCGTTCAGGTGTTCTTATTCGTAGTGGCGCTCAAAGTAATTATGTTTTTAATAACACTGTGGCCGAGACGGGGACTTATATTGGTTCTACTGACGCTTCGTTGGATTTTAGAAAAGACAGTACTGAGCCTAATCCGGATCACAATGATCCTACAAAAAATAATTTGGCCTATAATAACGTTCTCTCAATTACTTATCATTCAACGGCATGTGTGAACTATGAAGGATATGGTGTCGGTGAAGATGAAGACAATATGTCAGACCACAATTTATTTTATTCGTGTGCTATTTTAGGAAAGTATAATTCGACAAGCTACTCAACTCTGGCAACGCTCATTACGGGAATGGGGAGTAATTATCCTGCTCGTGAAACTCACTCGGAAGAAGGAGCTTTTTACGATCCTAATAGATATGACTTCGCTCTTGATCCAGCTGCAACGTTTACGACGACTCCGAAAGAGATTAGACCTTACATGCCATAAATAATTAATTAGGCGTGTTTAATTTTGGGACTAATGGCAAAACCCTCAATCATCTTACGATTAAAGTTTTCATTCTCATTAGGGCAACGACTTGTAATGATACCTTTATGAACTACCACTTCATCATCTTTCCATTTGGCCCCGGAGCTGATGACATCATTTTTTAAATTAGACCATAATGTAATTGTTTTTCCTTTTGCCATTCCAGTATCGAGCAATACTCGAATTCCATGACAAATTGAAGCGACAGATTTTCCGTCATAGACAAAGTCTTTAATAAAGTTTGCAACATTTTTATCATGCAATAAAGTTTCAGGATTTTTCTCTCCACCAGGAATGACTAATCCATCAAATTGTTCAGAGTTGCATTCATTTAGAGTTGTATCAACATCAATACTCTTTCCCCAATGATCTTTCGACCATGCTTTGATTTTTCCTTTATGATTCGAAACAATGACAACTTTGGCACCGGCCTCCTCAAGAGCTTTTTTAGGAGAGAAAAGCTGTGATTCATCAAAACCATCAGTGGCCAGAATCGCGATTCTTCTGTCGTGAAGGATTTTATTTTCAAATGACATTTTTACTCCAAATTTGGGTGTGAGACTTGCAGTAATTAGGTGCATGAACAATGCCAATGATCATTGCCTATAGTGCGTGGATGGTATCGTGAATATTTGTCTCATTAATGTATTTTGTTGGGGCAAATCAGGACTAAATTCGTAGAGATTAATTTTCATTTTAATAAGAGGCCATGGTGCCCTTAATCAATAGTCTATCAAAAGGAAGAATAGTGGCATTTAGAAAAAGAAAAATCCCTCGTAACACTTTTATTATTTTTGAAGAACCGATACGCGATGAATTATTCAGTAGTGCGCATTTAGAGAGATATGCTGAAACCCTGGCCATTGGTCATAAAGTCTCGGCCAAACCAAGCAGTGGAGTTAACTTAGTTAAACGAGTCGCTGACAACGAAGAAGTTTTACTAGAGTCATTTCGCTTAATCGCAGAAACGATTCGGGCCGAGCGATCAATCACTCCTGCAGCTGAATGGTTAATTGATAATTTTTATATTGTAGAAGAGCAGATTAAAGACATTCGTGATCACTTGCCGGCAGGATATTATAAAGAATTGCCTAAACTCGTGGAAGGACCTTTTAGTGGGTACCCTCGCATGTATGCTATTGCCTGGGAGTTTGTTGCCCATACAGATTCACTTTTTGATCCTGAATTATTAAAGCAAGTTTTAAAAACGTATCAGCATGTTCGACCATTAACTATGGGAGAACTATGGGCCACCTCTATTACTTTGAGAGTGGTGTTGATTGAAAACTTGCGCCGATTGGGCGCCAGAATTGTAGGCTCACAAATCGCCAGAGCAGAAGCGGATAAAATTGCGGATGAGCTTTTAGGTTTAGATATAACCAGCAAACGAACAAATGATGAGATTATTGAAAGTGTTAGTAAAAAACCACTCAGCATTGATTTTGCTGTTCAGTTAGTTCAGCGTTTAAGATTTCAAGAAGGTGTTGTTGCAAGTTTTTTAAACTGGCTTGATGAGCGCTTAACTTCAGAAGGTCTTTCTGCGGACAAAATTGTTCAAGATGTCCATAGCAGTCACACGACGGCCAATGTTACTGTTCGAAATATTATTAATAGCATGAGACTTTTATCTTCACTCGATTGGCGAGACCTTTTTGAAGAAGTAAGTTTAGTTGAGCAGAAGTTACAAGAGAATCCATTGTATGGGCATATGGATTTTATGACGAGAGATAAGTACCGACATAGTGTTGAGCAACTTTCGCGTGGATCAAAGTTTTCAGAACTCGAGGTATCGCAAAAACTACTGGAGAAAACTCAACGAGAAACAGTGCGGCATCCGAAAGATTTAAAAATGCAGGACATGGGGTATTATCTTATTTCTCATGGACGTTATGAATTTGAAAAAGAAATTCAATTTAAAGTAAAGGTACGAAGTAAATTCTTACGCTGGTATATTTCTCAGAGAACATTATTGTATCTTGGAAGTATTTTCCTTCTCCCTATGCTTTTGGTTGCTTGGTGTATAGGCGAGACAGAGGCCCAGAGTTCCATTTTATACTTGCTAGGGGCCATGGCCATATTTCCCGCTTCTGAACTGGCCATTACTCTTGTTAATCGTTACACGGTTCACGTTTTAGTTCCTAGGCATTTGCCTCGTTTAGATTTTTCAAAAAAAATACCTGCCAATAATAAAACCTTTGTTGTTGTGCCAACGATGCTGGTAAATATTGATGAAATTATTAGTCAGGTTGATCAGTTGGAAATTCATTTTCTTTCTAATCCTGATGACTCAGTATCTTTTGCACTTTTATCTGACTGGCGAGATGCTTTGACTGAAAATCTGGATACAGATGAAATCTTTTTATCAATCGCGATTAAACAAATTGATCATCTTAACCGTAAGTATGGAAAAAATAATTCTGGCAAAGACCGCTTTTTCTTATTTCACCGTTTTAGAAAATGGAATGAGAGCGAACAAAAGTGGATTGGATGGGAAAGAAAACGCGGTAAACTTCAGGAGTTTAATCACTTCTTAAGACATAAATCAGGTACATCGTTTATTGTTTCAGATGAACTTAAACTGGATATCCCTGACGATATCGTTTACGTCATCACACTGGATGCTGATACTAAGCTTCCACGCGGAACTGTGGCCCAATTAGTAGGGACCTTTGCTCATCCATTAAATCATCCTAAGTTCGATTCAAAGTTAAATAAAGTCGTCGAAGGTTATGGAATTTTACAACCGAGAATTACTCCCACACTTCCGGCCACAATTGATAGTACGATTTTTCAGAGACTCTCTTCCGGGCCCGGAGGAATTGATCCTTATGCAGCTGCGATCTCTGATGTTTATCAGGATCTTTTTGGTGAAGGTTCATTCACAGGTAAAGGAATTTATAATGTAGATGTCTTTGAGCAATCGCTGAGAGGGCGCACACCAGAGAATAGACTTTTAAGTCATGATCTCTTTGAAGGGAACTTTGCCCGCTGTGGTCTGATCAGTGACGTTGAATTGTTTGAGGATTTTCCTTCAAACTTTGAAGTTGCAGTAGCGAGAAATCACCGTTGGACCAGAGGGGATTGGCAGCTTCTACCTTGGATATTGGGAAGAGAAGGTCTTGCTATTTCTGTGATTGGCCGCTGGAAAATGCTTGATAACCTAAGACGCTCGCTTTTAACTCCAATGACGTTTTTTCTATTCGTCACTTTGTTTTGTATTAAAGGACTGAACACGCTTCCATGGTTGGTGTTAATTTTTTCAGCTCAGTTACTAGGACATGTTCTACCTTTTATTAGCGGTATTTTTGCCTATCAAAAAAAAGTTCCTTTCATGGTTCAGGTTCGTTCATTGTTTGAAGATTTGTCTCAGGGGATAAGCCGTTTTATTTTAAATATTATTTTTCTTCCTTATCAAAGCTGGGTTTTGCTTGATGCAGTCGCAAGAACTCTTTTCAGGTTATTTATTTCTAAGCGAAAACTTTTAGAATGGACGACAAGTGCTGCTTCAAAATCCAGTGCAAGCACGGCCCTTGAAAGTTTTACTAAACGTATGATGAAAACAGAAATCGCTGTTGTGCTGATTGGAGTTTTTGTTATCTGGAATGGGCAGGTGGATTGGCCACTCTTTGCCCCATTAATGGGGTTATGGCTAATTTCCCCCATTGCTGCATGGAAGATTAGTCTTCCGCCATCGATGGAGATGATTGTCCCTCTTTCAGAAGATGATGTCTTTGTTCTGAGAAATAGTGGACGAAAAATATGGCACTTCTTTTCAACGTTTGTAAATGCAGATGAAAATTTCTTACCACCAGATAACTTTCAAGAAGACCCGCTACCGGTGGTGGCCCATAGAAGTTCACCGACTAACTTCGGTCTATATCTATTATCGACGGTGACAGCTAGAGATTTTGGGTGGATTGGTCTTTGTGAGATGATTGAGCGACTTGAAGATACACTTTTGAGTATGCAATCGCTTCCTCGTTATAACGGTCATTTTTATAACTGGTATGAAACTACTGATAAACGTGCTTTAGATCCAAAATATATTTCGTCGGTTGATAACGGAAACCTTGCCGGGCATTTACTTGCACTTGCTCAAAGCTGTGAAGAAATGGAAATTGAGTCTGATTATTCAGAAAAAATGTTAGGAGGGATTCAGGATAGTTTGAGATTATTTGCTGAAAGTATGTCGACTAAAAAACATGCATCTTATAGAGAGACTTTTAATGACTTGGCCGAATCTCTTATTAATCATTATCACTCATCAACGGATAAAAATATTTTTTGGGCAACAGTATTAGAAAAATCTCAAAAATTATTTGAAGAGACCAAGAGTGCTGAAGTCGAAATCCATAAGTTGGCACGAATGATTGATAATGAAGTTCAAAGTCATGGCAGAGATTTTACTCATTTTAAAGAAAATCCTAAAGAAGGACCGAGAAAGAGACTTAAAGCGATTGCCGCTTTATCTAGAGAATTGGTTTATGAAATGGATTTCTCTTTTTTATATGATCCAACAAGAAAACTTTTTTCTATTGGTTATCGTATGTCGGACTCTTCGTTAGATGCCAGCTTCTATGATCTTTTGGCCTCTGAAGCAAGACTTTTAAGTTTTGTGGCCATTGCTAAAGGTGACGTTCCGGTTGAGCACTGGTTCAGGCTTGGGCGCTCACTTACTCCTATTGATAATGGAACGGCCTTAATTTCATGGTCAGGATCAATGTTCGAGTATCTAATGCCATCACTTGTGATGGAGACGCCAACTTCAAGTTTACTGGAGCAAACATGTCGTTTGATTGTAAAAAAACAAATTGAATATGCTGATGAAAAATCTATTCCATGGGGGATGTCTGAGTCGGCCTACAATGTAAGAGATTTGCATCTTACTTATCAGTACTCGAACTTTGGAGTTCCTGAACTGGCCTTCAAGCGTGGTATAGGAAAAGACTTGGTTATTGCTCCTTATGCAACTCACTTGGCCGGAATGTATGATCCTGTCAGTGCGGTGAAAAATTTAAGGCGCCTGGCCTCTTTGAACATGGTCGGTGAATTTGGTTATTATGAATCAATCGATTTTACAAAATCACGCATACCAGATACGAGCAAAGCAGATTCGGCCATTGTTAAAAATTATATGGCCCACCATCAAGGGATGGCCTTAGTCTCAATTTCTAATATGCTGTTTGATGGATTAATGTTAAAGCGATTTCACCGTGAGCCAATCATTCAATCAAGCGAATTATTGCTTCAGGAGCGCACTCCTAAAAATATTGCTGTGGCAAAAACCAGAACTGAGTCAGTCAAGGTTGAGCACGTGAGTGATATGGGAGAAGCTACGATCAGAAGATACACGTCTTCTAATCATAAAGTTCCTAGAACTCATCTCTTATCAAATGGAAATTATGCCGTCATGATCACGGCCGCAGGATCTGGTTACGGTCGCTTTCAGGATTTAGCTATCACTAGATGGCGTGAAGATGTGACTCGCGATCACTGGGGGAGTTATATATTTCTCAGAGATATTTATTCAAATGATATCTGGTCAGCAGGTCATCAGCCAACTTGTGTCGAAGCTGACCATTATGAAGTGATCTTTACAGAAGACCGTGCAAAAATCAGACGTGAGGATAATGAAATAATTTCTGAACTAGAAGTGTTTATCTCTCCGGAAGAAAATGCAGAAATTAGACGTCAAAGCTTAAGCAATAATAGTTCTATAGTTCGGGTTGTCGAAGTGACAACTTATGCCGAAATTGTTCTTAACACTCAGGGAGCAGATATTGCTCACCCAACTTTTTCTAATTTATTTGTTCAGACAGAATACCTGCCAGAGATTAATACCATACTTGCAACCAGAAGGCCTAGATCAGCAATGGAAGCTCCTTTATGGATGGCCTATATTATTTCAACGGATGCCAATGCCATCGGAGAAATTGAATATGAAACTGATAGAGCAAAATTTATTGGGCGTGGACGTACAGTTCATAACCCGATCTCTATCGAGACAAAACATTTATCTAATACAGTTGGTTCTGTATTAGATCCAGTCGTAAGTTTTAGGTCGCGTGTACGTATTGAACCTGGTGCCACGGCCAATATTACTTACACGACAATTATTGCTAAAAGCCGTGATGAAGTTGTTAACCTTGCTGAAAAATTTCACGAACCGATTGCTTACGAGAGATCGTCGAATTTAGCATGGACTGAAGCACAGGTTAAACTTCACTATTTGGGAATAGAGCATAGTGAAGCCATTCTTTTTCAACAATTGGCCAATAGAGTTTTATACCTTGATTCTAGTTTAAGAGTTTCAAGCGATATTTTAAAACGCAATGATCGAAATGCGACGAATCTTTGGGCCTATGGTATTTCAGGGGATCATCCGATTGTTCTGCTTCGTATTGATGATATTGAACAGCGCTCACTACTCAAACAACTTCTGCGTGCACATGAGTACTGGGGAACCAAACGTCTGGTAGTTGATCTGATTGTTCTCAATGAAAAGGCGAGTTCGTATTCTCAAGAACTTCATAATGACCTTGAGGCAATGATTGGCCATAGTACAGCGACGTCAGGAACTTATCTTCCGCAGTCAAAAGGAAGAATTTTTCTTTTACGTGCTGATATTATCCCTCAGGAAGATAGAAATTTATTGCAAACAGTGGCCCGTGCAATTCTTGTCGGGCAGCAGGGGAACCTGGCCGAACAAGTTAAAAGAATGGTCAGAAAAATTGAAAAGCCTATATCTAGAGCCAATGTTCAAACAACAGCGGCCAAGGATTCGCGAAAATCACTAGAGGCCCCAGCATTGGAATTTTTTAATGGGTTCGGTGGATTCACACTTAAAGGTTTAGAATATGTGATTCATCTTAAAAAAGATGAATCGACTCCGGCACCCTGGATTAATGTAATTGCAAACCCAGGCTTTGGGTTTCATGTTTCAGAGAGAGGAGCTGGGTCAACGTGGGCAATGAACAGTAGAGAAAATCAACTTACTCCTTGGTCGAATGACCCGGTCTCTGATCCATCTGGAGAGTGTTTTTATATTAAAGACGTAGACTCTAATGAATTATGGAGTCCGACGATTTCTCCTATCAGAGTAAAAAATGCCGAATACCTTATCAGGCATGGACAAGGATATAGTCAGTTTGAACTTCGCCACGCGGGAATTAAAAGTACATTGACTCAATTTGTGCACAAAGATTTACCAGTTAAGATCTCTAAGTTAGTGCTCAAAAATGAATCAGGTACAAAGAGAAATCTTTTAATTACTTCTTATATCGAATGGGTTTTAGGTTTTTCCAGAACGGTGAGCTTACCGTATTTGATTACTGCATTGGATGCAACAAGTAAAAGTCTTGTGGCCTACAATCCTTGGAATCATGAGTTTGGAACAAGACAGGCCTTTGCAACTTTTATTGATGGGAATGATTCATGGACAGGCAATAGAAGAGAATTTATTGGTAGAAATGGAAATCTCAACCGCCCTGAAGCATTACTTACGAAGTCTAAATTAAGTGGAAGAGTCGGAGCAGGAATGGATTCATGCTCGGCCTTACAAAAGAGCATAAGCATTCCTGCTAATCAGGAAGTGACCGTTATTTTTATTTTAGGACAAACAGATACCCGTGAGCAAATTCAAGAGCTGGTGAATACTGTCACTCTAAAAAATGTTGATTCACTATTTAGTGATGTCGTTGCTGAGTGGAATAACATTCTTGGGAAAATTCAAGTTGAAACTCCGGATAACTCAATGAACATGATGCTCAATCGTTGGCTGCTCTACCAGACAACTGTTTGTAGGTTGTGGGCAAGATCAGCTTTCTATCAGGCCGGTGGAGCTTTCGGTTTCAGAGACCAATTACAGGATTCAATGGCCGTGATCTGGACTAAGCCTGAAATGATCAGGGCACAAATTGTGCGGGCCTCTGCCAGACAATTTATTGAAGGGGACGTTCAGCACTGGTGGCATATGCCAACAGGACGTGGAGTGCGCACGCATTTTTCAGATGATTTATTATGGCTTCCTTATGTGGTCACTTATTATTTAAATAGAACAGAAGATGCTTCAGTCCTAGATGTTGAAGTCCCATTTTTAAATGGGCCAGAGTTAAGACAAGACCAGGAAGATTCTTATTACACTCCAGAAGTGACAAAAGAAAGGGCGAGTGTCTTTGAACACTGTGCTCGCGCCATTGATTTAAGTCTTGAAGTCGGTGTTCACGGACTTCCTTTAATGGGAGGTGGTGACTGGAATGATGGAATGAATCGTGTCGGGCATGAAGGTAAAGGAGAGAGTGTCTGGCTCGCATGGTTTTTA
This sequence comes from Bacteriovorax sp. PP10, assembly GCF_035013165.1. Classification (NCBI taxonomy): domain Bacteria; kingdom Pseudomonadati; phylum Bdellovibrionota; class Bacteriovoracia; order Bacteriovoracales; family Bacteriovoracaceae; genus Bacteriovorax; species Bacteriovorax antarcticus. The sequence goes on from NZ_JAYGJQ010000001.1 coordinate 1,533,274, forward strand.
ATATGCAACCTTCGGGATTTTTCGGCCGTGGCAGAAGCTCGAGGAGAAATTGAGCGAGCGACTAAATGGCGAGATCATATAACATTCCTGAAAAAATCGATCGAAGAAAATGCCTGGGATGGCCAATGGTATAGACGGGCCTTTTATGATGATGGAACTCCTTTGGGGTCTTCGCATAGTGATGAATGTCAGATTGATTCTCTCGCACAGACTTGGGGAATTATTTCTAAAGCAGGCGATAAAAACCGCTTAAAAATAGCGATGGATTCAGTAGAAAAAAATCTAGTTAAAAAAGATAATAAGATGATTCTACTTTTCACTCCTCCATTTGATAAATCTATAAATGATCCAGGTTATATCAAAGGTTATATTCCTGGTGTAAGAGAAAATGGCGGACAGTACACCCATGCGGCCATCTGGTGCATTCTGGCCTATGCTGAACTTCAAAATGGAAAGCGCGCAGTAGAGCTTTTTTCTATGGTGAATCCACTTAATCATAGTCTGACAAAAGAAGAGGCCATTAGTTATAAGGTTGAGCCTTATGTTATTGCTGCCGATATTTATTCTGTTGACCCAAATGCGGGAAGAGGTGGATGGACATGGTACACGGGATCTTCTGGTTGGATGTACACCGTGGGAATTGAAGCGATCTTAGGATTTAAGTTAAGTGGAAATACTTTAAGGATTGAGCCTCGTATAGATCCTGAGTGGAAATCTTATAAATTAATTTACCGCCACATGAGTACAAATTACGAAATTACAGTGAACAATCCTAACGGGCTTTCCAGTGGAAAAACGCAGGTGACGATTGACGGAAAATTAATGGAAGAAAATTTTATTGAATTGATTGATGATAAATTCACTCATTATGTTTCAATTGAATTGTATGAGTTTGAAGCACCTGGAGATTTACTAAGAAAAAATAAAAGTGGGATAGATTCAGTACAGTTAATATAATTTTTTATTGCAGTCAGGGTAAATTTATCCTGACTGCAATCTTTTTAAGCTCGCCAGTATCCAGTGGCCTTTATCCAGGTCTCATCAAAATGATAGTCTTCAATAAAGACACGCTTTAATTCCTTAACAACTGAAATCTCTCCACTGATAATCGTCAATACATCTTCTGTCGGAAGATTGAGGGCCTTAATTTGTTTAGCGAATAACTTTGAATCGCCGGCCTTTTCTCCATCGCGATAAAGCCACAGAACTTCAACATCTGCTTCTGTTTCAAAGACGAGTTCAGCACTCTCATCGTCGACTTCTAAAATAGCGATGGCACGGCCGTTTTTAGGAAGCTCTGATAATCTTCTGCCGATTGAGGGAATGGCAGTATCATCGCCGATGAGAATGTAGTTTTTGAACTCTGGGTAAATCGTTGAAGCGCGAGGTCCGCCAATACCTAACGTATTTCCAGTTTGTGCACGAGAGGCCCATAAGCTCGCTGGCCCTTTTTTATGAAGAGCAAAATCGAGCACCAGCTCTTTGTCTCCATTATTAAAGCGGGGAGTGTAATCTCTCATGGTGACATCATCAGTAAAGACCGGGCCCTTGTCTGTCATTGTGGGAAGAACCGGCAGTTCATCATTCGTTTTAGGAAAAAAGACCTTCACATGATCTTCTGGTGACATCGTCACGAAGCCTTCAAGCTCGGGGCCAGTGAGTGTAATTCGTCTCATATGAGGTGAAAGGTCTTCCACTGATTTCACAGTCAGAAGTCTTAGTTTTAATTCGTGCATGACTTTTTTTATTTCTTTTGTGCTCATGAAGTACAGCCTATTTTAAAAAGTTTGAGCAGTCAAACACTTTTACTCATTGGTAGATGTATCCATTAATTAGATAGAGTTCATTTATCTATATTATTTACAAGTTTCAAGATCATTTTTAAAGAATGGTTTATTGTCGTCTCAATTAACAAATACCCCGGAGACAATTATGAAAATCATCACACTTATTCTTGGAACTCTTCTAACTTTTTCTGCACACGCATCTATCAACAACTTCGAAGGACATTTCACAGTTGTTTCTGGGGATACTAATTATGGTTCTTGTCAGAACTTTGATGTTGTTTATGATACTTCATCTGAAAGCTTAAAAGTGATCAACTCAGAATCTAATTACGTAGTAGTAGAGCTTGGGAATATTAATAAAGGAAGAATGCCGTGGATGTCTGATTTAGGAGACATTGTTCTGAAAGGAACTAAGAAAGTTGTTTACGATGGAGAAGGACATATTAGCTACGTGATCAAAAGAGGTTTATTTACTTATAGAAAATTCGATATGAAGATTGTGAATGATACGTTAACGCTGGATTATGATGGCGATAAAGTTTGTGTACTAAAAAGATAATTTTTAGGAGGCCCGCTTTAAGCGGGCCTTTTTTATAATCTTTGGTGAGTTGTATTTTCTGAGCTGATCACTTCATTTTTGTTATTGTACACAGTTGTATCGATAGCAAGATTGCCTTTCCAGTCAATCGTATAAAGCGTGACATATTTTGCAGGAATCATATCGAGAGGCATTTCTGGTGGAAAAGGAGTTTTGTAATCAACAATATTTTCTACTTGAAGATAGTAGTCGATAAAAGAAGCAGCAGAGCTGATTTTAATGGCCGCTGTTTCTTGTTGGGTCCTGAACTGTCCATCTGCAATATTTGATTTCCCGGCGAGTGTAAAAGATTCGCATCCCGATTGAACAATTGAATAGGGATTTGAGTCATCATCAAGGTAGTTGCCCGCAAAGTCTGTACAAGCAAAACTGGCAGATGCAAAAGTTAGTAAAACAAACGTCATTAAAAATTTCATAAATCCTTGGGGGAGAGTCTATGTGAGTCTCCCTTATAGATTTTGAAGTGAGTGCTTCTAAGAGTAAAGAATTATCTCTGTGCCAACTCTAAATTTGTGAATCCTGAGAACGAAAGCGAGTAGTGATCGCGCTTAGATTCCAGTGTTTCGTTTAAAGTCAAAAGAGGTAATTCTTTAAAAAGCTCTTCAAATAACAGGCGGATTTGTAAGCGACCTAATTTTGCTCCCAGGCAGTAGTGGGGGCCATGGCCGTAAGCAAAGTGGGCCGCTTTTCTCTCAATCCTGATTTCATCAGGTTTTTCTTCTAGTGGTAAATCGCGATTCACACAATGAGTAGAAATAAAAATCACGTCCCCAGTTTTGATTGGCTGAGAGTTCAGCATGCCATCGGCCCTTGCCACTCTAAAAATGAAAGTAACGGCCGGATCAATGCGTTTTAATTCTTCAATCGCGTTGGCAATCAGCAGGGGGTTCTTTTTTACTTCAAGTTGAATATCAGTATGCTTAGCAAACAGGTACATAATGTTATTGATTTGATCAGTTGTCGTGACCTGACCCGCGACTAACATCATAATCATTTGAGAGACTAATTCTTCATCAGTTAATTGAGTCATCTTTTGAGCGCGGACTAAGATCGAAACATAATCTTCGCCATTGCTGTTTCTTCGACTCACGATAAGGTTTTCAAAATAGCTCTTCAAAGCTTTGGCAGCGTTGTTGACTTCTATACCATCGGCATTTTGGTAATTAGAGGCCCCTCCAAAAAATCCAGTCATCGTATTGGCCAGTGTGAAGAAGTTTTCTCTGTCGCTTTCAGGAATGCTAAACAAGTCAGCAAGAATAGTAGAAGGAAGCCTTTTGCTGATATCGACGAAATCAAATTGATTCTTGTCTTTGACTTCATCTACAAGTTTTTTTACAGTTTGCTGAACTGTCTTAGCAAAGCGGTCGATAATATGGTCTTCGAATCCACTGGAAGCAATCTTTCTTCTTTTGCTATGCTCTTCATCATCACTCATAACCATCATCTTTTTTACGACACCAAAAAAATCCTGGATAAGAGATAAGTCCATATCAGGCATTCTGGAAATGAAAAATCCACCGCGGTCAGCGCTGAAGATGGGGTTCGTGAGAACATTTCTTGCATCTTCTGCTTTGGTTACAACATGGAAGTTTCCTTTTTCCCAAAAGTAGATATCGCCCAATGATTTTAGGTAATGAGAGAATTGATCCGGGAAGTCTGCTGTTGTGCTTGCTTTTTTAAAGTCGAGAAAAGAAATACCTGTGGCCGTTTTCATATAAGATGCTCCTAGAGAATTTGTATACGTTTAAATGAACGAGTGAGATTTCCTTCCAGTGCTTTTCTTCCGTGCAGGTAAGTAAAGTTGTCACAAATCACCACATCGCCTTTTTTCCATGCATGGGTGTAGAGAAATTTGGGATCGCTTAATTTTTTCTCCATTCTCTGGTAAAAATCTGCTGCATCGCTGGCCCCCAGAATAGTCAAAGTCACAGGATTCAGTGTCGTCTCAACTTTTTGGGCAATTCTTAAAATCGTTTTGCCGGTAAGTGGATGAGTCTGAACTAGAGGAACAGTAATTTCTCCACCGTAGTGGGCCTTTTTCTCCGTTGAGTATTTTAAGATAATCTTACTGCATTCTTCTTTTTCGTCAGCAGTTAGCGAGTCCCAAAGTAATTCAGTGTTTAAAAAAAGTGTCTCTCCACCTGTGCCACTTGTTTCTGTACAATAAAAAAGCAAATAGCTTGGCTCTTTGTAAAAAGCACCATCCCAATGAAGGGGAACATTTTCACTGGAGAAAAGATAGTTCGGCGCTGCAGGATTAAATTTCATATCCATGATCGGGCCGAAGTCCCAATGAAGAATTTTATCTTCAAGCTCTCCTAATTTTTCACTCAGGCCTTGAGCAAAATTTAGTAATTCTGAATCTGAAAATTGCTGATCTCTTATTATTTTTAAACCACTAAGCTTGGAAGTAGACATATTTACCTCTGAATAATTCTTTTTTTGCACCCAGTTTTTCAGCTTCTGATAAATGCATCAACTCAAACTGCTCACCCTTTTTTACCGTGACGTTGTGCCAAGGAGTGGCCCATTTTTCTGATGAGTGAACGAGCTTCACGCCAAATTTTTCATGAGTTAACGGGTAAGCATGAATTGATAAACGAAGGGAATCGTCGAAATAATCAAGCAGGAGAGTTGACCAGGCATCAGATCTTCTAATTAACTCGTAAGTTAAAAGTTTTGTTTTTTTGTTAAGCTGGTTCTTGCTGATTGTTGCGTTCTCAGGAAGCCCCATCTGATCTTCTAGCATAAACTTATGAACACCATTAAAGAGACCGCGGAAGTCGTCGTCGTTGATGACAAGAAAGCGCACTTCATCCAGTGATTTAGCGTATTGCCAAACCAAGCGCTCTCTTAGTTCAGGCCCGTTCATCTCCTGATGAATGTCATCCATGGCAAATGTTGAAAGATGCTTTAGATCAAATTCAATAATGATGGATTTAATCCATTCAGAGTACTCGTCGATAATCTTGTCTGAAACCATAACAACGTCACTAAAGATTCTCCCATCAGAGCAGATAATCACTTCAGCACCTGGTTCATAGAGACTAGTAATCTTTTTACACATTTCATTTAAGTTATTTAATGCCAGAACTTCACCCAGGTCCGGGTGATGGCCTGCTGTCTTTAATGGACTTGGGCTTTTGGCCGGGAATGCTGGCAAAAGAAATTGAAGAGTTTTCCTTTGAACCATTTGAGCTTCAATCTTTTGCATAATAGGAATTTGGTAATAATCTTCAATAACGTTCCCGTGATTCGAAAGTTTGCTAAGCTCTTTACATGCCGTTGAAATCGCCAAACTTAGATCTTCAAGATTCTCATTACTTAGTTCCATCATACAAATTCTCCTTACAATTAATTCGATGGACTATTGATAAACTAGAAAGATTCATTTAAAAATTAGATATAAATAATATTCAACATAGGTAAAAGACTATATGTCGATCACATTCAAAGATTTAGAGAACTTCATTGCCGTTGCTCATTCACGTACTTTGTCTGAAGCTTCGGAAAAGTTAGAGATGGCCCAGCCGTCTTTGTCCCTCGCTATCAAGAAGCTGGAGACTGAATTAAACCTGCCACTCTTTATTCGTGGAAGAAATGGGATCAAGCTTACACCTCAAGGACGAATGATCCTTCCTGAGGCCCAGAGCGCTTTAAAACTGCTGTTTAAGATTAAGGGAGCTCCGGTTAACTTATCTTTTAAGATCGGATGCCATCCTTCAGTTGGAATGTTCTTATTAGGACGATTTTTAAAATCAATGAATCAGTTTTCTTCTAACTTAAGCCTGTCAGTTGTTAACGGGTCTTCAGCTGAGATTAATAAGAAAGTTGCCGAGGGAGAAGTGGACTTTGGACTGGTGATGAACCCGCTTCCGATTCCAGGTCTGATCACAAAACTGATTGGTGAAGATGACGTTGCAGTGTGGGAGTCGAGTAAACGCTATAGCGACCGTTTGATTTACAATCCGGATATGATCCAGTCTTCAGCGATCATTTCCAGATGGAAAGGAGTGCCGGTCGAGCGAATTGAAGTGGCCAATCTTGAACTCATTGCCAATCTGGTAGAGTCAGGAGCAGGGCTGGGGATTCTTCCTTCTCAGGTAGTTAAAGCTCAACGTCTGGGACTTCATAAGGTGGAAGGAACTCCTTCTTATAAAGACCGCCTGGCCTTGGTTTGTTACCCCGAAATTATTAAGTCTAAAGAAGGGAAGATCATTTTTGATGAACTCAAGAAGTCTTTTATCCAACTATAGCTTTTTACCTATATTAGTTATTCGAAGCATTGATTGTGTAATAATGAGCTAAAAGCTATTTAGTACGCATGAAAGCAATTTATTATAATATTTTTGGACTAGGACATATCAATCCCACTCTGCCTGTCGTTAAGGTCTTGAAGGAAAGTGGGGTTGAAATCATCTACCACTCATCACCTGAGCGTCGCGAGCTGATAGAGTCTGCTGGTGCAGAATTTATCAATTACGGATACGACGACTACAAAGCTTCTGATTTTAATCCAGGACAAAATTTTGTTTTGCAAACCATTCCGGCAACGGTTGGGCTCCTTCCATTTTTAACTGAAGAGTTTGAAAGAGTTCGTCCGGATTTTATTATCTACGACTCTATGGCGATTTGGGGTTATGTCCTAGGACTTATTTATAATATTCCTGCTTTTTGTACAGTGACGACATTTGCTCTTAGTGAAGAAGCAAAGCAGGAAATGTTCAAAAAACATGGAGTGGTGATAGATGAAGCGAACTTGCGCTCAATAGAATACTTAAAAGAAAAATACGATATTGAACTCTCTTTGAGTCAGTGTTTGGGTGCTTATGGAAAACATAATATTGTTTTTACCTCTAAAGATTTTAATCCGCCAGTGAAAGAAGATTTTATATACGCGGGAGTCGTGGCCAAAACTAATCAAGAGAACACGATATTTTTAATCGGGGTCTTAAAAGAAGTAGCAAAAAACAAAAAAATTATCACGATGGCCTTCGGAACGATTCTTTTGAAGCAAGACCCGGAACTCCTTTGTCTCTATAAGAAACTAATAGAGGCCTTTGCTGACGATGCAAACTATCAGCTTGTTTTAGGCGTTTCTTCAGAGGAGAATGTAAGGGCCTTGGGGGAACTTCCTGCCAACATTTTAGCATTTCCGCATATCCCTCAAATTGAAGTTCTAAAATACACTGACTGCTTTATTAGTCATGGTGGAATGAATAGTATCAATGAGGCCCTTCATTTTGGCGTTCCTTTGGTGGTCATTCCCTATAACAATGATCAATTTGGAAATTCTAAACGAGTGAATGATTTAAAGCTTGGTATTGAATTAAAAAAAGAGGCCATTTCAACGGAGTTGTTAAGACAAGCTGTTCTTACAGTCTTAGACAATGCCGAGATACAGAAAAATGTGAAGTTAATGAGTAAGTCATTTACTTCATGCAAAGGATTGGATGGAATTGTTAACTATATTAAAGATAATCTCTTCGACCATAGATCACATTAGCTGTGACTGCCTTTAAACGAGCAGGAGATTGGTGTCCATCGGCCAGAAGTAAACAGTTAAGCCCAAGTTCTCTGGCCACTTCAAAATCATGGATGGTATCGCCAATGAGAATTGTTTTTTCCGGCCTGAGATCAGCGTGTTTAATTAATTCCATACCACGTGAAATTTTTCCAGAAGCGTAGTGATCATTAACTCCAAATCTTTCATTGAAGAGATGATCGACTTTAAAGTGGGTCGTGATGGAGTCGAGATGCCATTGAGAGACAGCAGAGAGAATAAACTGATTTTTTGTTTTTTTAATTTCTTCCAGAAGGTTTGCAGTTTCTGGAAATAAGGAAGAGTTAAGAACGATGTTGAGATTATAGTCTTTTACGTATTGGTCTCTGATTTCTTCAAACGTATTTTTTTCAAGATCAAGACCCAGATGAGAGTAGTATTTTCTGACAGGGAAATCAAAAATCTCTCTATACTTTTGGGCCGTAATAACTGAGGCATTGTACTTAGGAAGAAGTTTATTAATACAGGCAACGGCCGTATCGACGTCGTCAATCAAAGTGCCGTTCCAGTCCCAGATGATATTGTCGTAGTTTTTTACGAATTCTAAAATTTGGTGATTCACTTCTTTAAAATTGGCCATAGTCAGTCTTGGTTAAAGGACGATTCTCAATAATCTACTGAATAAATTGATCATCGTCAAAAGGCCAGGCCTGAAACCTGGCCTTCGCTTTTTAGTAATCTGTATATCCGGCCTCATCATTAGCATAAATCGTCGCCATATTCGTTGGCGTAAGAGGAATGTCCTCTCTTAACTTTCTAGCTAAATCTGGGTTTGAAATAAAACTCATTCCCCATGAAGCCGCAGTCGCGCGACCTTCTTTAATTAAAGTTTCGGCCGTTTTTTTATCTAAACCTTGGTTGATAATATATGGACCACCAAAGGCCTCTTTAATTTTATCACCTAAATATCCTGGACCTTGCGCTTCTCTTGAGAAAATAAAAGCTAATTTTCTTTTTCCCAACTCAGACGCCAGGTATGTGAATGTCGCTTCAGGATTTGAGTCTCCCATGGTGTGAGAGTCCATGCGAGGAGCGATATGGTATCCAACATTTTGTGGATGCCACACAGTCGTAATAGCATCGACAACTTCTAGTGCAAGTCTTGCTCTGTTTTCAATACTACCACCGTACTGGTCTGTTCTTTTATTTGTACTGTCTTGAAGGAATTGATCAAGCAGATATCCGTTAGCACCGTGAATTTCTACACCATCAAACCCAGCAAGTTTTGCATTAAGAGCACCAACTCTATAGGCCTCAACGATGCCAGCGATTTCTGAAGTTTCAAGAGCGCGTGGAGTGACATAAGATTTTTCAGGACGGACTAAACTGACATGTCCAAGGGCCGCGATCGCACTCGGTGCAACTGGAAGTTCACCATTTAAAAACATCGGATCAGAAATACGTCCTACGTGCCAAAGTTGCATCACGATGATTCCACCTTTTGCGTGAACAGCTTCAGTTATTTTTTTCCAACCTTCAACTTGTTCCTGTAACCAGATTCCTGGAGTATTTGCATAGCCCACACCCATTGGCGTGACAGAAGTGGCCTCAGTAATAATAAGACCTGCAGTCGCTCTTTGAGCGTAGTACTTGGCCATAAGATCATTGGGAAGTCTTTCAACTCCTGCACGCGCACGAGTAAGAGGTGCCATAATAATTCTGTTAGCTAATTTTAAATTTCCAAGATCGATTGATTCAAATAGTACTGACATATGTTTCCTTTGAGATATGTGGATTCTAGTCTTGTCATCTTAATCCTAATTTTAAAAATAGGGAATGTTGTATAGGGGAATGTTAGTGGCAACGATTCTGTAGTCTAGTAACAGAATTGTGCCTAATTTGAGCAGAGGAGAAGTAAACTCGAGGTAACTTGCTAAGTGAGAATTGAATCTCTGCCATTGTAGAGAGTCGTAAAATTTCTATTTTAACGGGGCATAATAGGAATTTTTTACTAAAGAGCTTTTGTTACCAATTTGTTATCTACTTAACATCAGAAGCATTCTGCTCCAGTAAATGTTGGCATGAATTATGTAATAGTAATGATGTGAATAAACCACTGGAATGGAGCTACTATGAATATTCAAATCAACACAGACAATCACATTGATGGAGGTCAGAAATTTTCTGATTATGTAAGCGGAGTTGTCTCATCAGCATTTCACCGTTTTAGTAATCAGCTTACTCATGTTGATGTGCACTTTAGCGATCAAAATAGTTCGAACAAAGCTGGATCGAATGATAAGCGCTGTATGATTGAAGTCCGTATTACAGGAAGAAAATCAACTGCTGTCACAAGTGATGCAAGTTCAATTGATGAGGCGCTGATCGGAGCAACTGAAAAAATGAAACACTCTATCGAGAGCACTCTCGGTCGAGCTAACTACTAGAAAGGAAAATGTATGGACACTTTAGAAGACTTAAGAATTAAGAGTCAAAAAATTAGAGAAAGAATTGAACAGATCGAGTTGGAATTAAGACAACCGCTTATGACCAATCCTGATGACAGCGCAGCTGAAGAGGGAACTCGTGAAGTCACATATAGACTTTATCAGGTTGAAAAAGAAAACTTAGCAAAAATAGAAGCTGATATTTTAGAATTAGCATAAAAAAAAGGGCGATTTAAATCGCCCTTTTTTATAGTGAAACTAGAAGCCTCTTAAACGATTTTCGATAACTGCCTTATAGATCATTTTGTCTTGTGTTGTAGCTGTTGGAGCAATGATTTTTCTTACTTCAGCTGCATTTCTAAAACCATTAGCTAATCTTTTTTTATCCAGAGCTGTAATCTTATTCTTTAGAATATTGAATTCTTTCTGGCTCATTTTAGGTTCTAGTACAGTTTGAATCATAACAACTTTTGTTCTTTCAAGTTCATCTGTAAGAGCAGTATGTTCAGCGTGAGCTTTTTCTTCAAGTGCCATTAGCTTTTCTTTTTGTTCAGCAGAAAGAGATGAAGCTGCAATTTGCTCCTTAATTGTTCCTGTGATTGATTTTGTTTGAGAAGATGGAACTTCTTTAATTTCGTTTTCAACTTTTTGTTCAGTTGCTTTATTGTGAGCACAGCTTGAAATAATCAAGGCAGCTGCCAGAGTTGTTAATAGAGTAAGGTTCTTTTTCATACGATCTCCTAATAAAAGTTATGAAACTAATATAGTCGATAATAAGAGAAAAAGAAGAGAATAATATTCCGAGTGTAATGCTCGGGATACCTTAGAAAGGTGGATTGGTGATTAATTTGGCGCAAGCGGCAGGACCATCTGCGGCCCATGCAACCCCATAGTAGACGTTCATTATGTAGACGAAGACATCAGAACCAGAATAAAAACTTCCGCTTTCAACATCGAGCATCTGCAGGTTCGGCCTGCAAAGAAGCCCAAGGGTTTTCCTGAAAGCACTTGTGTCCGCACCGCCATCAAACATTATTTTCATATGTTGAAATTGAGCTTCATAAGTACTGCGTGCAAAAGAAGTAACTCTTGTTTGAGTAGGATCAGTAAGTTCTGTAATCAGGAAATGGTAATTCCAGGTTAAGGTCGTAGCGTAATCAACCTGATGAAGCCCAGCTTGAGAGTGGTTTAGAATAAAAGTGTCGTAATCAATCGCTGTTGGATGGCGTTGGTAATAGACATATTTATCAGACAAAGTCATAGATGTGAAAAGGTTGTTCGTAAATCCGACGGGAACTAACGTATCCCAGTCATCATGAATAACAAAAAGTGAGGCATCAAGCGATGCTAACTCTGGCCTTGAATACTTATCGTATCTGGTAGGCTGGCCAGCGAGTGCTTCAGTCGCTTTATCAAGACGTCTTTTATAAGGATCAAAAAAGGCCACATACTGAGCTCTCTTCGTTACGTCTGTAGTTAGTGTAGGAATTGAATCCATGTAAGCGGAAAGTGCTTTTAAATCACTTACAGGATAAGACAGAGATATGGTTTTTGGTTTTAAGTTGTAGTTTGTAGCAGCGGCCTTTGATCCATAAAGAACCCCAACGCCACCCCATGAGCCGCTATAAATACCAATCTTAGTTTTATCGACTACCGTTTTTGAATTTAAAAACCTGTACCCATCAACAACGGCCTGAACATCGCCGGCCACAGTTGTTCCAGAATAATAGCGTCCATAGACAATTAATGTGTGAAGCTTATTTGATGTGAACAAAGACATATTTTGAGCAGCAGTTAAATGCGAGATAGGTGTGTTGGCAATTTGCGAAGAAGTAGCAACGTTATAATAAGGCCCGTCTTCATCAGGTTGTCCGCCGGAAGCGAGAGCTGACCATTTGGTATCTATAGCTTCACCACTCCAGTCAATACTCTCGTAAGGATAATAAACAATGACGGCCCCCGCAGTCGTATTAGTATCGTTAGGAATCCATTGCATATAAGTCGGAGTGTTGGACCCTGAAGTGGCCTTAATTAATTGGTATGTATGCGTGCCACTTGAAACATAACTTTCATCAGAAAGAACTGAGCTTGTAAATTGATCAGGGTCTACAACTGGGCCTGCTGGAGTGTCTATTTCTGTTGGTGTTGGTTTAGACGTAAAATTTAACTTACATGAAGTCACAAAACATAGGAGTGAGATAACTGTAATAAGCCTTTTCGTTGTCATGTAAGTCTTTTCGGACTTACAAAACAAAAACTGAAGTATAGGGCCTTCTTAACAAAGAGGGTGTTTACCTAAACTTGCTGATTAGGCAGTCTCAAGACAAAACAGGTGTTTGGAGAGTCGTTATCCAGGAAAATTTCTCCTAGATGGTTCTTAATAATAGTCAGGGAAAGACTTAATCCAAGTCCAGTCCCTTTACCAATCTCCTTCGTTGTGAAGAATGGTTGGAACATTTTACTTTGAGTTTCCAGAGGAATCCCATTTCCACTATCAGTGATTTTAATTTCCAGGAAGCTGCCATTATTTTTAGCAGAAATTCTGATCCATTTATTATCACCAGGAAGAGGATCCACGGCATCGATGGCGTTGTTAAGAAGATTTAAAATGACCTGAGAGATTTCAATTTGTCTTCCTTCAAAAACTAAATTGGGGTCTAGCTCATCTTTGATCAGTGTAATCGAATGGTGCTTAAGTCTTTCTTTACAGAAACTCAAAATATCGTCGATCAAATGATCGAAAGAAACAATTTCAAAAGGATCATTTCGTCCATCGCGCGAGAAAGTTCTTAATCCTTGAATGATTTTAGAAATGCGATCAACAGTAGAATCAATTTTCGATATTCCATTTTTAAAGATGGTACTTTCATCAGTCACATTCTTTTGCATCTGCAGAGCAGTCATTTTAATAATCGCCAGTGGATTATTAATTTCGTGAGCGATACCGCTGGCCATTTCACCCAGTGAAGCCATCTTGTTTGACTGAATCATCTGCAACTGAATTTTAAAGCGTTCAGTAATATCCTGAGTGGTTCCGATAATCTTAATAATTTTTCCGTTCTCATCCAGGATAGGGCGACCCTGTTGACTGACTTCGCGAATTTCTCCATTCGCTCTGGTAATTTTGAAGTCCAGGAAGAATGTTTTATGTTGAGCTATCGTTGCATCCAGCTCTTTTTTAACTATGTCGTAATCAGTAGGATGGACTTGTTGAATGAGTTCCCCAAGGTTGAGTTCAGAGCCTAATTCAAGACCAAAGATGCGATAAAATTCATCAGAAGCAATGACATTATAATTTGCAACATCAAGCTCCCAGCTACCGATATGGGCAAGTTCCTGAGCTTCAGATAACTGCTTGGCGCGCACTTCAAGTTTTTCTTTTGCGATATCTCTTTCGCTGATGGCCTTCTCTAAGCTCTCAGTCATTTTGTTAAATGAAATCGCCAGCTGAATAAGCTCATCTTTTGTATCGAGTGGAGAAGTGATTTCAATCGGCGTCGTCAGTGTTCCTTGCTCTACACGAATCGTTCCTAATTTTAAAACTTCAATGCGTTTTAAAATTTCTTTGGCGATGGAGAATGTAATCCAGACGGCAAAGATAAATCCCAACATGGTGATGGTGAAACTTACGTAGAAGAGCCATGATGTGGCCCAACGAACACCCTTACCTAAAACATTTGAGTACTGTTCTTCTAAGTAAGTTAATTTTTTATTGAGTTCATCAATTTTTAACAGGTAGGCATTGGCCAATTCAGGAGTCAGTTTTTTTTGCTGAACGAGAGAGTGAATTTCTTCGGCCACATCAATTAACTTTTGAACTTCGGCATCGCCTAAAGTCCAAAAACCAATAGATTGTTTGAAGTAACCTATATTTTGAAATCGTTTGAAAAGCTTGGCAACATCACGGGTTTCATCAGGATAGTTTTTTGCTTGAATAAGTCCGGCATCAACTTTTAGATAATCTGTATCGTCTTTTAAAAGTTCTTCGCGAACAATGCGATCACCGACAGGAATTTTTACGTTCTCTAAAAATAATTGGTATTCTTCATCGCGCAGAGTGCTGGTGTACCTTGCTAAAAAGTAAGTCGCATCTTTTTGTCCCTTCGAATAAAAAGCTTCTCCGGCCACAAAAGCACGCACTGTCGAAAGAGTGCTCATGACGAAGTAATTCATTCCCATTAAAACAATAATGAGTGTTGAAAACACCAAAACAATGTGAATAAGTTTCCTTCTAATTGACAATGACAAACCCCAGCAAAATCGTAAACGCATTTTATGTAAGCAATGAGTTAGAGTCAAGTATTAGAGACAAAATAAGAATCATAGAAACATGATGAAGAATTATGATTTTCTTTCAATGCGTTTGTATGAAAAATAATCACTGTAAGTGCCTTATTTTTGTCTCTTATAGATCATCGCAATATGAGGGAGATCTGCCTCGTAAAAAACCTCTCCTTCTGAAGTCCATCCCAGTTTCTCATAAAAGGCGGCAGCTATCGTTTGCGAATGCATATAAGGCGTAAGATTAGGGTGCGCGCTTAGTGCATGCTCAAGCATTTTTTGCATCAGGTTTCGTCCAACACCAGTACCTCGATAGTTTTTTAAACAGGCAATTCTTTCGAATTTAATAGTGCTGTCTTTAATTCTTAAACGTCCGGCCGCGGCAGGAATACCGTCCACTTTTGTGAGGAAATGCTCACAGTTTTTTTCATACTGATCCACTTCAAGCTCTTCCGGAATATTTTGTTCGATGACAAAAACGTCTTTTCTAATTTTGACAGCAGCAAGGTATTCAGGAGAATTAAAAGTCACCATTTTTGTCTCGGTCATAAAGTCATATCCTCTTCTTTAAATTTAAAAATCCAGAACAGATAAAGCAGGCTTGGGATGATAAGAACTAATCCGACAATCAAAGCAACGACTAATTGAAAGAGCGTGGCCTCAGGAGCTGCTGTATTTTGCATTGTCAGGTTTCCCGTGGACATTGAAATAATGGTGGGGGCCTGAATAAAGAAAAACCCAAGTAAAATAAAAACCACCTGACCGACAACCAGGATTCGTCGGTGTAAAAACTTCAAATGTTTTCTAAAGACTTCCTGACAGCACCAGAATAGAGTCGCCAGGATCATCATGATAATTGAAAATGTATTCTGGAAGAATTTCTGCATTAAGAAAAATCCTTCATACTGGGCAGTAAGAAAAACAGCACCACCACTTAAGATGACTGCGATATTGGCGATGAGAGATCTTTGTCTAAAATAATTTTTGATCAGTAAGTTGTCCGTTTCTCCAATCAGAAATGAAGAAGCAAGATAAGTAAAAACGCTGGCAACAAAAATTCCTACTGAAAGACAGAAGTAATTAAACCAGGGATGAATATAGAGATCGTAAACAGTCTGTGCAGTGGGATCGATTCGGCCTAAGATAACGGCGCCGGCGATAATCCCCAGCCATAAGCTAGTCCATAAACTACTTAGTGAAAATATTCTGGTGTAGAGTTTGATCGGTCTTCCTTCAAAGATGTCGTAGTGCCTGAAAGTGAAGGCCACTCCACGCAAGACAATTCCCATGAGCACAGCAACTAATGGCAGGTGAAGATGGGTTGAGAGAATGAGAAATAATTCCGGAAATCCATTAAAGAGAATCACGATAATTAAAATGAGCCAGATGTGATTAGCTTCCCACACGGGACCGATGGCCTTATTGATGATATGTTCGATTTCGGTATCGATTTTTCTAATCTTGTTGGGTTTGAAAAATTCTAGAATACCAGCCCCGTAATCAGCACCACCGAAAATGATGTAGAAAACTAAAGCAATAAAAGAGATGACTTCAATGATGTTAATCAACATTAGTGTCTCCCTGATAACTTTTTATCAAGCGGTACAGAAGGTAAGTGCAGGCACCACCAACGATAATGTAGAGAACAACAAAAAAGAGAAAGTGAAAACCTAACCCAGGCACAGTGCTGACGGCCTCTTTAGTTCTCATAATATTGTAAATGATCCACGGTTGTCTGCCGACTTCTGTAACCGTCCATCCAGCTTCAAGAGCTAAAAATCCAGCGGGGATAAAAGCAATCAGGGTTTTTAAAAGCCATTCCGGAAGTGGGGCGCGTTTTAGCTTGTAAGAATAGTATAAGAAAATTGAACCAACTAAAATAAGTAATGAGCCCAGAGCAACCATGATTTGAAAGGCCACATGGACAATGAGAACAGGAGGCCAGTCTTCCTTGGGAAAATGATCCAGACCTTTCACCTCAGCATCGAATGAATTAAAAGCTAAGAAGCTCAGACCACCAGGGATTTTGACTGCGTAATCGACTTTTTCGGTTTCCATATTGGGAATACCACCGATAACGAGTGAAGCTCTTCTTTCTGTTTTGAAGTGCGCTTCCATGGCCGCCAATTTCAATGGTTGGTTTTCTGCGACTTTTTGCGCCGATAAATGTCCACTGAACGGCTGAAGAATGGCGGCGATCGCTCCAAAAGTTAAAGCAATCTTTAAGGCCTTCGCATTGAGAACAGTTTTTTTATTTTTTAAATAGAAGTAGGCATGAATTCCACCAACGGCAAATCCAACGGAAACGAAAGCGGCAAGACTCATATGCAGTGCTTGTTGAAACCAGTGTTTGTTAAACATGGCCGCGACGGGATCAATATTGATTGCTTTTCCATTCACCCAATCAAATCCTGCAGGAGTATTCATCCATGAGTTGGCAGCAACGATAAAAATACCTGAGAGTAATCCTGAAATCCCAACCATGAGTCCTGAAAACCAATGGACCCATTTAGGGATGCGATTCCATCCGTAGAAAAAGATTCCGATGGCGATGGCCTCAAGAAAAAAAGCGGTCCCTTCCCATGAAAAAGGCATACCGAAAATCGGGCCAGCATGTTTCATAAACGCCGGCCATAAAAGACCCAGTTCAAAAGAGAGGACTGTTCCGGTGACAGCACCCGTGGCAAATAATATCGCGACACCTTTTGACCACATCTTAGTGAGCTTCAAATAAACAGTGTTGTTGGTTTTTAAATAAAGGTAGTGGCTTGCGGCCATAAAGAATGGCATCACCATTCCGATGCTGGCAAAAATAATATGAAAGCCTAATGAAAAGGCCATGGTTCTTCTTGCTGCTAGCAAATCATTTGTAAAAAATTCCATTATTGTTTGTTCTTGGTTGAAAACGTCAATGGATTAAAGCGACCCTAATTTTATTCCCCTGAATTTGATATGTAAAATGAAAGAGGAGAAATTAATTTTCTTTGCAGATGAAAGATTTAAGTGGGTGATCTAATGAATTCCATACTTGAGTAAAGTAAGTTTCAACGTCTGCCATTGTGACTTCTTCAAGCGTTGCTGGTTGCCACTTTGGGCTTAAATCTTTATCGACTAGAAGTGCTCGTACACCTTCTGGAAAATCAGCTCTTAGAGAAAACTGAACAGAGAGATTAAGCTCTGAGCAAAAGACTTGTTCAAGGCTTAAATTTTTTCCTCTTTTAAGTTGTTCGAAGATCACCATGGCCGAAGTGGGAGAGCCTGCTTTAAAACTTTTATATCCGAGGGCCAGCCATTCATCATGCGCTGATTCACTCGCGAGAAGATCATTAAATTCTTTGACTGATTTTATTTGTGACAGTTTTTTTGCGAAAGAAGCATGCTCTTTTACTGGTGAAGAAAAGTTGGAGCTATTTAGACTTTTAAAAATTTGATCTAAGAGAATTTTATTTTTCTCAGAGTTCTCCTCCCATTTTTGCGTCATCATTTTTTCAAGGACAACATCTTTTAATTCACTTGATAAGAAGTGATCAGCAAGGCCCAGGTAAAGAGCATCTCCTGCATTCATGCGAGCACCGGTTAATCCAAAATAATCTCCCCATCCGTCAGGCATGCGGTTTAAAAACCATGTGCCGGCGACATCGGGGTAGAGACCAATGGTAATTTCAGGCATCGCCAGTTTACTTTTTTCAGTGACAATCCTGTGACTGGCACCAACTAGTAAACCAATTCCTCCTCCCATGACGATACCGTCGCCCCAGGCAACGATAGGTTTCGGGTAAGTGTGAATGGTGTAGTCTAATGTATACTCTTGAATAAAAAATTCCAAAGCGTCGCTGGAGATTTTTCCTTTTTCAGTTTTAATTAAAGCTTGATAAAGACGGCGGACATCACCACCGGCACAGAAGGCCTTTTCATTTCCTTGTAAAAAAACGCAATGAACGTTGTTGTCTTTTTTCCATTCATTAAGTTGGGCCGTCATAGCAAGCGCCATCTCAAGACTGATGGAATTTAAACTCTTGGGAGAGTTAAACGTTATGATTCCAACGCCATTTTTAATTTCTGAAAGAATGATATTTGTCATAGGGGAAGTTCCGTTTAAATTTCAACTTACTTAGTAATCATATTTTGCAAATAGTTAAAGTCAAGTATTCACGAATGACTTTGGTTTTTTATTTATCTCAGTTAAAATAACCTAAAACGTTTAGAGGAGTTTCTCATGTCAGAATTTTTTCAAGCAGGCCCGGTTCTTCGCAATCAATTTGATGATGATGAACTTTTGAAATCATATCTCAATGAAAAGCTTCCGACCAAAGTTAAAAAAGAGATTACCGATGACTTAAAACGTTTTGGCGATAGAGTCGTAAGCGATGTTCTTGAAATGGCAAAGAGTGCAGAGGCGAACCCACCACAGCTGCAACAATTCGATGCATGGGGAAATCGCATTGATAAAGTTGTTGTCGATAAAGGATGGACTGATCTGCATAAAGTAAGTGCAGAAGAGCAGATTGTTAAACTCGGATATGAAAGAAAGTACGGGCCCCACTCTCGCATTGTTCAATTTGCAAAATTATATTTATTTCACCCTTCAAGTGCTTTTTATTCATGCCCATTGGCAATGACGGATGGAGCGGCAAAACTTCTTGAGCTTTACGGTGGTGAAGCCTTTAAAAAAACGTTCAATCATTTAACCAGCGATAAACCAGATCAGTTCTGGACTTCAGGACAGTGGATGACGGAAAGAGCTGGTGGCTCAGATGTTTCGAATTCAGAAACGATAGCTAGAAAAATTAATGGAGAGTGGAGACTCTTTGGTACAAAGTGGTTCACTTCAGCAATCACTAGTGAAATGTCGATGGCCCTGGCAAGAATCGAAGAAAGTGATGGAACGACTGTCAAAGGCAGCAGAGGGCTTTCACTTTTTTATATTGAGATCAATAAACCAGATGGATCTTTAAATAATATTGAAGTGCTTCGCTTAAAAGATAAATTAGGAACCAAAGCTCTTCCTACTGCTGAATTAAAATTAGTGGGAACCAAAGCAACTCTGGTTGGAAATGTTGGAGAGGGTGTTAAGCAAATCTCTTCAATGTTTAATGTGACCAGACTTTATAACTCAGTCACCTCAATTGCAGCATTCAGAAGAATTCTCACACTCGCAACTGATTACTCATCTAAGAGAAAAGCTTTCGATAAAGTGATCGGGCAACATCCTTTAACCGCTTCACTTTTAAAAAATGCAAATGCAGATTTTCAAGCATGTTTTCATTTTACTTTTTTGATTGCTGAAATCTTTGGTAATGAAGAAGTTTTTGAAGTTAATAATTCACTGAATTTAAATCGTGAAGATCTAAATCGCATTCTAAGACTTCTGACTCCTGTTTTAAAACTTTATACAGCAAAAAGAACTGTTCAATGGACTAGTGAGCTTCTGGAGGTATTCGGAGGAGTTGGATATATCGAAGATAGTGGTATCCCAACACTTTATAGAGACAGCCAGGTTTTTTCTATCTGGGAAGGAACAACAAATGTTCTAAGTTTGGATTTACTGCGTGCTTTGAAAAAAGATCAGTCATGGCCGCTTTTAGTTCAATTCTTGAATGCAGAATTAAGTCGTACAACTGATTCTGATTCAAAAAAACAAGTTGAAGCAGAACTTAAAAAATTAAATGAGTGGGTGATGGCAACATATAAGTTAGGTGATGAGGGCCTAGAAGCTGAAGCACGTGAAATGGCATTTAAGATTGGTAATCTAGTGTCAGCAGTCTCATGGCTTCGTGGAGAAAGTGTTGATTATGAACTACTTAAAATTTTTATGAAAAAACATTTTTAATTCTAGATAAATTTGAGGGCGCTTAATTGGGTCATTTCTTAATCAATATCTCTTTATTGTAAGATAATACGAGCAGTACGTTTAATGAAATTTTGCATAAACACTCCTTTATCCGCGTTAAGCTCTTGATAATCTTAATATTAATATTTGCGAAATAAGACAATCTTAAAAAAACAATTTTATCAATAAATGATATTTACAACGAAAAATATCTTCGTTACGCTTTTTTTCTCTAATACTTTGTCGTGCAAGGATCGCTTTATGACATCAATTAAAATTGGATACAGCTTATCGTTAACCGGGGCCTTCGCAGCATACGGTCAATCAGCTTTAATTGCTCATAAGATTTGGGAAGAAAGAGTGAACAAAAAAGGTGGGCTCTTAGGAAAAAGAGTTCAACTGATTTGTGTTGACGATAAATCTAATTCTTCACTTGTTGCCGATATCTATAAAAATCTTATCGAGGTAGAAAAAGTTGATTTAGTGATTGGTGGGTATGGAGTAAATTCTGTGGCCCCTGCCATTCAAGTGGCCCTTGAGTATGATAAATACTTTGTGAGTCTGATGGGAAAAGTGGCCAATTCATTTAACTGTTTTTCAATGATTCCTATAGGGGTTAAGCCAAATACAACTCTTGCTGAAAACTTTTTTAAAACCGCTGCAAAAAATAGCTCCGTTGCTATTATCTCGGCCGATGCTGAATTAACGAGAAATTCTGTTCTTGGAGCAAGAGAGAATATCGCCAGAAATTCTCAGCGAATTATTTTTGAATACAATTACTCTCTGGCGACATTTGATTTTTCATCTCTGGCACAAGAATTATCTGATTTAAGGCCGGATGTGATTTATATCGCTGCTTATTCTTCTGATGTCTTGGGAATTATGAAAGCGATTAATGAAATTGGGTTTCATCCTAAAAAAATTGGAGCTTCTGTTGTCGGGCCTTTGGGTCTTCGAATTGTTTGTTCTGGTATAGAAGAATTTATGGAAGAGTATCTTTCTAAAACATCTTGTATTGAAGCAGATATCTTGGGCTACTATCTGGCCCCTCAGGCCTATGCTCAGTTGCAGATTATTGAGCAAGCTGTAAAGGCCACGAATAGCTTAAATGATGCGAAATTAATAGGACACACTCACGAGGCGCTTTTTAAAACAGTCCTTGGTGATATTAAGTTTGACAGAAATGGTGAATGCGCGGCTCCACAGATGGTTCAAGTTCAATATCAAAATGTTATTACACATGATATAGAGCAAACTGCAATTTAGTCATAAGTTACATCAAGTGAACTGTAGAATTTCTCATTACAACTGGAAATAAAACAGCTACTCTAAAGGTCAAATTCAATCAAGATTTGTATCTTCTAGGGAGATCGTATGAGCTCAGATGTCTATTCATTTAATCTAAAAACAATTACTGGTGAAAATAAAAGTCTTGCTGATTATAAAGGGAAAGTTCTCTTGATGGTTAACGTTGCTTCTAAATGTGGATTAACTCCTCAATATGAAGGATTAGAAAAAATTTACAAAGATTACCACGCAAAAGGTTTAGAAGTTCTAGGTTTTCCAGCTAATGAGTTTTATGCTCAAGAGCCGGGATCAGACAATGAAATTCAAGATTTTTGCCGTTCAACTTACGGAGTTGAATTCCCAATGTTTTCAAAGATCGTTGTAAAAGGTGAAGGGCAACATCCACTGTATAAGTATCTTACAGAAACAAAAAAAGACGCCGTCATCCTTGAAGGCGGAAGCTTAATGTCGTTTTTAGAATCAAAAAATCTTCTTACGGGGAATACTTATGACATTAAGTGGAACTTTGAAAAATTCTTGATCGATAAAAATGGGAAGGTCGTAGGGCGTTTCGCTCCGGATATCGATCCACAAGATCCATTACTTGTTAATGAAATTAAAAAGGCCTTAGAAGCTTAACGATGATGAATAAGATTAAATTTGAAGAGCTTGCAGTAGAATTTTTAGAGAAGTTATTTAAGACTCTCGCGGATTCAAAGATTGAGATTGCCCCTCACTGGGACATAGATCATTTATGTTACCGCGTAGACTCTCTTGATCGTTATGAAGAATTAAAAACTCAGTTTTTAACCTTCGGACACCTGCTGATCGAAAGTGATGTCAATGGACGTCCTATTGCAACCTTCAAACTTAATTCGCCTATTGTGTTTAAAGAATGGTCTATTGATGTGGTTGAGCTTCCAGCTCCTAAACCATCAAAACCAACCAAAGAAGGCTTCGAGCATATTGAAGTTGTCTGCGATGAATCCTTCAGTGATCTCGAAATAAAATATAAACATTTAAAACTCGATCTTGGCGGTCTGAAAAAAGATTTTAATCAAGAGTTCGAAGTAGACTTGGGGGAGAGGAACTTAAAGTTTCACCATATGTCTTTAGAGTCAGTGATTAGAGTTGAAGAAAATAAAAAGATCTTTGGTGCATTAGAGGAATCAAAAATTCTAAAAAACTTTAAGAAGTATATGCCCTTTGTTGCAGGGACATTTCCTTTAGGAGTTTATACAGAACAATCAGATCTTGATATTCTTATGTATGCAACCGATCTTAATGAACTCAGCAGTGAATTAAAAAGAGAGTATGGACATTTAGAAGGATTCACTTCAGAGCAGCTGAGTGTCGATGGACTGGAAACTTTAATTGTTAATTTTAATCTGTATAAAGTTCCTTTTGAAATTTTTGCTCAAGATAAAGTTGTCCCCAAACAAAAAGCTTATCTGCATTTTCAGATTGAAGAGCGCTTATTAAAATTAGGTGGTGAAAAACTAAAAAAAACAGTCATCGAAAAGCGCAAGAATGGATTGAAGACTGAGCCAGCATTTGCCACAGGTCTAGGGATCAAAGTTGATGCCTACAATGAATTGCTCTTGCTTCAAAAAGTAGCTGACTCACAACTTAGAAAGTTTTTGGAGTCAATTTGATACCATCGTGTAAATTATCAATGTTAGAAAATTCTCGCTGAAATTTAGTAAATCATTTACCAACAAGTCATGTGCATTTTAAATTTTAACTAGATGGGACCTCATCTCTTTCCTCAGTGTTGTAAAAAACAAATTTTAGAGGAGCTTATTTCTTACAGCAGTCAGCACAAAATATCATCATGCAAAAAATATCTTAGTTTTTTAGTACAGTGGCATTTATGATTAAGTCTAATGGTTGTTGATCAACCTAAGACGACTAAGATGTGCAGAGAACTATGAAGAAATTAATTTATCTGATCATTTATTTTTTACTCTCAATCGTATTTTTTATCCTGTCTATTTTTGAAAAAATCCTCAAACCCATCTCTAATAAAATCCGTAAAAAGAAAAATCCTGCTGACAATGAATTTCATTGATTCACGGAATGACGAAGGATAAGCTTTTTAGGAGCTAAGATCTCTCATTTTTGAAGCGAGAACTTTATGAATAAACAAGCAGATTACGTCACTGTCGTTCACCATTACAAAGCACCACCAAAAGTCATCTTTGATGCATTCTTAGATCCCCAAATTGCCTCACAGTTTTTGTTTGCCACTCCTGCTGGAGAAATGGTGAAAGCTGAAGTTGATGCCAAGGTTGGCGGTAAATTTACTTTTGTTGATAGAAGAGCAGGGGAGGATATTCTTCATACCGGAGAGTACCTGGAAATTAAAAAACCTCATCGGCTTGCTTTTACTTTTTTAGTTCCACAGTATTCATCAGATTCAACGACAGTTGAGATTGATATTTTTGATGTGAATGATGGCTCTGAAGTCACACTCAAACATTCTGGCGTCCTGGAAGAGTATAGAGAAAAAACCAGAGATGGCTGGGGAACTATTCTTAAAAAGCTTGGCGAATTAATTAAGGCCTAAAATCCTTTCTCACCCATAACATAAGCTGCTTTAAGATATTTTATTATTTTATCATTTGAAGTCGATTTCATATCGCCATATCTGGTAACTTTAACAGGCTTCACTCCAATGAAATCTAAAACCCCTAGCTTTATCATTTTTACGGCAGAATCACCGCGGAGCCATTGCGTCCACCAGGAAGGTCCGTCGCTTGTCACTACGAGGTGACCACTTTTTCCTTGGAATAACTTATCCCAGTAAATTGAATTAGGACGATATTTAAAAGCAAACCCCGGAAGCATAACTCTATCAAAGAAGCCTTTTAGAAGCGCAGGAGGGCCGGCCCACCAGATCGGAGTAATGATGACGATGTGATCAGCGGACATCATTTGTTCTTGTGCTTGGATCAGGTCTTTTTCAAGCGGCATAACAATTTTATAACCATTTTCTAAATTAGGATTAAACTTTAGGTCTCGAAGCGATATCCTGGTGACATTAAAGTTCCTGGCAGCGCCTTGGT
Organism: Bacteriovorax sp. PP10; assembly: GCF_035013165.1. Taxonomy (NCBI): domain Bacteria; kingdom Pseudomonadati; phylum Bdellovibrionota; class Bacteriovoracia; order Bacteriovoracales; family Bacteriovoracaceae; genus Bacteriovorax; species Bacteriovorax antarcticus. Next base: position 1,558,075 of record NZ_JAYGJQ010000001.1, read on the forward strand.
GATATGAGCTGGCCCATGAGTCACTAAAGCTTTTATTTCTTGGATGTCCATCGATGATAAGAATATTTTTTTTCATGAGTCATCTTATTCATTATTTTCTTTTTTCGAAACTCGCTTTTTGATACAGTCATTTCATTGGGAAAAATAGAAAAAAATCCAAGGTACTCACTTTTAGGATCATTAATGACTAAACAAACAACGCTTCAAAAACGCGCACTTGTCACTAAGCAAAGTATTATTGAGGCAGGGCTTTTAATTCTTAGCGAAGAAGGTGCCGTTAATTTTACAACTAATAAGATCGCTGAACGTGCAGGAGTGAGCATTGGATCACTTTACCAATATTTTTCAAATAAAGAATCTATGCTGAATTTAATCCTGTTAAAAAGATATGAAGAAGATATGAAGTTTCTTTATAACGAAATTACAATAATGGAAGCTTTAACAGGTTCAGAATTTTTAAACAAGCTGGCGGATTTAATCTGGCATAGACTGTTAAGTTCACGCGAGGCCTGCAAAACGCTTTTCATAGCTCCTCAGAATTTGAAAGATCAACTCGAATTGATAGAGTCGAGAAAAGTCATCACGACAATGATTGCAGAGAAGTTAAAAGTTTTTTATCCTGATGTTGAAAATCAATCTCTAAGTTTAAAATCCACATTGATTACAGAATCATTTTTAGGAATTATGCAGACGATAACTTATTCGGATGAATTGTATGAAATGAATCATGTGATGTTAATTGATTATAAGAAGATGATTCAAGCACTTTTTAGTAAATAAGGCCTGTGAGTGTTAGGACTACAGGCCTTATCTTAAGTTATGTTAAAACAGGAATGGTCGCTTCTTTTGGATCTGTCTTCCAGCTATAAAGCGCCACTAAAATACTCACACCACTGATCGCGGCAGCTGCCCATGCAATCCCCGTAAGACCAGGGCCATGATCGAGAACTAAACCACCAACCCACGCACCTAAAGCATTCCCAAGATTGAAAGCGGCAATGTTTAAAGCAGAGGCCAGAGTCGGAGCATCAGCTGCACTTTCAAGAGCACGCATTTGCAAAGGAGGAACAGTGGCAAATCCAGTGACTCCCAGAAGGAAAACTAAAATCACGGCCGCTGTCTGATACTGACTGAATAATCCAAAACCAATTAAGACTAAGGTTAAAGCAATCAAGCTTCCAGTTAAAGTCATCATTAATTTTTTATCAGCAAACTTCCCACCTAAAATATTTCCAAAAACTAAACCTACACCAAATAAAAGTAGAATTGGTGAAAGTGCCTTTTCAGGGAAACCTGAAATTGTTGTCAGGATAGGAGCAATGTAAGTAAAGACAGCAAATACTCCACTAAATCCTAAAACGGTTAACAATAAACTGATCATTACTTTAGGTTGAGTCACAGCTTTTATTTCATCTTTAAAGTTAATATTAGTATGCATCTCTTTTGCTTTAGGAACATAAAGAGCAAGGGCCAGCATAGCAATGGGGCCAATGGTTGTGACGGCCCAAAAAGTTGAGCGCCATCCATGCATCTGACCTAACCACGTTCCAAAAGGAACACCAAGAATATTGGCAATCGTAAGACCGGTAAACATTAAGGCAATCGCCATAGCTCTTTGATTTGGTCTAACTAAACTTGTCGCAACGACTGAACCAATTCCAAAGAATGTCCCGTGAGCAAATGATGTGACAACTCTGGCAATCATCAGTGTCCAGTAGTCAGGAGCGATCGCACAGACTAAGTTACCAATGGTAAAGATCGCCATTAAGGCAATCAATGCACTTTTCTTTGGAAGCTTAGAAGACAGTAGAGATAAAATCGGAGCACCGATGGCCACACCTAAAGCATAACCACTTACCAGCATTCCAGCTGAAGATAAACTGACTCCAAGGTTCTCACTCATTTGAGGCAAGAGACCCATGATAACAAATTCCGTTGTACCAATACCGAAAGCACCTATCATCAGCGCATAAATCGCCAAGGGCATTTTTGATTCTTTATTCATATTACTTGTCCCATGTTGGAGCAAACGGAGGATTGGCAATTCGAGATCCATCGTCTAAGCCAGCAATCATTGAAAGCTCTTTTTTACTAAAAGAAATTTCCGGGAAGTTTAAATTGTTTTCTAGGTTCACTCTTTTCGTTGAAGAAGGAATGATGATCAGGTCTTGTTCGTGTAGCCATGCCAGAGCAACGTCAGCTGCACTAATTCCATGCTTTTCACCAATCTTAATTAGTGTCTCATCTTTCACAACTTTCCCATAAGCAAGCGGCATATAGGCCGTAACCATGATGTCTTCCGTATTACAGAAATCAATAAGTTTTTTATTTTGTAAATAAGGATGGACTTCTACTTGATTCGTAAAGATCTCTTCACTTCCTAAAATCTCAATCGCTTTTTTTAGCTCAGCAATCGGGAAGTTTGAAACTCCTATTTCTTTTGTAAGTCCTAAGTCTTTTGCTTCTTTTAAAGCAAGAAGGGATTCTTCAAGAGGGACTGCCTGATTAGGCGAAGGCCAGTGAATAAGAGTCAGGTCTACATAGTCAGTTTGTAACTTCTTCAAACTTTCTTTTAAGCTTGGAATCAGTTTTGCTGCCGACAAATTTTCAGTCCAGATTTTTGTAGTGATAAAAATCTCTTCTCTGGGAATATTGCTTTCTTTGACGGCCGCACCAACTTCAGACTCATTTTCATAGATCTGAGCTGTATCAATGTGACGGTATCCAATTTCAAGTCCCATCTTAACTGAGTTAAATGCGACTTCGTCTTTTAGTCTGAATGTTCCGAGTCCTAATACTGGTATGTGCATATGTTTTCCTTGGTTACTTTTTCTATAAGATGAGTTTAATGCATTCGGTGTTGCCAATATAGACAAAAATTGGCAATTTATAATTGATTTAAAGTCAACAATCAGACAGGCATTAATGAAAACAACAACTGATGAATTACAGACATTTATAGCCATCGTAGACGCCGGATCTATTACGGCAGCGGCCGAAAGACTAGGGCAAACAACCTCAGGGGGCAGCCGAACATTGAGTAGGCTGGAAAAGAAACTAGATACTACACTTCTGATGAGGACCACTCGAAAAATCCAGTTAACTGAAGACGGAAAAGTTTTTCTGGAGCATTCGCGCTCCATCGTTAACGCTTTTGATGAAGCAGAAGAGGCCGTGACGTCTCATAGTAAAACGGCCTCAGGACTTTTACGAGTGGACTCAGCTTCTCCTTTTATTCTGCACTCGATTGTTCCTTATATGGACGAGTTCACAAAACTATACCCAGGCATAAAACTGGAACTGCATAGTTCGGAGAGGATTGTTGACCTGGTGGAAAAAAGAATTGATGTGGCCATCAGAATTGGAAACCTTCAGGACTCCACACTGCATGCAAAATCTCTTAAGCCGAGTACACTTCGAATTCTTGCTAGTCCTAAGTATCTTGAGAAGTATGGCACGCCAAAAACAGTGGAAGATTTAGCAAAACATAAACTCATTGGTTTCACTGATCCTAAAGAACTTAATTACTGGCCGCTAAGAACAGCGAAAAGTGACACCTATATTGCCAATTGCCATATCAATGCTTCGAGTGGAGAAACAATTTTTCAATTGGTAAAACGCGGAGTAGGGATTGCGTGTCTTTCTGATTTTATGACGATGCCTGATATTGAAAAAGGAAGTCTAGTGCAAATATTAAAAAATCATACAGTGGATTCAAGGCAGCCTATTCAAGCAGTCTATTATCGTAACACTCAACTCTCGAGCAGAATTACACTCTTTATTGAATTCTTGCAGAAGAAATTAAAAGCTTAACCGAATATTATTCTAAATACTTTTCAAGTGTCATGTACAGTTGGTGTTCATGGTCATTGCTTTCCCCTCTAAGATTTGGCAGAAAATAAATTGTTTTAAATAATCTATCTTTACGTATGATCTTAAATTTTCCATTGGAAGATATTCATTTCATTGGCGAGCTAAATTCAATCTTCAATTCATCTTCAGTTAAGCAAGATTCACTTTAGTATTTATATAGCTAATCCGAATAAGTAACCATGAAGAGATTAATGATTATAAATAAAAAGAATATTACACATTTTTTCTGCCTGCTTGTCATACTTATGACTCTTACGAGTTGTAATAATATTTTTATAAAAGCAAAAGCACTTCTCGTTGTGAACGATAATCCTACTACAACAACACCAAGTGATAATACGACGACGACATCGGCTTTAATGCTTTCAGCATTAAAAGAGGGGTATTGTTTTGTAAAAAGCGATAATGAACAATACTGCTGGGGAAGTCTTTTTACTAATCAACCAGTCAATCATGCACCCAATTTAAAAACGGCCTATCAACCTTTAGTCGGTAAGACGATTACAAATATTATTTCATCATATGATGGTGGATTGAAATGTACGATCCCTGGTGATGGAATCCCTGCGTGTTGGGGTTCTAATTATTATGGGCAAATTGGAAACGGTGAAAGAGGTGATGATGCAGCACTTGTTCCAACATCTCCAGATTTTACCGGCGTTTTAAGTGGTAAAACCGTCAAGGAAATAGTTATTGGTAATTCTTCAACTTGCGTGATCGCCTCAGATGATCAGGTTTATTGCTGGGGAGAAAATGGATATGGGCAGCTTGGTAATGGATCAACAACTGATTCCAATACGCCTGTCGCTGTTTCAACTGCAGGTGTATTGAATGGAAAGACGATCAAGACACTTAAATCGGCCGCAGACACAACTTGTGTAATCGCTTCAGATGATAAACTTTACTGCTGGGGATACGGACGCTTTGGGGCGCTGGCAAATGGAAGTACTGCCAACTCGACAATTCCTATTGCCGTTGCAGGTGGTGCGCTTGGTGCAAAAACTATTAAAAAATTAGATATGTCTGGGAACACCACTTGTGTAATAGCAAGTGATGATAAAATGTATTGTTGGGGTTATGGAGTTTATGGAACTCTTGGAAATGGTGCAAGTTCAAATTCATCATCAACAGTGGCCGTAGATTTCACAGGAGTCTTGTCGGGAAAAATCATTACTCAAGTTCATATGGCCGGTCTATTTACATGTGTACTTGCTGATGACGCCCGTGTTTATTGCTGGGGGTACGATGGAGACGGGGCCCTTGGTAATGGAAGTACATCAGATACAAATGTACCCGTAGCTGTTAATACGGCCGGTGTTTTAAGTGGGAAGTCTATTACAAAAATTGCCGGAACTAATAGTTTAATGTGTGCCTTAACCAGTGACAATCAAGTTGCATGTTGGGGTTATGGTTATCGCGGAGGTTTGGGGAATGGGAGTATGGCGGGAAATTCGTCATTGCCTGTGTCTATCGATACTTCAGGGGATATCAATGGAAAAACAATTACAAATTTAACGAGTTCAAAAGATAATATTTGCGCCTTAACAAGTGATGGCCTTGCTTATTGTTGGGGAGAAGGATTTTTTGGTAATAAAATTTCCGGTAATAAAGTTTCAGTTCCCACTTCTCCAGATATGACGGGAGCACTAAGTGGAAAAACAATTCTTGAACTTGGTCCAGGTGCCTATGCATCTTGCGCTCTTGCCAGCGATCATCAAATTTATTGCTGGGGAGATGGAGGCGGAGGAGAACTTGGTAATGGAACAGACACCTTTACAAATTATCCGGTGTCATTAAAAACCACAGACTCTTCTGATGAATTAATTTTAGATGCAAAATATTTAACTTACATTGAAGACACAGTTTGTGCTCAAAGAAGTGACGGTGAATTATTTTGTGGAACGACCGGGAAGTCTTTAAATTTTGTCCATGATTTTGGAAGTGAAGAAATCGTAGATTTAAAATTGCAAGAAGGTAATGTTGCTTTCAAATGCGCACTAACTGATTCCGGAAATCTTTATTGTTGGGGAGAAGGAAGGGATGGTGCTCTTGGAAATGGAACCAGCGACGACTCCGGAGTTCCACAGCTCATTAAGATGAGTGGCGCGCTTCTTGGGAAAACAATTAAGAGTTTTGAAGTAGGAAAAAATTTCGTGTGTGCGATTGCCAGTGATGACCTTGCTTATTGTTGGGGAAATGGTTCTTCAGGGCATCTTGGTGGCAATACAGGTGCTGATAGTCTGGAGCCGATTCCCGTTGATAGAACAGGAGTCTTAAGCGGTAAAAAAATAAATTCATTAACAATTTATTCAGAAACAGTATGCGCAATTGCTGATGACCTGAAGGCCTATTGTTGGGGGAGAGGATTTGACGGACAATTAGGTGACGGGGTCACTCCTGTTTCAGATGTTCCAGTGGCCGTGTCTACTGCAGGTGTTTTAAACAATAAAACAATTAAAAAGATCTCAATTATGGATACGATGGTCTGTGCGATTGCCAATGATGATTTGATGTATTGTTGGGGAGATAATACTTCCGGTCAGCTAGGTGATGGCACGACTAATTTTGCACCAGTTCCTGTTGCAGTTGATATGTCAGGAGTCTTGAGCGGTAAAACAATCAAAACTTTTAGTGGTAACAGTTATTCAACATGTGCCATTGCCAGCGATGATAAAGTTTACTGTTGGGGATTTGGATCTGATGGATCTTTAGGAGATGGGAATTCAGCTGATTCACTAATTCCAGTTGCCGTGAATTCAGCAGGCGCCTTGAGCGGAAAGAAAATTGTCGACATTAAATCTTCATATGCCAGCTTCTGTGCAATGGATGATAATGAAGAAGTTTATTGTTGGGGAGACGGATCTACTGGAGAAGTAGGAAATGGTCTCAATAGCTTTACACCACTGCCTATTAAATTAAACTTATAATTATTTCGATGAAGCTATAAATTCAAGCAACCCAGGAAAGCGTTTATTCAAATCTTTCGTTCTGATAGAAATGTATTTCCTGGCCCCTTCTAACCTCATGTTTAAAACTCCTGCTTCTCTTAGAATTTGCAGGTGGTGAGAAAAAGTTGCCTTAGTTACAGAATAGTCAAAAGTCCCGCAGGCCTTTTCTCCACCTTCTGCCTCAAGTAATTCCTTGATCGCAGCAAGACGAACAGGATCGCCAAGTGCTTTGAGTACTTGTTCAATTGTAATGTCTTTTAATTTAGGGTGAAATAATTCTTCCATATGTTAGATATACATCTAACATTTTTCTTGCAAACATTCAAGAGCAGGCGTAAAAATGTGTTAGATATCTATCGAACTATCTTTTAAGGATCATCTAATGAAGAAAAGTTTCATTATTTTTATGTCATTCGCTGTCGGTGTAATGGCCGCCAACATTTATTACGCTCAACCCATTTTAAGTCTGTTGGCAAACTCTCTGGGAATCAGACCTGATGCTGCCGGATTAGTGATGACTTTAACTCAGGTTGGATATGGCCTGGGAGTTTTCTTCGTTGTTCCATTGGGAGACCTTGTAGAGAACAAAAAACTGATTTTAACTATGATCGGTATAACGATTGTGGCCGAAATTCTTTTAGGTGCTTCTCAATCATTGGTTCCTTATTTTATGGCGACAATATTAGTAGGTCTTGGAGCTTCTGCTGTTCAGGTAATTGTTCCTTACACAACTCACTTGTATGATAAATCGCAAAGAGGGCACGTCATCGGAAGTTTGATGAGTGGTCTTATGCTGGGGATTATGTTTTCGCGTCCACTTGCAAGTTTACTAACTGATTTAGTTTCTCTTCATGCTGTTTTCTATTTCTCTGCGATCATGATGGCGATTGTCTTCTGGAGACTTTCATCAATACTGCCTGAGAGAAAACCAGAGCCAACAAATTTAAAATACGGTCAACTTATCTGGTCGATGAAAGAAATGCTGATGAAGACGCCCACTCTTCAAAGAAGAGCGCTTTATCAGGCCTGTATGTTTGGAGCATTTTGCTTTTTCTGGACAACCGCTCCGATGATGCTGGTGAATTCTGCATTCCAGTTCACGCAAAAAGGTGTTGCGATTTTCGCACTTGCTGGTCTTGCGGGAGCGATTGCAGCTCCTTACGCAGGAAAGCTTGCTGATAGAGGTTGGAGTAAACAGGCAACGTTTATTGCCTTTTTAGTTGGGATCATTTCTTTTTCAATTAACCATTTTGTTGTGGCCGGAAGTACTCTTTGGTTAATCGTGTTAGTGATCTCGGCAAACCTTTTAGATGCCGGAGTTTCAGCGCATCTTGTTTTAGGTCAACGAGCAATCTTTATGATCGATCCAAAAAACCAAAGCAGACTCAATGGACTTTATCTAGTTATCGTCAATATGGGGGGAGCTTTTGGTTCAGCGTTTGGTGGATGGGCCTATCTTCACGGTGGATGGGGGTTTTCAAGTTTACTTGGGCTGGTATTCCCATTGGTCGCCATGCTTTTATTTTTATCTGAAAAACTTGTCGGCTACAAAGAACAACACTAAGCACTGGGGTCCGCGGTCCAGTGCAGTAAAAAGCTGAATTAATTCACAATAATCTCTCAGGAAAAACTCCACATTTCCCTGCAAAAAATGTTATAAACAAATCTCAATTTTGTAACGATATTTGATGCTTGCTTCATTGCAGGGGAATCAAATATAATAGTGCATTGTTTTTGCTATTAGATAAAAGTTTGACTTGGCAGACTTTCTAGAAATAGACTCGCAAAAAAACATACGCACACTTCTTTAGTCCCAAGTATTTTTTAAGGAAATAGTATGACTCCTGATTCTGGAAATCTTCTCGAAATTAGAAATCTCAATGTCACTTTCATGTCTGGTGGCAATGTAGTTAAGGCCGTAAAAAATCTTAACTTAAATATCCCTTATGGGAAAACGATGGGCCTCGTTGGTGAATCTGGTTCTGGAAAATCTGTAACATCTCTTGCAATCATGAGACTGCTTCCAGATCACAAAGGAATTACTGTTACTGGTGAGATTTTATATAAAGGGCAAAACCTTTTAAAACTAAGTCTTAAAGAAATGAGAGCGATTCGTGGAAATAAAATCTCAATGATTTTCCAGGAACCGATGACAAGTTTAAATCCTGTGTACACTGTTGGAGATCAAATCGATGAAACGATTTTACTTCACCAGAAAATTTCTAAAGCAGAAGCAAGAAAAAGAACAATTGAACTTTTAACAGAAGTAGGGATCCCGGATCCAGCTGCTAAAGCAAACACATACCCACACGAAATGTCTGGTGGGCAAAAGCAAAGAGTCATGATCGCAATGGCGATGGCATGTGAGCCTGAGCTTTTAATTTGCGATGAACCAACGACTGCGCTTGATGTAACGATTCAACAACAGGTTTTAGACCTGATGATGGAACTTCAGAAAAAACATAAAATGAGCATGCTATTCATCACTCACGATCTTTCAGTTATTGCTGATATCGCTGACGATGTAGCGGTAATGTTCAGAGGTGATAAAGTTGAAGAGCAAAGCTGCAAAGGACTATTTGAAAATCCTCAGCATGCTTACACAAAAGGTCTTCTTGCTTGTCGCCCGAAAATTGATAAGAACCCAAAACGTCTTCCAACTGTTGAAACAATTTTAAAAGATGAAGACGCTTTCTACAAGGCACTTGTTGATTATAAAGTTCCTCGCATTATCAGCGAAGAAAAAAATCCAGTAATTCTCGAGCTTAAAAATCTTGAAAAATACTACCCGATCAAAGGTGGAATTTTCGGAACAAAAATCACAGAGTTCAAAGCTGTTGATGGTGTGTCGATTAAAGTAAGAAAAGGGACTACGTTTGGTTTAGTAGGAGAGTCTGGATGTGGAAAGACAACTTTAGGAAGAACTATCCTAAGGCTGATTGAACCAACTGCAGGTGAGATCCTTTACCACGGTGAAAATATCGTGAATAAAAATCCGGAAGAGATGAGAGCCCTTAGACGTAAAATGCAGATCATTTTCCAGGATCCGTTCTCAAGCTTAAACCCAAGAATGACAATCGGAGACATCGTTACTGAGCCTCTGGTTATTCACGGAATTGGTAAAAATAAAAAAGAGCAACTTCAAATGGCCGCACAACTTTTAGAAAAAGTTGGTCTGAATGGAGACGCTTTAAGCAGATACCCACACGAGTTCTCAGGTGGACAAAGACAACGTATTTGTATCGCAAGAGCACTTACGCTTAACCCTGAATTCTTGATTTGTGATGAATCAGTTTCAGCTCTGGATGTTTCAGTTCAGGCACAGGTTTTAAATTTACTTCAGGATCTTCAAGATGATCTTGGATTAACTTATATTTTTATTTCACATGACCTTTCAGTTGTTAAATACATCTCTGATGAGATCGCTGTTATGAACGCTGGAAAGATTGTGGAGATTGCAGACCCTGACACGATTTATAATCATCCTGCTAATGCATACACAAAACGATTAATCGATGCGATTCCTAAGGGGCGTCCAAGTTTAATCTAACTGGAGAGTGAATGGACACCGCACGAATGGCGCGAGTCCTAATGAAGAGTACAAACAATGGAACTCTGACTTTAGTGACTAAGCACCATAACGATTTTTTTCCCGTTTCTCAGAAGATCGATTTTTGTTTAACTACTGAAGGCGAAATTCTTATTTATCTCGACAACCTTGAGATAAAAAACAGAGGGATTAAAGAGTACAACCGTGCAGGTCTTCATGTCGACCAGGGCCTAGAAGCGGTAGAGATCATGGGGAGACTCGTGGTTCTACCGGAAACTGATTTAAGAAAAAATAGAATGGCCTCGCAATTTTTTAAGGTCCACAAAGATTTAGAAAAATTTAGCGAGGTCTCTAATTACGCCTTTTATATTTTGAAAAATGACTTCGCCAGATACTTCTCTGATCCTCAGCATTTTGAGTCCCTGTCTTATGAAGGGATCAAGTGTGATCCACCCATTTCACCCATTGAGCTTTCTCATGTTGCCCGCGAATTTAGCGAGCATCATATTGCTATGATTGATGGAGATGGATATTTTTCTGAGAATGAAAACGAAGAAGTGATTTTCCATGCTTTCGAAAAAACACTGACGAGTATTGATGAAGTTCATCATGAAATGTCGGGGCTTTTTTCAAAAGAAAATTTCGAACAAGTGATACTATAATATGCACTGGATCTATCTAGTCCTGGCCATCGTGGCCGAAGTCGTGGGAACTGCCTGTTTAAAGAGTTCAAACGGTTTTCAAAACATTCTTCCAAGCATTGGCGTGGTAGTAGGTTATGGTCTGACGATTGTCATGCTCTCAATCTCTGTGAAGTCTATTCCCATGGGAACGGCCTACGCTATCTGGTCAGGTGTCGGAACTGTTGGTGCTGTCTGTGTAGGGTATCTGGTTTTTTCTGAAAAACTTCACATCTCTCACGTGGTAGGAATGGCCTGTATTATCCTTGGCTCAATCATTCTCAAATTTGCCGAAATGCCGAAGGCCTAATCAATAAAAGAAATGTGATAGTTTCCATTCTGAGAGCGGATTCTCTCTAGCTCAGTTAAGAGAACGGTCATCCTGTCATAAGTTTCTACCGAGTGATCTTTCCAGGAATTTTCTGAATCTTCACTATGATCAACTGGAGCGTAGTAAACAATTCCATTTCTCACCTGAAGGATTCTTTTGGCCTTGTTAGCGATAGAAAACTCAATATCGGCGTTGAGCATACGATTGATCTTACGAACTCGCATATAGGCCCTGGCGATTCTCATGAAGTGTCTTTCAAACTTATCGGCCAGGTCATCCACAGTTATTAAGTCATTGAACTCTTCAATTTCTTCTTCGATCTCAGCGCTGTCATCAAGCTCAACTTCCTGTAGTTCTAATTCAGCTTCTTCACTTTCGCTTAACTCTTTGTCATATCTTCTCTGCCAAATAATTCCCATGGCAATCATCGACCTGACTGATGCAAAAGTTTCAGGAGTAAAATTGTGTCTCAAGCAAAAAACTTCAAACCCATCTTTTAAAAGTTGTGGATCAAGCTCTTCAAAAAACAAATCTCCATCAGGGAGAGCGCCATCTTTGTAAATGGTATTTAAATACAAACTAAGCTTCATCATCGATTCAAAGACCATGGCATTTGAAAAAGGCCCGATCATGTGGAATTCATCAGGAGTTGAACTCACAGAAGTAAACTCTTTATCAAAAAAAGCTAGCGAGCGTCTGGCGGCCTTAAGGGAAATATTATATCTCGGATTTAATCTTTTGATTTCATCGGTTTCCATAAGGGCCGCTTCCAAAGGAGTCGCACATGGAGTCACTCTCAAATCATAAACCTGAGTGAGCATTTCCAGTTTTTTAGGATCGCGGTTTTTTTGACCTCTGAAATAACTGTTCACTCGATCCCGCAGTGAGGTTGCTTTACCAACGTAGAGAACTTCTCCTTGAAAGTTAAGCATCCTATAAATTCCCGGTACCTTGGGAAGATCTAATCTTTTTTCTTTTGGAAGCGGGTATTCGTATTTTGTCTTTTTTGCCTTTGGAGTTTCGATGAACCAATTTTGTAGTTCTTCATAAGTCGTGACTTCTTTTTCTTCCAACGTCTCGAGTAATTTTGACCAGATCACTTTGGTGGCATCCACATGGGAGGCCGAGCGCTTAAGTTCACCGGCATCATAACCAAAATAACCTGAAAGACCTTTGATCCCTCTGGTCGGAAGATTGGGAAGAAGTCTTTTTGCGATATCGTGAGTGCAAAGAATGGTAAAAGGCATATCGGCGTGAATACTTTCAAAAGCAGCAGCAAGAAATGGTTTTTCAAACTGAGCAAAGTGAATCACACAAACGATATTATCTAACTTGGACATTGTTTTAATAAAATTGAGAAGTCTCTTCATCGCTTCAGGAAAAGGCACAGCATCTTTCATGTCAGAGGTTTTAACCCCGGTGATGATTTGAATGCGACGAGGGATTTCATATTCAGGAGGCTGTTCGACTAAAAAACTTTGAGTTTCGGCGTGTTTAGACCCGTAGGCCATCTCCAGGATATAAGAGTTATCAGGTTTCGCTCCTGTGGTTTGAAGATCCAGAAAAAAGACAGGCATAGATTTAAGTTTCATATGTAGTCTCCCAGAAATCTTTTATATCCTGAAGGATCTTTTGCGAGACTAACTCACGAGGTGATTCATCAAACCATTCAGCAGGCATCGTCTGTGAATAACTGTCTTCCAGAAAGCGTGGATCAATAAGAATGATCACTCCGCGGTCTGTTTCTGTACGCACAACTCTTCCGGCCGATTGAATCGCTTTGGCCATCGCGGGAAAAACATAAGCGTAATCAAAAGCATGTTCACTGCCATAACGTTTTTCATAATACACTCTGATTTGTTCGCGTTCAAAATCAAAATTAGGAAGAGCAGGCCCCACAACAAAAGCACCAATGAGCATATGTCCGGGATAGTCGACACCTTCGGAGAAAACTCCACCTTGCACTCCAAGAAGTAGCGTAGGCCTTAAACCTTCACGCAATTCATGCAGGTACGTATTGATAAGAGGAAGCTTCATCTCTTTTGGTTGAGTCAGGATTTGATAATCCGGAAGATTCAATTTACCGACGACCATATTCATAAATTCAAAGCTGGGGAAAAGCGCAATATAATTTCCAGACTTCACATTTAAAACACGCTCAATCACATCACAAATCTTAGGAGCACTCGAGTTTCTGTCACGGTACTTGGTAGAAATTTGGGGGATGACCATGATCTTACGATTCTGTTCAGTAAACGGAGAAGCAAATTCATAGGTCTTGGTTTTATTTTCCGGAAAACCTAAAAGCTGCTGGTAATAATAAAAAGGTTTAAGTGTCGCCGAGAAGGCCACAAAGTTTTTAAATTCTTTATAACACTCTTTTAACTGTGCCGAAGCATCACAACACGTCACTTTCAATATTTCAGCATTATAAGTTTTCTGATAAGTCTGAAAGAACTCAGGGCCGGTTAATTCAAGTGACTCAATAAAATTTTGAGCAAGATTTGAAAAACCTAAGACCGGATCTTGCGCCTTAATTTCCACATCTGATTCGAGATACCCACCAGTGAACTCACGAATACGTGCCCCTAATTCAATGAAAGGAGCTGGATCAATCGTAATCCTGCGGGATTCGCCGGAATACTGTCTAATAAGACGGATAAAGTCCTGAGTAAGAGCAACTCCATCATCAAGGAATTTATCTGGTAGATTAGCAAACTGACTTTCAAAATAAGTAATCTGTCCGATGGAAATTGAAGGTGAAAAATAATCCTGAGCTCTTGAAGGTAAGTTATGAGCTTCATCAATAACCAGATTGGCCTTCTCTTTTGGTTTTAATAAAGGAGTCGAGAGCCTTCCAATTAAACTTCTCGGAGAAAAAACATAATTGTAATCACCAATGACAACATCGGCACGATCAATTCCTTCCAATGATAATTCAAAAGGGCAGACCTGATACTTTTCTCCCAGCTCAATAAATTTACGGGAAGTAAGGCGCTTCATCTTGCCAACTTTATTAACCAGGTCATGCTCATCTAATTTGGCATAATAATCTTTGGCGTATTCGCAGTACTGAGGATTGCAGATGACTTCTGCTTTCCTGCACATCTTCGCTTTTGAAGTCAGTGTGAGGCAGCGGATTTTCGCACCTTGATCCTGCATAAGACTTACGGCCGCTTCGGCCACCTGATGCTGAGAGTTTTTTGGTGTAACAAAAATAACTTTTTGCCCGCGAGAAAGAGATTCTTTTAAAGCAGGATATAAAACTCCGGCCGTTTTTCCAAGGCCGGTCGGTGCTTCTATCAGCAGAGGTATAGACTCAGCAAAATTCTCTGCAACTGCCGCAACCAACTCAACTTGCCCGGGTCTAGGTGTTGCAAAAGGAAAAACCATATCTTGTGCAGACTGAACTCTTATATCAAAAATCTTTTCTTTGATTTTTGTCTCACGAACCAATTCATCTAAACGTCGCTCCAGCCATATTTCATACTCTTCAAGATTAAAATCCACATCGAGACTCATGGTCTTAAAGTTTCTTGCCGAAATAAGCTCCAGCCTTAAAAGCGGGACCTCTCCTGTCTGGTGATAATGAATATACCCGTAAGTTCTTAGTTGCCAGTAATAAGGATGATTGAAATTATCGGCAAGCTTTTCATAAAGAGCTTCAACATCAAAACTGGATTTAATCTCTTCAATCACACAAGGAGCGCTGGTGATAAAACCATCCGCACGCCCTGAAATCACAAACTCATAAGGTTTTTTATCGAAGGTGATACTTAAATGTTTTTCTGGAATGTAGTTTGAATTTTCTTTTTCTTTTTTCTGCTGGAATATTTTATGGATATCTTGCCCGCTATAAAGACTTCCACCAAAACCAGAATGCGTTTCAATACTCCCTACAAGAGGAGATGGAACGGCAAAATTTCGGACATCAATATTAACTTTTCGCAAAAACTATCCCAAGTGATTTCATTGCAACGATACGGGGAAATCATAGCAAAAGAGATAGGCTTCTAGGATGTGCGCTGCATTTTCTTAGAGAATACTCAACAAATCGGCCTGTGTTTGCATTTGTAGATGCGGAAGATTTGAAAAACCGGCCTTATGGAAGACCTCTAATGCTTTACTAGCGAATTCAATGGTCATGACATCATCCGGTTGATGCAAAAATAAGTAAGTTTCAGGCAACCCCATAGACTGCCAGTTTTTAATTCTTTCGGCCCACATTGAGAGTCTAAGCTCATCACTTGGGTCGAGGTTGTTTCCAATTAATCTAATTAAAGACCAATTGGTAGAGAGGGAAGAATGAAGGACGTCTCGTCTTCCTGCTACATCAGTAATCACCAGTCCAATATTTTTTCTATTAAGATAATCCGTCAGCGCCGGAAGAATCACACCATCTTGAAACCAGCTCGGATGACGAAGCTCTAAAGTGAGTTTGAACTCTGAAGGCCAGCTTTCTAAAAACTTAAAAAGCAGCATTTTATCCTGATAAGAAAAATACTCACTCAACTGAATAAAACACGGACCTAGGTTTGTTTTCATTCTTTGCAGAAAATCCAACCAATGCTCCAGCGTGATTTTATCTACCAGGCCATTTCTGGCGTGAGAGATATCTTTAGGGAGTTTGGGACAAAAAAGAAAATGTTCCGGGACTTTTGAAAGCCATTCATGAGTCGTCTTCTCATCAGGGATTCTGTAGTGAGTTGTATTAAGTTCAATACAAGTAAAGTTTCTGGAGTAGTAGTGGAGGAATTCCTGAGTCGGAGTTTTCTTTGGATAGATTTTCCCTAACCAGTGCTTAGAACCCCATGCCGGAGCGCCAAAAAAAAGGGCACTAGGAGTCTCTCCCGCCAAATGAATGTGAGAGGCATTTTTTGAATCGTCCTCTGGGAGAGTCCAATTGATGTTTTGAATGTCTGCGAGTTTTCCAAATTCCATTGGGGTTATCATAAATCGATCTTCTTCAGGAAGACAAAAGAAAATAATCATTATTTACGGTTTTTTAAGATCTTAAGAAACTGCGTATAAGTTGGATCGATTAATTCTATGAAATGGTTACACTTTGAAACTATTTTTTTAAATTAGTTTCAAAGTGTAACTAATTTCCAGTATGATCAATTTATGAAAACGAAAGACACTGGACCCATTTATAAAGAAGACATCCACCCGGCATTAAAAGATGCTTTCGGGTATAGACTTCTACATGTGGCCTTAAAATACCGAAGAGCACTGATAGAAATCCTGGAAGAGTTTGATCTGGCGCCACCTCAGTTAGGAATTTTACGTATTCTGGCCACTTCAGACATGTTAACTCAGGCGTTATTAGGTCAGGAGCTTGGACACGATAAAGTCACAATCGTTCGTATGATCGACGGACTGGAAAATCTGGGTTTTGTGAATAGGATTGAAGGCAAAAAAGATAAAAGACAAAGACTTATTCAGATCACAAAATCGGGCAGGGAAGTTCTGGCGATTGTGAAAAAGAAAAATATCACTCGCGAGAAAAACTTTCTCTCACCTTTAAGTGATAGTGAAGCAGAAACCCTTAAAAAATTAATTATGAAATTGTAACGAGGCATTTATGAAACGCACTTCTCCCATGATCCCTATTTTCTTAATCGTCCTGGTCGACGTACTAGGGATGACTATCATTCTTCCTCTTCTGCCGTTTTACTCGGAGAGTTTAGGGGCGACACCTTTTACGGTCGGGATGATTGTGGCGGTTTATGGTTTATGCCAGTTCATTGCGGGGCCGATTTTAGGACAGGCCTCTGATAAAGTAGGAAGAAAAAAGATTCTGGTCATCAGTCAGATCGGGACTTGTCTTGGTTTCATCATGCTGGCCTTATCTCATAGTTTAGTTCTTATTTTCCTGGCGAGGATTATTGATGGACTGACAGCGGGAAATATTTCAGTTGCCCAGGCCTATGTAGCAGATGTCACTGAACCCAAAGACAGAACTAAAGCTTTCGGGATGCTGGGAGCAGCTTTCAGCTTAGGTTTTATTATCGGGCCAGCACTCTCAGGATTCCTGGCCAAATACGGCGCTCATTATCCTATTTTCCTTGCGGCCTGCCTTTCAGCTGTGAGTATTATCGCGACAATAACCATTCTTCCCAATACTGAGATTCATAAATCAAGTGAACCTAGAAATAAGTTTGCTGCAAAAAATATTCATAAATACTTCCGAGTGAAAGAAGTTGCTCCTTTATTACTGCAGTTTTTTGCCTTCGCTTTTGCTTTTTCATTCTTCATGTCAGGCTTTGCCATGTTTTTGGGAGAGAAATTCTTCTTTGAAGGAAAACACTTCGGGCCGCAACAAGTTGGATGGATCTTTACATTTATTGGCTGCATGAGTTTGATTGTTCAGGTGGGAGTGTTACGTAGGTTAAGTGATTTCATGGGAGAAAAAAAGATTGTCTTCATTGGATTTGTGGCCATGAGTCTTGGTTATTTCTTCATTGGAGAAACGGCGACTATTCCATTTTTGCTTCTTGCTTTAATTTTAAATACATTCGGAAGTTCAGTTCTTCGCCCTTCAATTACCAGTCAAATTACTAAGATTGTTCCTAAAGATCAGCAGGGAACTATCCTTGGTGTGACTCAATCTTTGCAGTCAGTAGCTCAGATCGTTGCCCCTTTAATTGGTGGTTACTTAATTGGAACCGGCAATCTTACAGGATGGGCGTGGTCATGCTCGTTCATCGCATTTTGTGGAATCCTCCTGCTATTTTATCAAGAGCAAGTGGCGAAAAGAGTTGTAATTGCAGCGTAAGAGGCAAATGTTTTCTTACAAGTAATCACATCTACGATTATTACTTGTCAGAAAGAATCAGAGAAATAAGAATTTATCTACCAAATCTAAACAGAGAGATTCTTATGAAAATGATTTTCCTAACTTTAGCTGCACTGACAATGACGTCTACATATGCTGCTCTTCCTACTCAAAAAATTACTCCACGTATCGTTGGTGGTATTGAAGTTAATCCAAAAACAACTGACACTTCTTTCATCGTAAGCATCGGTGGTGGATGTGCTGGTACTATTATCGACGCAAAATGGATTCTAACTGCTGCTCACTGCAAGCCGCTTTTCAAAAGCCAGGTAACTGCAGGAAGTATCGCTCTTAGAGGATCTGATAGAGTTGTACTTAAAGTTGCAAAATCTTACGTACACCCAAAATATGCTAACAGCTCAAACGACTTTGCTCTTCTAGAGCTTGCTACTCCAATCGATTTTGCTGCTAACCCAAAAATTTCTAAAATCGATATCGCTGATTCTAACCTTGAATCATCTGGTGGATTAGAAGCTGGATTGATCGTTACTGTTTATGGATGGGGTGTAACTCGTGAAAACGGAAGCCAACCAGCAATCCTTAGAGAAGTAGATGTTCCTCTAGTGTCTCGTGCTGATGCAAACGTTAAAGAAGCATACGATGGAGACATCAATGAAACTATGCTTGCTGCTGGTTACAAACAAGGCGGAAAAGATTCTTGCCAAGGTGACAGTGGTGGACCACTAATCAACAGAGAAACTCGCACACTAGTTGGTGTTGTAAGTTTCGGAGAAGGTTGTGCTAGAGCAAACAAATACGGTATTTACTCAAACGTTTCTAACGGTAATGAGTGGATCACTGGTGTAATGAACAAGTAATTCTATCTCAATATGAGCGCTCCTTCGGGAGCGCTTTTTTTTTGCCTAAAATGATCGCAATAAAAAACAATTACAAACTAGAGCTATTTAAGTGCCTTCTTTTTGAAGGCACTTTCAAGTAACTCCTAGGTGAATTCTTCCAGATTCTCTCTCATAATTATTCATAATCACAACAGGCACAGTTTGCTCTTCCAATTTTCCCAATATGACTTAAAATTTATTAAGTCCAAGAGGCCTTATGAAAATACTATCAATACTAAGTTTTTATTTTTTGTTATCCACACAAGCTCAAGCGAGTTTGGAAGGTGATTATCAACTAATTAAAGGACCGACTCTTTGTCCGATCGGAAGCATATCTCTTAGGCCCGACATCAAAGATAAAACTCGTACGCTTTTATTTGGAAGCCAGCTTTCATGGGTTTTAAACCTGGAAGATAAATCTGTGGTGAAAGAAGTTGTTGAAGGTGGATGCACATACACAACGGCCTATGAAAAAACGGACAATGCTTTTAAGGCAAAAACCACAAGAAGTAGTTGTCCTAAAATTCCTGAAAATGGTGTGATCACTGAAATGATGGAATTAAAAAATGACAAACTTAATTATCAATATGAATTTACTTCAGAACAAAATAAAAAAACAACCTATAGCTGTTTTTACATTATAAGAAAATAAATGATCCAAGTTGTTTTAATTCTTTTTATGTCGATGAACTCGTGGGGAAATACTTCCTCTACGGCATGTTCAGGTTCGACTATGGATGGAGTCAAAAATTGTATCAACGAATTCAATAGCACCGTCGGCAGTTGGGGAGAGTCTCCAAGTCCATGTCCCGCTATAGAAGTTGAAGTAAAGAAAAAACCATTCCCAACTCTATCTGAAGAATTTAACGTCAGCGATAAACCAGAAGAGAATCAATGCACTAACTTCATCACTGACAATGGTGAGGCCGAAGGTTATGGCCCATGGGGAGAAACAATTGTTAAGTACCTCGATGAAAAAGGTGATAACTCAATTTTTTACAGCAACGACCTGGCCGGAATGAGTTCAGGTGTAACAGCTTGCCCGAATTGGACAGCAATGACTGTCGATGAAAAAAAACATTTCTGGGTTTGGGTTATGGCCTCTATTTCAAAAATTGAATCAACTTGTGATGCTAAGGCCAGAAATGGCGGTTCTACAAATGGTGTCGCTGTTGGGTTAGTTCAGCTAGATGAAAGAAAGTCACAAAGAAGCTGGCGCGGAGACAACTGTAAAACGGCCTCTGTCGTTGCGACTAACGATAACCTTCGTTGTGGTATGGACATTTTAGGAGAGTTGCTTAAAGGCAAAGCAGGCGAGTATAAAGGCAACGGTGAGTTGTGGGGAAGAAAATCCAGTTCATACTGGCAGCACTTAAGACTTAAAAATGGTGGTGGAATTTCAGATTTGATCCAGTTAAATCCTTACTGTAAAAAATAAGAAACTTCTGTCTCTTATTTATTGGGCTGAAAGTGTGCCCATATCGCTCTGGCAATCGGCCCCATCGGTCTCTTCTTATTTCTCATAATGTGAATATCAAATTTAAAAGACTCAACCTCCGGCAGATCAATTTCTACTAGTGAGCCATTTTTAAGTTCGGTTGAGATTTCATGACGAGTGAGACGCCCCCAACCAAGACCTTCTTTAATTAAATGTTTTTTCATCTGATGATCAGTCACAAAACATTTCGAGGCCCCAGTTAAAATACCTGGAAGCTCTTCATCTTCAGTATGCTTATTTTTCCTTCCTTCCACCACAATGAGCTGCGGAATGATTTTTAAGAGAGCAAGTTCAGGTTTTTCTTTTTTCTCCAATACACTTTTGGCTATAACAGGAATGAGATCAATACTGTCATAAAGAATTCCTTCAATTTCTTCATGTTTGGTAAGCATTGGAGCAATCGCGAAGTCTGCTTCTTCGTCGAGTAACATTTTTAAACCCACGCGAAGAATTTCTGAACGAAGCAGAAGTTCAGTCGACATTGAATGGTATGAACATTCTTTTAAGATATCTCTTAAGGCCTGATAGCGCGCTAATGGATCAAAGACGACTGTGAGATTGGATTCAACCTTATGAGTTCCCAATTCAATACCAACGATCTGTAGATTGCGGTAAGAGTGCAAACATTGTTTGGCCCATTCATAGAAAATTTCACCTTGAGGTGTAAGTGTTGGTCTATACGTTTCTCGATTAAAAATCAGCAGGTCAAATTCTTCCTCAAGATTTTTTATTGAAACGGATAAAGTAGGCTGCGTTTTGTGTAGCTGATCCGCGGCCGCTTTAAAACTGCCTGTTTTTACTACCATGTCGAGGGTTTCTAGCTGGTCAAAAGTCATTTTGAGGTCCTTTTTCTATATAGAGAATATCTATATAGATTATAGAAAGAAAATAATATTTTTCAATCCATTTTTGGACGATACTGACTTCAGAGAGAAACATAAAACACAGTTTTAGGAGTATATATGAAGTCTTTAAAAATCGTTCTCGCAATTGCATTAGTTAGTAGCATGATAGGTGGATCAGCATTCGCACAAAGCCGTATGCGTGGTGATGAAATCATTAAAAGTCCACAAGAGTATCGTTTAGGTGATTCAGATGATCTTCAAGGTGATCAGATGAAAATAGAAGCAGTGTCTGAACAAAGACCTGAGTCAACTAGCAAAGTGAATCAATTCCAAAACCATATTCAACATAAGCATTTACTAAAAAATTCAGATTACATTTAACCAAAATCTACTAGATGATTAAAATAAAAAGGCCCCGCAAAATGCAGGGCCTTTTTTTATTTTTTTAATTTACCATTAGGATCATCTTTCCAGCCCCAATAAACTTTAGTGCCTATTGCTGCCTTTGGAATGTTGAGTGAGTAGAGTTTTTCTCTAAGGGCGACAATCGACTGTTGCTTGCCAGAAAGAACGATTTTGATTGAGTTATCCTCTGCAAAGATTTTACTCATCTGCTCGGCAATAAGATCTAATTGTCCTAGTGAAACCAGTAGTGCTTCTTCTAGGTCGAATCTCTTTAAGATTGCTGAAGACTCATCTGTGTTTCCAGCTTCCATAAAAAAATGAAATTTAATATCGGGAACATTTTTTTTAATCGCGTGGGCAAGACCAAAAGTTGTTTCATCTCCAAAGAAGATCACTCGGTTTCCTGCTTCTTCAAGCTTTAGTGATTTTTTTGGACCTAAGACTATCACTTTATTTTGTGCTTTAGCATCGCGTGCCCATAAGGCCCCTGGGCCTTTTCCATGCATGTACACGAGTGTTTGCATAACTCCGGCCTTAGAGTCCCAAGAACAAGGCGTATAGCTTCTCATTTCATCGTCTTTTAACTGGATCTGAATCTTTTGTCCGGGAATCCATTCTTTTTTAAGATTTCTGCCTTTAATAGTCAGTAGGTGAAAATGTGGTGAGAGTTGTTCGTTCGAGACGATTTTACTTTTAGATAAAATAATCGGACCTAAAATTTTAACCAGAATTTTTTTGATTGTACTCATATGGCGATTCTCTTTTTTTGAAGAACGATAATTGTTAAGACGATGGCACTTACCAAAACACTTGTGGTAATGATGAGCGCAAGGTCGTGAGAAAAAAGTTTTAACGTCACGGCCGTAAAAAATCCCCCGACAGTGTATCCAATAGTATTGGCAGCATTAATCATGCCAAACTTCTTGCCCCTTTCGATTGAAGGTGAAAAGAAAGTCGTCAGAGTTAAATAAGAAGGAGGAATCATCGCGATTCCAATAGAAACCACCATCATGCTCATCCAGACTTGAGAGCTGGTTGTTCCTAGTGCAAATCCCATTGCGCCACAAAAAAGAGTAAATGCCCCAATGATAAGCGGCCCTTGCCATGGATCATTAAAAAATCTTTTACTTACGAATTGAGAGACGACTGCCATGATCGAGCTTCCCAGTAAAAACTTTGCCATTAATATAGAAGTCGCTGGAGCATCCAGATCAAAGAGCTCTTTAATATGCAGGCCGAAGGTATTGTGAAGTGTTCCGATAAAACATGTAAACAGAAGAGCTAAAAGAAAAACCCATTTCAATTCTTTAGTAATAAGACTCCAGTCAAAAATCATTTTCTCTTTTTGAATAAGGCGCTGTTTGGTTTCAAGTTTTTTGCATAAAAAATTAGAAACCATAATAAACACCAACCATACTAAAACTCCTTTCATGAGTCCTATGGGAGAGTCGCCATTAACTAAAACATAAATCGGCCCGATCATGCGTCCCAAATTTAAACTCATCGAATTTGAAAGCATCGATTTTAAATAAGTTTCTTTCACACTTAAATCTAACTGTAGGGCCTGAGCTACAGGAATAATGGCCGCAGAAAAGGCACCGTAAATAATTCTGCTGATAACAAGTAAGGCAATTGTGACAGCTTCAGGAAGATGACGTGAGTAGAGGATAAGTAAAAAAAGCAGTAAGAAAGAAACGAACTGTCCGATCATTCCGACGTTAAGAATTTTCATTCTGCCGGCGAAGTCACTTTTAGAAGACCAGTAAGGGCCGCTCCACAAAAAGAGGAAAGATCCTAAACTGAAAACACCGATAACTAATGAAAGAGATAAATTTAAGGACTCAGCAATGAAGGGAAACATCGTGAAGAGTAAAATCTGCACTGCTGAGAATGTAATTGTATTGAGGTTAGCTAGATAACTGAGCATCTTTTTTTGCCGGTAGTACAAAGTCAGTTTTATTAAAAATTAACGAAGCGACAATTGCAAAAGTCACGAGCGAGATAAAACCAATCACCGTCATGTTAGACACAAGATTCATTTTCATTGAAAGCGCAATCATTCCCGCACCAAAAGCATAACCAAGAGAATGGGCGATACTTGCAAAACCAATCTTCTTTCCAGTGACATTTTCTTTTGCAGAAGCACTGATAAGTGCCATATACACAGGTGGAATTAATGCCAGGCCAATAGAAATCAGCATCAATGCACCCCAGATCCCGTTAAGTGTCCCAGCTGCATTTAAAACAAATGAACCAAGTATTAAAGCACTCGCACCTGTAATCAGGCGAAGTTTCCAATCACGTTTAAAAATCCACTGACTTGTTTGTTGGACGACAAGAGCAAAGATACTACTTCCTAAAACAAGTTTCGCCATTTGAACGCTGGCCTCATCACCTTTGATATTTAATGTTTCTTTTAAGTGATGACCAAGTGTCGAGTGAAGAACACCAATGAAGCTTGTAAAAATTAAAGCAAGTAAAATAGGAAGCATTGATTCTTTGAAGAGAGCTTTCCACTCAAGAGCGATCGCCTTCCAATCGAATTTTTGAGCAGCTTCCGAAGAAAGTTTTTTCTCAGCAGGTGATGAAGTCAGCAGGCATCCTAAAGCAAGCATAAGGACCCAAAGTGTTCCGGCATAAATCATGTGCTCGAAATCTACTTTTTGAATGAGAATAAGAACAGGCCCTAGAACACGCCCAACATTTAAACACATTGAGTTTCTTGTCAGGACTTTCAATTTATCTTTTGTATCAATCAAATCCAACTGCCATGCTTGAGAGACAGGAACGACTGCTGAAGAAAGAAGTCCGTAAATAATTCTGCAAGAAAACATAATAACGATTTTTGCAGTCATGGATAGTTGATCGTTAAAAAGAAAAAGTGAGCAAAGAAGCATGAATGAAAAAAACATTCCAAGCATACCAAAACTTAAAACCCTTTTTCTTCCCCATGTGTCGCTTTTAGTTGCCCAAAAGGGTCCCATAAAAGCAAAAATAAAAGAGCCAACACTGATGGCACCAATGATCGTTGCCGTATGAAGTGAAGTCTTCTCAGAGATATAAGGAATCGTTGTATATAAAAGAATCTGAACAATACTAAAAGTCAGCGTGTTCAAATAAGCGATCGTGAGTTTTTGGTTAGTGCTTGAAAATTTCATATTCTTCTTTTAAGTTTTAAAAGGCCCATAATCTTGCGGGCCTTATTTTTTATTTAGCGAGTACGTGTGAACTGAAGAAAAACATTCCCAGCACAACCACCATCGTTTGAACCTCTTACTTCAAAAGAGAGATTCGTATGACCGCCTCCACCTTGTTTGTAGTTTAATCCCTTCGAAAAGAAACTATCCAAAGCAGCAGCACCTGCAACACAATTTGCGCCCGGCGTATGTCTTGATTCGCTAAACGATAAAGATTCGTCTTCTTTATGACGAGCTAGTTTTACAACGTACTCACACTCAATTCCCGCGCCGTACATAGCATTTAAGGTCCCGTAGGCCATCCCACCGTCTTTAACGCCTAGCTCTTGGAACAAAACATTGTGCTCCGCAAACAATGCAGGCTCATCAGATTCCTGATTATCAAAGTCGCTACATGCGTAGTTGGAAAACTTAGATCCCCACTTCAACTTAGAAGGATGCTCAAAGTCAGAAGCAAAAGCATTTAATGATAGAGCAGTGGTAATTCCAGCTAATAACAAAACTTTTTTCATAGAAAGATCCTTATATGTGGTGGATGGGATGTCTTTATGGAGCACAATGTAAGACAGGTAGTTTGGCTTGTCAAACAACTTTATGGTGATGTATATAAAAGGTAAGGAAGTTAAATATTTGGCCCTAAGGCCTAACATGAAATAAATGCACACTAAACACCTATCGCTAAAGCATTCTGCCAATTGTTTTTTAAATTCTCTCTTTAGAGAGTTTAATGACTTTTTTTATGACACTGAATCGTCATCGTTTGTGATCAATTTAAAAGATGAAGGCATGCTGGTGATCCCGGTTGAGTACGTCTCATTAGTAGGAAGACATTCTTATCCCGGACATTTTTATTATAGAAAAAATAAAGACAGTGAAGCTTGTGAATTAAATTTTACAGAAGCTGTGGTTGTGTTACTGGATCATCTTTCATCAATCTATAAAACATCTCCAGAGCAAGTGAGTATCTTCCTGGATCGAATCACTGGCAGTGTTCACAATATCGAAGCTGCGATTGCTCTTCGTGAGACAGACCTGATAGCTCTTTATAAAAATGCCACAATAGATTTCAAAGATGCTGAGCAAGCATTGATTGTCGGCCATACTTTCCATCCACACCCAAAAAATAGAGATGAATTTTCAGAAGAAGATTATAAAAAATATTCTCCGGAAGCTGCAGGAGATTTTAACCTGCACTGGTTTATGGTTCACTCTGAGATCACTCATAAAATGGCCTCAAAGAGCTTTGATCATACAGAGTGGAATAAAGAAATTTTCTTAAAAGAGAATTCAGATTCAGAAGCATTTAAAGAATTCACGACAGAGGGCTTTATCCCTTTTCCTGTTCATCCATGGCAAAAAAACATCCTCTTAAAAATGCCTTTGATAAAAGAGTATATGGCAGAAGGTTTGATCGTTGACCTGGGGGCTTCTGAATACGTGGAAGAAAAGTGGTATCCAACTTCTTCTTTAAGAACGATTTATAATGAAACATCTCCTTATATGTTGAAGTTTTCACTGAGTGTGCGCTTAACAAACTCCCTGAGGCACATGCTGCCTGTAGAAGTCGTGAGAGGGCTTCAGGTCGTAGATGTTTTTTCTACACCTAATGGACAAACATTTTTAAAATCTTATCCGGACTTTAATGTTTTATTTGAACCCGCATTCATGGCCCTGATTGATCGCGATAAAAAAATTATTAATGAGACTATCATTTCATTGAGACTGAATCCCTTCATTAATCATTCATCACAAAAGCTTGTCCTGGCGACACTGACTCAGGATAATCCGCTGGAAGGGATGAGTCTTATTGGCGGCCAGATCCAACGAGCAAGTGAGAGAAATAGTAAATCAATGGAGGTCAATGCCAAGACCTGGTTTGCAAAATTCCTTGAAGTTGCGGTGAAGCCTTTGATGATGGCACAGGCAAATTACGGAATCCTGTTAGGTGCTCACCAACAAAATTTAATTTTAGAAATTAAAGATAATATGCCGAAGGCCTCATACTTCAGAGACTGTCATGGAACAGGTTATAGTAAAATTGGCTTCGAACTTTTTTCTAAAGAAGTAAAATTGATGACGATTGAGAATGGAAATATTCTTGATGAAACAAATGGTAATGCTCTTTTTGCCTACTATTTAGTTATCAATACAGTCTTTAATACTATCAGCACGATTGCTAAAGATGCCGGTATTGCTGAAGAGCAATTAATGGCAATGTTCCGAGAAGAGTTATTCAACTGGCGAGCATCTGGAGTTAAAGACTCATCTTGCTTTGATTACCTTTTAGATAATCCAAAACTTCTGCAAAAAGGAAACTTCCTTTGCTCATTCGTTAATATGAATGAGAATACAACTGATAATCCATTGGGGATTTATAACGCTTTCCCTAATCCAATCTACGAGATCAATCTATGATTAATATGATGAAACCGATTACATATAAACCACTTCATAGTGGGGAAGCGATTACTGCAGAAATGATTGAAGGATTATGCCGAGTGAAAAACCAGCATAATGCCGAACTTTTAGTTCAAGCAGAAGCCCATGGTGAGCTTTTAAAATTAAATGTTATGAAGAACGATTCACTGCTTAACGATGACCTTCTTCTCGTGGCCGTTGAATATGTTTTAGGCCACTCAACTGAATTGAAGTCAGTCGAAATTAATAACTTCAATCCTGATAAAAAAACGGGATATCTTTTGCAAAAGCATTTTGCAGACGGAAGTGATGTGATTCGTTTTGGCCGCCACCAGTTTTTCCAATTAAGAGGAATCTGGCATAAAGACCGCGACTATGTTTTAGGAATTGAAACATGGACATCATCGTCCGCTGAAAGACTTCATCCTGTGCGCCCTGATATTCAAACGGGGACTCTTTATTCAAAGTATGTTCCCCAAATTGAGAAGACTCTAAGTTTTAGAATGATCGATCCAGTCCGCGATCTTGATATTTTTCATGAATGGCACAATCAACCACGAGTGGCCGATTTCTGGGAGCTTCCACTTCCAAAAGCTGATTTAAAAGAATACATCTTAAAAGGTTTAAAAGACCCACATACGCTTCCGATGATTTTAGAGAGCAATGGTGTCGCAACTGGATACTTTGAAATGTATTGGTGCCGCGAAGACCGTCTGGCACCTTATTACGAAAGTGAATCATTCGATAGAGGATTTCACTTCTTAATCGGTGACACCGACTTCTTAGGTTTTCACAATACAGATGCGGCCATTAAATCATTACTGCACTTCTTATTTATCGATGAAATCAGAACCAGAAGAGTAATGGCCGAGCCTCGCTCTGATAACACTAAAGTTTTGAAGTATGTTGAAACTTCTGGTGGGTGGAAAAAACTCTACGAATTCGATTTTCCTCATAAACGTGCTGCTTTACTTGAATGTAAACGCGAAGCTTTTTATATGGGACACATATGAGCGACTGGCAGACCGTAAACTTAAATCTTATTGCCAAGTCGATTGGCGAACTTTGTTATGAACAGATTTTAACAGCAGTTAAAGTTTCTGAGAATGAATACGCTATCGATTTAAAACACGGAGACCGCTACAGCTTTAAAGCATGGATGGGGATCTGGGATCATTTGAGAGTGGATCCAAAAAGCATCAAGAAAAAAGGATCAGAAGCAATCTCTGCCGGACAGTTTTTTATTGATGCCCAAGTTGATTTAGAAATGACTGACATTATTTTAGGAAACTTCCTGGAAGAAATGCACAACAGTCTTTTTGCTGACCTTGCACTTTTAGCAAAACAAAAAGGTGTGTCTGCTGATTCAATGACAAATATGTCAGGTGAAGAAGTGCAGGCCTATTTAAATGGCCATCCAAAAATTCTTTTAAGTAAAGGTCGTGTTGGATGGGGAGTCAGAGAGTTTGAAAACTTTGCTCCTGAAAGCGAAAAAGGTGTGTGCCTTTATTGGATCGCCGTAAAAAAAGAATTAGTAGAAAGCTCTTTTGATGATCAGATGGATGCTCGAAAACTTTTGTCAGAAAGTTTCGATAAAAATGAAATGGAAAGATTTTATGAAATCTTAAAAGAAAAGAAAATTAACTTTGATGATTTTCATTTCATGCCAGTTCATCCTTGGCAGTGGAATCGTTTTATTAATATTCAATACCACGCACAGGTTGTCACAGGAGACATCGTTTCATTGGGAATTTTAGGGGATGATTACGTTCCTCAAATTTCAATCAGAACACTGTCGAATCGCCACCACCCGAAAAAGTTAGATATTAAATTGCCGCTGACAATTTTAAATACTTCAGCAATCAGAGGAATTCCTGCTCGATATATTTCAGTCGGAGCAAAACTTTCTCGTCACATTCTTGGTCTTTGCCATGAAGATGAATTGCTAAAAAAATACAATACAGACGTTCTGGTTGAGAAGGCCGGAATGACTGTGAAGCATGAATTATTCTCTCAAGTGAAAGAAGTCCCTTACCGCTACAACGAGTTCTTAGGAACGGTTTGGCGTGAGAGTATGGCATCTAAACAAGGTCCAGGAGAGCTTGCAATCTTAACTGGCAGTCTTTTTTATCAAGACCTAGAGGGAAATTCTTTAATCGGTGGCTACATCAAGAAATCGGGTCTTTCTAAACAAGAATGGCTTAAAGAATATTTCACAGTTGTCATTTTACCTCTTTATCACCTGCAACTTAAGTACGGGCTAGGCCTTGTGTCTCACGGACAGAATATTATCCTGAAAATGAAGGACTTTAGACCCGTAAGTGTCATCCTGAAAGATTTTCAAGGTGATTTAAGACTGGCCCAAAATTCGGTACTACTAGAGAGAGAAGACTTTAAAGAAATAGCAGCGAAGTTGGACAAACTTCCGCCTAATTATTTGATCCACGATTTGATGACAGGACACCTGGTGACAGTGCTTCGTTTTGTGTCGGAAGTGATGGAAGAGAGTGATGGGTTAAAAGAAATCGAGTTCTATAAAATCTTAGCAAATATTGTGTCTGAGTATCTTGAAGGCAAAACGATTGACCCGGAATTAAATTTTTTAAATGAATCCGTTCATAGAGTTTTATTAAATAAAGTACGCTTTAAAATTGGTTACGGTGACTCCAGTGAGAGACTAAAACCAATGGTAGGCAAAGATCTTGCGAGTCCGCTTTACTTGGGACTTAAGCATAGAGAGGCAATCCATGACTAAACATTACGATCTTGTCGGAGTAGGAATAGGGCCATTTAATTTGAGCCTTGCTTCTGTTTTAGATAAATCAAAAGATTTCAATTTCAGATTCTTCGATGCTAAGAAGAGTTTCGAATGGCATTCTGAAATTATGTTTTCTGATTCAGATATGCAGACGTCTTACCTGAAGGATCTTGTCACTCCGGTGGATCCAACAAGCCCGTATTCATTTTTAAACTACCTGGTACAAAACGGACTTTTCCATGCTTTCATGAACACTGGAAGACAAGTGGTGACAAGACGTGAATTTGAAATGTACTGCCAGTGGGTCACCAAACAACTAGAACACAGACTGCAATTCGATACACCAATTTCAAATGTTGATTTCAATGGATCTAACTTTGTGATCACTGCTGGAGCAGAGCAGTTCACTGCAAAGAATATTTGCATCGGAACTGGCATCACTCCAAGAATCCCTGAGTGTACAGTCGATTTAATTTCTAATAACTTCTTCCATGCAAAATCATCTCAACTTGCTGACTTAAATGTTGATGGCAAAGATGTGGTCATTATCGGTGGCGGCCAAACGGGTGTAGAGATTTTTAGAAACAACTATAAATCGAAATGGGGAAAAGCAAAGAGCATCAAGCTTATTACAGGAAGATCAGGTCTTCAGCCGCTTGATGAATCTCCATTTACAAATGAATTTTTTACTCCAAGCTACGTAGAAGATTTTTTTCCGATGGATCAGGAAAGAAAAGGGCCGATTGTTAAGTCTCAAAAATTAGCTAGTGATGGAAATACTCCATCTTACCTAGAAGATATCTACCGTGAGCTTTACCAGTTAAAGTTTGTTGAAGGTACCTCTCAGGACATTCAAATCCTTCCAAGTAGAAGATTAAATGATGCCAGCGAAATTAATGGAAGGTATTTATTAGTCCTGGATAATGATTTCAGCGAAGGCCTTGATGAGATCGCTGCAGATGTGGTTATTTTATGCACAGGATTTTCAAATACAATTCCTAAAATCTTAGATCCGATAAGATCAAAAATTAGTTTTGACCAGGAAGACCGTTTTATCTTCAATCAGGATTTCTCAGTGAAGTGGAATGGATCAACTGACAATAAAGTGTTTGCACTTAATTTCAGCCGTCACTGCCACGGTATCTCTGAGCCTCAGACGAGTCTGATGGCCTGGAGATCAGCAACAATTGCAAATGTTGTCCTTGGGGAGAAGCTTTATCTAACTGCGAAGCAGGCCCCAAATTTTATGAGCTATACTAAAAAATAATTGGATTTATATGAAATTTTTCTTTCCCGTATTTATGTTACTTGTTTCTCAAATTGCTTTTTCTCAAACTGAACCTAATGGATCGCTAGAACTTGATTCAATTGTTATCAAAGGTAGTAAGGAAAAAAAGAAATACAAAGACACCACAACGAGCATCACTGTTTTAAAAGATGATACGTACAAAGAAGGAGTAACTGATAACTCAATTTCAGCTCTTAATGGACAGTCTAACGTTCAGGTTAATAGAGACAGCAAAGGTGAGACATTCAGTATCAGAGGTATTAAAAATACCGGTGTAACAGGTTACCAAAAAGATAACCTTGCCTCGATTATCATCGACGATGTTTTTCAGACAGACCTCGCAATTAAAGCGGGAAGTTTTGACTTATGGGATATGGATAGAATTGAAATTCTTCGTGGGGCCCAGTCGACAACTCAAGGGTTCAACTCTCTTGCCGGAACTATTTTAGTTAACCACAATGAGCCGACATTTTTCACAGAAGGGAAATTGAAATTAGGTTACGCCTCTTTCGATAGAAAAGAAGTAGGAGTCGCGACTAACCAGGAAATCATTCCAGGGAAATTAACTTCTAGAGTTGCTTACAATAAAGAAACGTCAGACGGCTTCATTACAAATACTACAACTAACAACAAAGACTGGGGATATAAAAACCGCGATAACTTCAATGCGAAACTTTTATACCAGGCCACAAATGACGATAAACTTCTCTTCGACGTAAAAGTGATGAGAAATAAATCAGGTGGTAATTACGTTCAAGGCCCTGATCCATTCAAACGTCAGGTTACTGAAGATGTCGATCTAAGCTCACGTGTTGGAAATCAGCAGACGAGTCTTCGTTACTTAAAAACGATCAACGAAAACTTTAGCAATACAGCGATTCTTGCTTACTCTCAAAGTACTTTTAAGGAAGCATCGGACTCTGATGGAGCACAGGTTAATCTTGCGGGTACGAGGCAAGAAGACCATAAAGACAATTTCTACAGCTTGGAAAACTTACTTTATTTTAAAAATGATAAAGTAAACAACATGCTGGGAATGAATATTTCAAATTACACTCTTCGTGAGCACCATGATTTTAAATTGCTCTTTCCGATTGGTGGAGTGAACACAACTCCGGTTGCTGTTATCCAGGACTCTAAAAACATCCGCACGATTTACTCGATCTTCAATTCATTCACATATGACTTCAATGATGAGCATTCAGTTAATCTTGGTGGGCGAGTTGAGTTTTCAAATAACAAGTTTGGAACAAGTGTTGTTGCTAAAAGAACAGAAGATACAGGAAGTGCCGGAACCAATACGACGGTTGATAACTATTTAATTAAGTCTTCTGGAAGTTATGGAGACAAAGAAGAGAACTTCATCTTCCTTCCAAAACTTGGTTACGTTTATCACATGAACGCCCGCAATCACTTTGGAGCTGCTTATACTGAAGCTTACAGAAGTGGTGGTTTAAGTATCAACAGAAGTAGAGCGATCCCCGTTTCATACGACCCGGAAAGAACCAACAACTATGAGTTGTCGCATAAATATGAGCAGTCTCAATTTAATATCTCAACAAACGTTTTTTACACTAACTGGAAACACCAACAGGTTTCGGTTCGCCTTTCAAACGATTTTTATGACACTCAAGTTGAAAATGCTTCAAGATCAGAAGTGTACGGGGCAGAAGTTCAAAGTAATTATTACTTAACACAGGCCCAAACAGTCACTTTAAATGCTGGGTATGTTCACACGCGCTTTGTGGATTTCAAAAAGAGCGGATTTAATTATACAGGTAAAGAGTTTCCCAATGCTCCCAATGTAACGGCGATGCTTAACTATAAGATTATGCTTACGGATATGTGGGCCCTTGGAGCAAGTGGGCGATTCCTGGGAAAATCATTCTCAAATGCTGAAAACAATAGAGAAATTACAGACCAGTACTACTTCGACGTGAACACGCAGTATGCATTTTCTTCCTACTCTCTGGAACTTTACGTGAAAAATATTTTCGACAAAGAATATGTGATATATGATGGGTCGCCGAGTTCAGCGTTAACTAATGCAACAGGTACTTATAATGTTAAGTACTATCAAATCAATACCCCGAGAGAGCTAGGCTTCAGGGTAAATTATTTTTGGTAAAATATTAGAATGAGCACACTTTCGAACACAACATTTAAATCAGTTTATGCATCTATCGGGTTGCATGTGGTTTTTGTTGTCCTTGGATCATGGGCCTTCTATAACAATTCAGTTCATACATTAGAATTAACGGGAAAAGCTGGCGGTGGTGGAAAAACGATTTCACTATCTGGTATTAAGTTTGTTTCAAAAAACTCAGTAAGTGCTCCTGCGCGCTCAATCCCAACAAAAGCAATTGAGAAATCTGTCGTTACAAAAACGGCGACTAAGGCAATCGTTGCTACAGCGACGACAACTGATACGGTTTCTGTAACAAGCGGCGCGGTAAGTGCTGCTGTGACTGGTGGATCGGGTTCTGGTGTTGGATCTGGAGCAGGTAATGGTTCTGGAGCTGGTGCAGGTGATTTCGATCAAGGGCATCTGTTTGGTTTGATTAAAAATTTCTACGAAACTCGCTTGGGGGCAACTCTTAATATCCGCGAGAATCAGCTAATTAAAATTAAACTCATGTTGAGTAAAGAAGGCGATATTCTTGATGCTATTTTAGTTCAAGGAACATTAGAGATGTCAGCACTAAGAAGAATTATTAGTGTGGCAAAAAATATCCCATTAAAAACTTTTTGGAATAGCTCGAGCAGTTATCCTAAAGAAATTATTGTTCCTCTCGTCCTGACACCAGGCTAGTTATTCCTTCGCTGCTTTTCTTGCCAAAACAAAGGCCAGAGCTGAAGTCACAATCCCTGAAAGTAAAACCGCAGTCCATCCATAATCTTGTTGAAGTCTCACTGAGATCAACGATCCCAAAGCAAAAAACGTAAAGAGTCCTGTCATGAAGATCGCATTGATACGAGCGCGAGCAGAGGCCTCTAGAGAAAAGATGATACTTTGGTGAGAGACTAGGGCAATCTGCAGTCCTAGGTCAAATATTACGGCCCCAAGAGCAAGGATGATAAGTGATGTGGGAATCAAATACATTAAAACGAAAGAAGCAAAAACTAAAATGATCCCGAAATTAATTCCGATATAAGCGCTTTGTTTGTCGGCCATTCTTCCGGCAATCGGTGCACCTAAAACTCCGGCAGCTCCTGCAATACCAAAGAGACCAATTTGAGTAGGGGAAAGATTAAAAGTAGGTCCACCTAAATAGAAAGAAAGGTTGGTCCAGAAAGCACTGAAAGCAAAACCAAGGAGACCTTGAGTAAAAAGCGACGTGCGAAGTTTCTTCTTTGTTTTAAACTGGAAAATTAAAGATTTTAACAGTTCGACGTAAGTTGTTTTGGCACTTGTAAGTACAGTCGGTACTTTATAATAAACAATGATTGAAAGAATGATTGATGAAAGAGCAAAAAGAATAAAGACTGATCTCCATCCACTAATTCCGGCCACGACACCAGAGAGTGTTCTTGAGCAAAGAATCCCCATGAAGAGACCACTCATCACAAGCCCGATAACTTTTCCACGAGATTTTTCGTCAGCAAGATCTGTACTGTAAGCAATATAGTCTTGAGCGACAGTTGCAAAAATCCCCATGAACATACTTGCGATTAAAAGCGTAATCCAACTGGTTGCAAGAGCAGCAGCAATAAGAGTGACAATCAGAAGGGATTGTTTAATTAAGATCAATTTCTTTTTAGGGACAACATCACCTAGAGGAACAATAAAAAAGAGTCCAAGGGCATAACCAATTTGTGTAAAACTTGCGACTAAGCCAATGTTTCCGACAGTGGTATTTAATTCATTTCCAAGTGTTTGCAGTAGAGGTTGATTTAAATAAAGACATGAAACAGAAACACCTACCGCAATAGCAAGAAGATAGAATAAAATATTCCCTGAGAATACATTGTTTTTCATTGGAGAGACCTTTAGTTGACGTTTAGGACGATCTTACCAAAAGATTTCGATGACTCAAGAGTTTCGTGCGCCTTTTTTAAGTTCGCAGTAGTCAGGCCTTCCAGAGTTTGTTTTAATGTGGATTTTATTTTGCCGCTTTCTACTAGAAGCGCGATTTCACTAAGTACTCTACCTTGTTCCTCAGGATGATAATTAAACAGACTTTTACTAAACATAAATTCCCAAGTTGTTTTGATTGATTTTTGTTTAAAGTGAGAGATATTTAAATCTTGAGGGTCATCAATTAAAATAAAATTTCCAAAGGGTCTGATAATTTCATTTAGTTTAGGCAGATAGTCTGAAGTATGAGTTGTACTAAAGACTGCATCTACTTCTTTGATATTAATTTTTTCTAATTCAGTTTTTAGATCGTTAGTGTGATTGATGACAAAATCAGCACCCAATTCTTTACACCAATTAATAGTATCAACTCTAGAGGCCGTCGCAATGACGATGGCATTTGATTTTGCCTTTAAAATCTGAATGGCCATTGATCCAACTCCACCGGCACCACCAATAATTAAAATAGTAGGGCGAGAGTGTAGCTCCAGTGATTTATTCTCAATCAAAGCTTCCCATGCAGTTACACTTGTTAATGGCATGGCAGCGGCCTGGGTAAAACTAATATTCTTTGGCTTTTTTGCTACCAATCTTTGGTCAACTGCTTGAAGTTCAGCATTTGATCCAGCTCTATTTAATTCACCGGCGTAATAAACTTCATCACCAATTTTAAAATCGACTACATCAGCTCCAACTTCTAAAATGATTCCTGAAGCATCCCATCCGAGAATGATAGGTGTTGAATCATCAGAAGATTTTCGTTGTCTGATCTTTGTGTCCACAGGATTGACTGAGATCGCTTTTATCTGAACTAAAAGATCCGTTTCTTTTATTTGAGGTTTTTCTATTTCAATTTCTTGAATATTAAATTGGTCGATTAAATGTGCCTTCGTATAACCTAAAGCTCTCATATATTTTCCTTATTAAAAAAATTAACATCTCACAGCTGATACTATTTTATTAGTTTATCAAGTGCAAGGAGGGGGAAATGAAAAGGTATGATTCTTAGGTGAAGGCGCTTGAGACTTTAAGGAAAAAGAATGCCAAGTTGACATTCCTTTTCCTGAGTAAGATTTATTTCTTAGGTTTACTTTGATCTTTTGGGTCAGTTGCAGTCGAAAGTTTTTTAATAGTCCCTTTACTTAATTGATCGCGCTCTACGATTCCTTTTGTTGTCGGAACCATGTGAGTTGAAAACGGAGTCTTCTCACCTAAAACCTGGGCCTGTACAGTGAGATTTAAGCGAACTGTATCACCAATTAAAGCTCCGCCAGCATCCATTGTTTTATTCCACACGATACCATAGACCTTTCTATCAAGCTCTCCAGTCAGGTTGAAGAAGTAATTCTCTTTTCCCCACGGGTCTTTCAATTTTCCTTTATAAATACCTTCTAAAATAATAGGACGCTTAATTCCTCTCATTGTAAGGTAACCCGGAACTTGCATTTTTTTACCTTGCTCGATTTTAATCGGACCAGGGGCCTCAAAAGTAATTTGCGGGTAAGTCGCTCCAAAAAAGAATTCATGACCTCTTAAGTGGAAATCTCTTTTTCCATCATTAGTGTCAACACTATCAGCTTTCACTATAATTTTGATTTTAGTAATATCATTTTCAGCAGCGTTGAGTGCAAAGAATCCTTGGAAGTCTTTAAACTGACCGTCAACTTTAGTCATCAGCATATAGTCGACATCAAAAGCAATGCGCGAGTGTTCTTTAATTAATTCAAAGTCTTTTGCGTTTGCATTAAACGCTAGAATATTTAATAGGATAAACAGACCTGTCAGATTTTTCATCTAGTACCTCACTTATGACTCTATTATAGAGGTTTAGGAGGGGAGATTCTATGGACTCATGGTTTAATAAATAGCACAAAACGCCCTGTTTTATGATAGGCTAAAATCATGAAAAAAGAGCATCATCACGAAGATTTAAAGACACTACATCCCATGCGCTCATTCGGAGTAGTTTCGGGAATCACTAATCAGGTAAGAGTCACAAGGCTTGAAGACAGACTTAACCCTGCCGTTCCATTCCCTCATAAACATAATTTTTACCATCTGGTTTTTATCACTAAAGGTTCTGGCTGGCATGAGATAGATTTTAAACGTCATGCTGTTAAAAGTGGTGCGATGTTTTTTATGATGCCAGCACAAGTGCATTCATGGGCAATGAGTAAGGACACGTGCGGGATTGTCGTAGAGTTTGAGAATCTTTCTATGTTTTCTGGTGATGAGTCTTTTGTCCTTACCGAGGCCCTAAGGCCTGCGGCAAGTTACCTGAGTCTCACAGGAGAAAAGAAAGCGAGTATGAGTGGCCTGTATCAGACAATGCTAGAAGAGTACGAGGCGGAGTTCCGCGATTTTGAAATTTTACTCAGACTTAATCTGGCCCAATTAATAATTCTCTTTTCACGATTTCTTAAAAGTACTCCTGTGAAAGTTTCTCGCATTTCAAAGTTCAGGGATGAGTTTAATGAATTGATTGAAAAGAATTATAAAACTCACCACAATGTAGAGTTTTATGCCAAGGCCATGGGAGTGGCGACAAAGTCGTTGACAGCGAAAGTGAATCGCAACCTGGGAAAAAATGTCAGGGAGATTATTCAAGACAGATGCATCCTGGAGAGTAAGAGGTTACTTGCTTATTCTGATTTATCGGTGAGTGAGATCGCATTGGAGTTAGGTTTTGAAGACCCAAATTACTTTACAAGATTTTTTAAATTAAAAACAAAAACGAATCCGGGAAAGTTTAGACAGAAAGTTAGACACATTTGTTAAAAAAACTTCCCGCAGAAAAACTGCGGGAAGCCTCATCATTATTTGCTCACGTCACCAGTCTTGATTCCTTCTGTGCGAATCATGATCGTTACGTCATCGCCAACGGCCGGGCCGATATCAATTTTTTGATCGTAGTTGATATGAAAATCTTTACGGTTAATTTTTGTACTCATGTTTAATGCGACTCTTTCATTGCCCATTGGATCTTTCACGGATCCAGTGTATTTCCCTCTGAAAGTTACTTCTTTTGTTACATCTTTAATTGTGAGGTCACCAACTAAAGTGAATGATCCAGGTTTACCTGTGAAGTGCTTACCTACAAAAGTCATTCTAGGATATGTGGCCACATCAAAAAACTCTTTAGATCTTAAGTGCTCATCTCTTTTTGCAACCGCAGTATCAATTGAAGTTGTCGCAATTTCTGCTTCCACTGTTGAAAGAGTGAATTTCTTAGCTAGAAGAAAATTTCCTTTAACATCGTTAAATCTTCCTTCAACTTCAGAAATAACAAAGTGGTTAATTACAAAATCAACGCGCGTGTGATCCGGGTCAATTTTGTACTGGCCTGGAACATAATTGGGCATAAGGGCAAAAGCACTTAGTGAGAAAAAGAGAACTGTAAGTGCGAGGGATAATTTTGTTTTCATATAAACTCCTTGATTGAACATTGCCTTTACAAGTTGCGTGCCAAACGTGAAGCTGGCAGTAGCATTGCAAACACTAAGGAAAGGGAGTTTAAAATGGAAAATTTTTGGGACGAGATCAGCGATAAGTTAAAAGATGCTTTTGACAAGGCCGAAGACAGAAGCAAAAAAGATATAAATCTTATCAAGAACATACCGGCCATGTTGTCATTCCTAGGAGAGCTTGAAGGCGACGAGTTGCTTTTATGGCTTGATCAAGCAAGAAAAATCAAGAAGCGTCGTGATCCCAAATTTCCCCCTATCAATGGGGATTTTTACGACACAAGATCGCATTTAACTGATGAGGAGAAAGTTATCCTCGCTAATGTAAGAAAATTCATGCTGGAAGAAATTGAACCAATCGCCACAGAATACTGGTTGAAAGGTGAGTTCCCTTTTCAGATTATTGATAAAATGAAAAAGCTCAATATCATCGGACTGACTTACGACAAATCATACGGCGGGCAAGGGCACTCAAATCTACTTGAAGGAATGATTGGCGAAGAGATCGCTAGAGTCGATGTTTCAACTTGTACTTTTTTTGGTGTGCACTCTGGTCTTGCCTTGAATTCAATTTATATTTGTGGATCAGAAGAACAAAAACGCGAGTTCATTCCACCAATGATTCGAATGGAAAAAATCGGGGCCTTTGGCTTGACTGAGCCCGATGTTGGTTCGGCCGCTTCTATGGGATTAAAAACCACTTGTAAGCGTGAAGGTGATACCTGGACAATTAATGGTGAAAAAAAATGGATCGGGAACGCAACATTTGCCGACTATATTATTATCTGGGCCAAAGACGTCGACGACCATATGGTGAAAGGCTTCATTGTCGATCGCACGACAAATGGTTTAACGACTGAAAAAATTGAAGATAAAATGTCACTGAGAATTGTTCAAAATGCTTTAATCAAATTAGAGAACGTAAAAGTGAAAGAAGAAAGACGTCTGCAAAATGCGAACACGTTTAAAGACACTGCAAAAGTGTTAAAGATGACGAGAGCGGGAGTTGCATGGCAGGCCGTCGGTTGTGCTCGCGGAGCTTATGAACACACTCTTCAGTATACAATGGACCGCCGTCAGTTTGACCGCCCGATTGCAGGCTTTCAGATGACTCAGGATCTGCTGGCACAAATGCTTTCGCAGTTAACGGCCATGCAGTGTCTGACTACCAGATTGAGCCAATTACACGATCTTGGTGTGATGTCTGATGAGCAAGCGTCGCTGGCAAAGGTTTTTTGTACAGTAGGCTGCAGAACCATCACCAGCATGTCGAGAGAGCTAATGGGTGCCAATGGAATTTTAATCTCCAACAAGGTTGCAAGGTTCTTAGGGGATGCTGAAGCTCTATACTCTTATGAAGGAACAAAACAAATCAATAGTCTTGTGCTAGGTAGGGCCATTACTGGTCTTAGTGCTTTTGTTTAATAAAATCTTTGATTCCTTGTTCTCTTTTTTTAAGAGAGCAAGGTACTTTTTCTCTAGTTTCTTTATGATGCCTTTGCGATTATATTCGGCGAATTTTTCTTTCAGATAATTATTTACTTCAGGTATGTTCCACTTTGATTTTAGTGAAATCGGAGCGTACATCCCGGTGGTGATAACTCTTTTTGGTAAAACCACAAAACGATCTTCCCAGTGCAATTGAACAAGTGTGGCCAGCCCTGAGTTAAGTCCTGCAATAATATAACGGGCGCGGTTTTTATCGACAAAACGAAAACACTGCTCAGTCGTAGAAAGACGAGTGATATTTTTATGGATCAATTCAAATTTATCAAAATCAGATCCGAAGCTATCATTGATAATTGCGGTGCCGGGGAATTTTAGTAAATCTTGAAAGTTCTCAAATTTAAATTCTTTGCCCTTTCTCACAAAGACAACTGTTTCATCCTGTATGAAAGGTTCAGTTGCATAATTATAAAAAGGAAGACGCTCTTCTGTTTTATAGGGAGGAAGAAGTATATCAATCCTTCCGCTTTTCACTTCTTCCTGAGCACGTGCCCAGTTGTCCACGTTGATGAAAACAACTTTGACATCTATTTCATTGAAAATCATTTGCATCATTTCGATAGCGATGCCTTGAAATTTTTTGGTCTCTTTATTCGTCCATATGACCGGAGGGTAATCAGGATGGCCGGTGATAGTAATCACTCGGTTATTTGGGAGGCCCATTTTTTTTAAGTCAGTTCCTGCCACTGAGGTAAAACTAAAGGCGAGTAGGGAGAGTATCATAAGCATTTTCATCAGATTGCAGTATGTACTTAGGAGGAATTCGAGGCAACGCTTTAATAGAAAGAGGGAGTAAAATTTATGTAATCTTTATGTTGGGCCGCAACCTATTAGAACTCATATTCTACTTTGGAGAATCTTTATTGGCAGCGAGAGTCGTTCGCGCTAATGACTGCCCAGTTTATTTGTCTTTAGCTTGAGACTCAAGGCCCTTACAGAAAATATCAATGAATCGTTCAAGATAAGTATTGGCCTCTTCATGTGAGATGTTATCGATTAACATCTTTCCCATGACAATGCTGAAGATATAATCTTCTATGATATCTAAAATTTGAGCAGCATTAATTGTCGGAGCAACTTTTTTTTGTTCAATCAGGTTGTTGAGACGAGCTTCGAATGCCGGGTGAGTTTCAAAGATAATTAATGACTCATGAAACTTCTTTAAAAATTTTGGATCAGTTAAAAACTGAACCATCACAATCTTAAATAAACTCATA
The DNA here is from genome assembly GCF_035013165.1 of Bacteriovorax sp. PP10. NCBI lineage: Bacteria > Pseudomonadati > Bdellovibrionota > Bacteriovoracia > Bacteriovoracales > Bacteriovoracaceae > Bacteriovorax > Bacteriovorax antarcticus. Next base: position 1,599,808 of record NZ_JAYGJQ010000001.1, read on the forward strand.
TCATCAATAAAAAATAAGAGTCTTTGTTTGGCAAAACATAAGCATTCTGCAGCGAGTGTTTCTTGAGGTGGGTAGTCCATCTCAATAAAGCGACACTGAATCGCTTTTTTCTCAATGAACTTAATCATGAGACCATACTTACCATCAAAATATCTGGCGATTAAAGCGACATTAACGTCAGCTTTTTTAGCAATCATACGCGTAGTCGCGCCTTTGAAGCCATGCTTTGAAAATACCTGTTCTGCCGCCTCAAGGAGGCGCTCTTCAGTCGCTAAACGATCTTTGTTTTTAGATTTAATTTGTTTTACTACCATAATTTTCCTTTATAACACCTTAAAATTTATAGGTTGGCCAGAAAATTCATAAGTTCTACTAAGTAATCACTTGATTACATCACAGTTTTCGACGATACTCAACTTGAAAACAAAGTAATCGTTTGATTACATCCAAGATGAGGTTAACTATGTTAAAGACAATCGTGGTCATTGGATCGATTGTGGCGGGGCCTATTGCTCATGCGCTGACTCTCAATGAATACCTAACTCAAGTAGAAGAAAAAAGCTTAGCTTACAGACAAGGAAAAGCTCAGGCAGATGGATCGGGATTAGTTTCTCGTGAAGCTGATCTATTAACTTCGCCTTACTTCTTTGCTGAAGCAACACGCAGTTTCGACACTACACTTCCAGCACCTCCTCAATCAAAATCTTGGGATGAGAAGAATGTTGGCCTTTATAGTGCTGGACTAACTCAAACGTTTGATTTTGGTCTGGAAGCAAAACTTGCTTATACTCTGACAAAAACTCAGTATGAGAACTCAAATTTCGCAGCGGGCGTTGAATCTTCTTTTTGGGATGCAACTCCAAATATCGAATTGAAAATGCCTTTATGGGGTAACGGTTTTGGACGCACAATTCAGGCACAAGCTGAAGTGACAAGAAATCAAAATTTAGCTAATCAGTATGGTGCCCTGGCAAACTCACAAAATCTTTTAATCAATGCTGAAGTTGCTTACTGGCAATTATCGACAGCAAAAGAACGTGTGGCAATTCAAGAGCAGGCCCTAGGTGCTGGTCAGAATATTTACAACTACGTTAACAAACAAAAACAAAAAAACCTTGGTGAAAGTGCCGACGTTCTTCAGGCCACTGCTCTTATTGAATCTTATAAACTTCAATTGCAGCAAGCACAGAACGATGTTGAGCGCGCGCAGCGAGCTTTCAATACTTACTTGAATCTGGAATCAACAACTGCAACGCCAAGTCTGGAGATCGTTGATTACGCGAATCTTCAAAATATCGTGGTTCCAGAAGCTCGTCCGGGTGAAAGATTAGATGTTAAAGCAGCAAGAGCTCAGACTGCTCTGGCGAAAGCATCAAGCGCACTTATTCTTGAAAGAAATAAACCAACACTTGATGTGATTGGTGGTTATGCTCTTCAAGGGCGTGGATTAGAAGCATCACGTGCTTTTAACAATGGAAATAAAACTGAACACGACTCTGGATATGTTGGAGTGATGTTCAATATGCCTCTGAATTTCTCTGCAGTTTCAGATGCAAAGGCCGGAGCAAGACGTTTACAAGAATCTGCTGAAATTAGTGAGCAGAATTTAGTGTACACACAAGACCAGGACTGGATCGATTTGAAGCAAAAACTTTCGGAATCGAAAGCGACGCTTAAAATTGCCCGCTCAATGGAAGTCGCTCAAAAAGCAAAATTAGACAATGAAAGAACTAGATTAAGACAAGGTCGTACGACAACTTATCAGGTTCTTTTATTTGAGCAAGACTACACAACAGCACAAGCTGCACGTATTCAATCAGCGACTCAAATATTAGCACTAGAAGCACAGTTGAAATTATACCAAGGGGAGAAATAATATGAGTTTAGCAAACGTATCCATTAAAAGACCCATATTTATCACCTGTGTAATCATCGGGATTCTAGTTGGTGGTTTTACGGCCTTCAAATCAATGTCAGTCGATTTATTTCCTGACGTTTCGATTCCGGTTGTAACTGTACAAACTGTTTATCAAGGAGCTGGTCCTCAAGAGATTGAGACACTAGTATCTAAACCGCTTGAAGATGAAATTGCATCAATCTCAGGTATCAAACGTTTAAAATCAAGAAACCTTGAAGGGGTTTCTATTCTTATCGTTGAGTTCAACGATGATAAAGATTCAAAAGTAGCAGAGCAGGAAGTCCGCGATAAAGTAAACATCGCAAAAGCTGATCTTCCAACTGAAGTAGAAGATCCGATCATTAAAAAATTCGACCCTTCTGATAGCCCGATCGTATATCTTTCTGTTACAGCAAAAGGTTTAGGCGATGGTGAGTTATACGACTTGGCCGACAGAATTATTAAACCTCGTCTAGAGCAAGTAGATAACGTTGGTGCGGTTGAAATTATCGGTGGACGTAAAAGAGAAATTCACGTTTTACTAGATAGAAATAAACTTAAATCGCGTGAGATCTCAGTTTCTCAGGTATCTTCTCAAGTAGGAGCGATGGGAGAAAATATTCCTGCAGGTAAAGTTTCTCGTGATGATAAAGAATTAGTATTCAGAGGAGTGGGAGAGTTCTCAAATGTTCAGGAAGTCGCAGATACACTAGTTAACCTTTATGGTAACGAAGTACCAACTCGTGTTGCTGATCTTGGGATCGTTAAAGATACATTAGAAGATGAAAAATCGCGCTCATTTTTAAATGAGAACCGCGTATTAACTCTACAAGTTTATCGTCAAGCAGGATCGAACACTCTTAAAGTTGCTCAAGATATTAAGAAAAAAGCTGCGGCCATTAACTTAGAATTAAAAGACAGTAAAAATGCTCCGAAGCTTGATATCATCGTCGACTCGTCTGAAAAGATTGAGGCCAACGTTCATGACGTTTATGAAACAATTATTATCGGTATTATCTTAACGGTCATTACAGTATTTTTCTTCTTAGGTTCTGTAAGGTCTACTTTAATCACGGCCCTTTCACTTCCAGTTTCTTTAATCGGATCTTTCATCTTGATTGGTCTTGCTGGATTTACAATTAACATCGTAACTCTACTGGCCCTGACGTTAGCAGTAGGTCTCTTGATCGATGATGCCATCGTTGTTATTGAGAACGTTTATCGATTTATGGAAAAAGGTTTTGATTCCAAAGAAGCAGCTCAAAAAGCGACAGCTGAAATTCAGATGGCCGTTATTGCGATTACACTGGTTGTAATGGCCGTATTCGTACCAGTTGCCATGATGTCAGGAACGATCGGACAGTTCCTTAAATCATTCGGTTTAACAGTTGCTTTCTCAATGGCCATTTCACTTTTTGTTGCCCTTACAATTATTCCGATGCTTGCAGCTTACTTTGGGGGCGAGCACCATGACATTAAACATATTCCTGAAAACCCAGGTATCTACGACAAAACTCTTGGCCGCATGGTTAGAGGATTTGACCGTTTCCAAACTTGGTTAGAAAACATTTACGAAGCTTTCTTAAAGTTCACTTTAAAGTCTCCACTGGCGACAATTGGTGCAACTTTAGCGATCTTCCTTTTCTCTTTCTACGTAGCAGGCTTCCTTCCAGGTGAATTCGTTCCAGATGATAACGCTGACGAATTAAATATTACACTTGAGCTTACTCCGGGAACAAATATTGAAAAAACTGCACAGGTTGCAACTGAAGTAAAAAATATCGTTCAAAAAAATGATATCGTCGACTTCGTTCTTTATTCTGCAGGAAATGAAAACGGTGAGGTTAATAAGGCCACTTTCATTGTTAAGTTGAAAAAAGACAGACATGGAATTACGACAGAAAACTTTAGAAATACACTTAGAGAGCAACTTGTTGCTTATAAAGAAATCGCTAACCCAATTGTAAAAAAATACGATACATCGGGAATGGGACGTCAGCCGATGATTTTAAACATCACTTCTCCTGATGCTGCTGCACTGGAAAGAAGTGCAATGAAAATTTTTGAAGCGATGAAAAAAGACAAGCGTCTGGTAGACTCTGACTCTAACTATAGAACTGGTAAGCCAGAGCTACAGGTAAAAGTTAAGCCAGGAGCAGCGAGAGAGTACGGTATCAACACTAAAACATTAGGTGCAGAACTAAGAGCACAAGTTGAAGGGGCGACACCTGCTGTTTTCCGTGAAAATGGTCAAGAGTATGATGTTCGTGTTCGTTTAACTGATGAACAAAGAGATTTAAAGAAACTTTACAATCAGGTTTATGTACCAAACATCAACCACCGCTTAGTTAAACTTTCTGATGTTGCTAATGGTGTAGAGACAACTGGTCCGGCGTCTATTGAAAGGATGAACCGTGGACGTTTTATTGAGCTTTCATCAGGGCTAAAACCAGGTGAAGGTTTAAATCAGATTATGGCCGAATATACAGAGAGAATGACTAAAGGAGATTTAAAGCTTGAGCCAGGTGTTAACCTGAACTTAGGTGGTGATGCTGAAGATATGGCAAAGCTAATGACTTCAACAATTCTTGCCGTAGGTATGGGTCTACTAGTTATTTATCTGATTCTTTCATCTTTATATGAGTCTTTTATTACTCCTGTAACGATTATGCTTTCGCTTCCACTTGCTATTAGTGGAGCTTTCTTCGGACTTTATTTAACAGGTAAAACAATGAACCTGTTTGCGATCTTTGGGTTCTTCATGCTTATCGGTGTTGCCGGTAAAAACGGGATTCTAATGGTCGACTTTGCAAAGCAGTTGATGGAAGAAGGTAAAGATAGATTTACTGCTATCATTGAAGCAGGTAAGACTCGTCTTCGTCCAATTCTTATGACTTCATTTGCTCTAATCGCTGGTACTTTACCTATTGCAATCGGTTTGAACCCAGCTTCTAGAACTAGAACTTCAATGGGGGTTGCAATTGTAGCAGGTGTTGCTTTATCAACGATTCTAACTTTGATTGTTCTCCCATCGATCTTCGTTTATATCGACCGCTTTAGAGTATGGGCTAATAATTTGGGAGCAAAAATGACTTCTCAAACTAAAGAAGAGAAAGCTCATAAACCAAACAAGCATACTGAAGTTCAAGGTCAGTCTAAAATTGAAGACGATTCAATGGTGACTGAGTAAGAAATGAATACTGTAATGAAAAAAACAAAAGAGAATGGGCGCGATCGTTTGATCGTGTCCGCTCTCTCTCTTTTTTGCGAACGTGGTTATCACGGAGTTTCAGTCAGAGAGATTTGTGATCACGCCAACGCTAACCCCAGCCTTATTTCCTTTCACTTCGGTGGCAAAGAGGCCTTGTTAGAAACGATATTTGAAGGAATGCTTTCAGAGAAGTTCGAGACAACTGGCAACATCTTGAGCAATGTCGAAAATGAAGTGGATTTTAAATTCAGACTGACTTTATTTTTTAAATCTTATGTGGAGTTCTATTTAGAGAACTCTGAAGTCGTCAGTCTTTACTTTGACCAGTTTGAAAGAGAGCACCCTTACGCTATTCAAATTTTCCCGCAGACTTTCGGAAAACTTTGGAATGGACTGCTGAATTTTATTCAGCAAGCTCAGGAAAAAGGAATTGTAGACCAGTCACTTGATAGTAAAGTCCTGGCCTTCTCATTATGGACACCGGTGAATGCGAGTATGAGATCGAAAAGATCCACTCATCGCGCGTGCCAATTTTCACTTAAAGATCAACATTTTATAGATTTGCTTATCAAGCAAATTATCGATTCAATAAAACTTGCAGCGTAGAGGTTATTTTTATGAGCAGCATTTATCATATCAGTTTAACAAAAGAAGAAGGACAGGTTGTTACATTAGAAGAATACAAAGATAAAGTTCTTCTGGTGGTCAACGTTCCGGTGAATACGGGTTCAACTGCTCAACACAAAAAATTAGAACAATTGTATGCAAACTACAAAGACATGGGATTTGAAATCCTTGCCGTTCAGACAGATGAATTTGATATCAAACTCTTTGGTGACAAGCACCAGTTCTCTTTTCCACTTTTTCAAGCGACAAGAGTGAGAGGAGAAGGGCAACATGAACTTTATAAAATTCTCACAACTGATGCCCCGGATTCATTCGGAACTTTTTATAGTCAGGCGAAACGCGCTTTTATTAAGCGTGGTCTGGATGTTGGACATGACAATGATGTGATGTGGAACTTTGAAAAGTTTCTTATTAACAAACAAGGCGTGGTAGTGAAGCGTTTTGCACCAGAGATTCATCCTGATGACTCAAGACTAATTGAGGTCCTTGATAAGGAAATTGGAAATATTTCATCGCTGAGTGCCTAAAGTTCTCTTTTGGGAACTGGCCTTTAAGTAAATTAAAGCATTCTTCATGTGTTCATCTAAAAAATCTTTGTTAACATTACTATCAATGTTAACAAGGATGAATATATGATTGATTTACATTATTGGACAACGCCTAACGGTCACAAGATAACGATCTTTTTGGAAGAGTCAGGTCTTCCATACAAGCTTCACCCCGTAAATATTTCCAAGAACGAACAGTTCAATGCTGACTTTTTAAAAGTGAACCCCAACAATAAAATTCCGGCCATTGTTGATAATACTCCTGAGGATAATGCCGGGCCTTTAACTCTTTTTGAATCTGGTGCTATCCTTTGGTACCTTGCCGAGAAAGCAAAAAAATTCGTCCCACATTCAACTCGCGCGAAAGCGGAAGTTTCACAATGGTTATTCTGGCAGATGGCGGGACTAGGCCCTATGGCCGGACAAAATCATCACTTCAATAAGTACGCGCCTGAGAAAATTCCGTACGCAATGGATAGATACATTAAAGAGACGGCCAGACTTTATGGCGTTTTAAATAAACAACTCGATGGAAAAGAATGGGTAGCAGCAGGAGAGTATACGATTGCTGACATGGCCATTTATCCATGGATTGTCCCTTATGAAATGCAAAGTCAGGATTTAAATGATTTTCCTCATCTAAAAAAATGGTTTGAGAAAATGCAAAAGCGAGAAGCGGTCGTGCGCGCTTATGATATCGCTAAAAAAATTAAGTAAGAGAGAGTACAATGATCAATCAGAAATACACTAACCTAAATGATGGTTTAAAAATTCCGACAGTAGGATTTGGAACATGGAAAGTTTCCGACACTGAGGCTCCCGCTGTGGTGGAAGAAGCGCTGGCCGCTGGATACCGCTCAATTGATACCGCTGCGATTTATGGAAATGAATCAGGTGTTGGAACTGCTATCAAAAACTCTAGTGTTGATAGAGCTGAAATTTTTCTTACAACTAAAGTTTGGAATTCGGAGCAAGGTTACGATTCAACTTTAAGGGCCATGGATACAAGTCTTAAAAAATTAAAAACAGACTATGTTGATTTATACCTGATTCACTGGCCGATGCCTGCTCAGGATAAATATGTGGCCACATGGAAAGCACTCAACCGCCTTCGCACAGAGGGGATCGCCAGATCAATTGGTGTTTGCAATTTTAATATCGATCATCTTGAAAGACTAATTGGTGAAACGGGAGTGATCCCGGTTTTAAATCAAGTTGAGTTGCACCCATACTTTCAACAGAAAGAATTAAGAGACTTCCATGCAAAACATAATATCGCAACGGAAGCATGGAGTCCGCTGGCCCGAGGTAAACTGTTTGAAGACAAGGTGATTGTCGAGCTTGCAAAAAAGTATAATAAAACACCTTCTCAAATTGTTCTTCGCTGGCACTTTGAAAATGGAATTATTGCGATTCCAAAATCAAGTCACACTAAAAGAATTCTTGAAAATATTGATATCTTCGATTTTAATTTAGAAGCATCAGACTTGGCATTAATTAGCACGATTGATGATGTGAATGGCAGAACAAGCTTTGATCCGGCCACGGCCGTATTTTAGGAGCAGAGTATGATAAATCAAGTTCAGTTAGTTATTGAATCCAGATCAAAAGACTTAATGGGAATGCCCGTCTCACGTGTTTTACCCTGGTCAAAAAAGAGAATGGTTGGACCATTTATCTTTTTAGATCATATGGGCCCCGTACATTTTGATAGTGAACATAAAATGACGGTGAACCCACATCCACATATGGGTTTATCGACACTCACATACCTTTTTAAAGGCCATATCCATCATAGAGACAGCTTGGGCTCATCACAAATCATCGTCCCGGGAGAAGTGAACTGGATGACTGCTGGACGTGGTATATCTCATTCAGAAAAAACACCGCAAAATGAATTGGGGCAAGAGACTGACGTACACGGTTTACAATTTTGGGTGGCATTACCTGATCATCTCGAAGATATTGAACCCTCATTTTTTAATTTTAAAAATACTCAGATTCCTAAGCTGTATAAAGAAGGCGCAGAAATAGATGTCGTAGTAGGAGAGTTTCACGGTGAGGTTTCACCAGTAAAGGCCTATAGTCCTCTGGTCTTTGTAAATATCCGTGCGACCTCTGATTATACTTTTGAGTACGAATCCAGATCTTTCGAAGTAGCGCTTTATTTAATCGAAGGCTCAGTGCAAGTGGGTGACGTGACTTATACGAATCATGAAATGATTGTCTTTGAACCAGGTTCAGACATAGAGGTCAACATAAGTGCTGGCTCTCATTGTGTGTTGATTGGTGGAGAGACATTTCCCAAACCCAAATTTATCTGGTGGAATTTTGTTTCGAGCTCAAAAGAAAAAATGGCGATTGCCCGTGACGATTGGAATTCAAAAAAATTCCCACAGGTTCCAGGTGATACGGATAATATTCCTGCGCCACTTGATAAAATTTAATCTACAAATAAAGAATTAAAAAGGCCGGTACTAAAAAACCGGCCGCTTTAATGAAGAGTCTCAATAGTTGAGACGAGATAATTGAAATCAATCGGTTTGGTTACGTGGTCGATAAAACCAGCATTTTTAGTTTTAAGACGATCTTCCGGCATAGCATGGGCCGTTAGAGCGATGACAGGTGTTTTGTTTTTTCTCTGACGAAGCTCTTTAATAACCTGAAAGCCATTCATATTAGGCATTTCAATATCCATTAAAATAACGTCATATTTTTTATTCTGAACTTTTCTTAAAGCTTCATTTCCATCAATCGCAACATCAGGGTCACCACCGTATGAATTTAAGAATAATTTTATAATTTCTAAATTATCGACAGAATCATCTACAATCAAAATCGATTTTGATTTTAAAGAATGCATCTGCATTTCGACAGCTTTAGGTCGCGATGAACTCTTCAGCGTTTTATAATCAGTAAACTTTACGCTAAAAACACTTCCTACTCCTGGAGCAGTACCGACTAATTCCACATCACCACCAAGTGCTTCGGCCATTCGACGGGCCAGGACCAGACCAAGTCCAGATCCTTTATTTTTTATATTTTGTGCATTTCCCACTTGAATGAAAGGATGGAAAATTCTATTCATATCGTCTTGGGTAAGACCAATCCCTGTATCTTTAATTAAAATTTCAAAGCAGTTTTGTTCAGGTGTTTCTTTAAGCTTAAGAACACTGATTGTGATTTCACCTTTGTCAGTAAACTTAATCGCGTTGCCGATAATATTATTTAGAATCTGACGAAGCCTGTTGCAGTCACTGATGATCTTATCAACGTCTATTTCTTTTTTGTCATATCTAATATTTATATTTTTTGCCAGGCACTGTGGCCTGAATAGCTCGATGACTTCATCAATAGTGTTGTGCAAGTTAAATTCGATTAGTTCGATATCAACTCTACCTGCCTCAATCTTGGAAAGGTCGAGCACATCGTTAATGATACGGTTGAGATTTTTTCCGTTTTTTAAAATAATATCAAGGTAGTGAGACTTATCTGTCTCATTTATATTATCTTTCTGTAAGAACTCAGCAAACCCCAGGATTGCTCCTAATGGAGTACGAAGCTCGTGAGAAATATCAGCGATAAATTGTGATTTTAATTTCAATTCTTTTTGTGCTGAATACTCGGCCATACGAAGTGCATCTTCATTATGTTTCTTAGCTGTTAAGTCTCTTGTGATTTGTGAGTATCCAATATGCTTGCCACTTTGGTCATTCAAACGGTTGATAATAATGTTGGCCCAGAATTGTGAGCCATCTTTTCTCGTCATCCAGTTTTCAACTTCATAGTGCCCTTGAGTGCGGGCAGTTTTTAAATCATTCTCCGGTAAGTTTTGTTCGATATCTTCAATAGAATAGAAGCGTGCGAAGTGAGTTCCAATGACTTCACTGGCCTGAAGGCCAGTAAGGTTTTTTGCACCACTGTTCGACGAGAGAATAATTCCTCTTTTGTCTAGAATGTAAACGGCGTAATCGATCATGGAATCGATTGCGAGTTTAGACATTTCGTAGGAATTTGATAATTCCCTAATCTCGTGCATTTTTGGTACCTCATACCTACAAATTCTTACTACCACTGACATTTCTCATACTAGGGCATGTTTTAAAACTCAATATTGCATTAAGAAGATTCAAGACTGTTTCAATACGATCTTACTTAGTTAATGTTAAAGAGTCGCGGCCGCTTTCTTAACCCAAGCTTAATTTAATTTATTTTTTCCCAATGGAAATTGTGTTGTTAATTTAACATTGTCGCAAAAGCTTCATACATTTTAGATGACGACACCATCAAGTATCAGATTGGTAACCCGAACTGCTTTTGCATTTATTTTCAGAGTGGCCCTTGCAACTTTTTTGAACAGTCCCATCTTGATAATTATGGAAACAAAAACCTACATTAAAGAAAATTGGCTGACGAAAATTCCAAAGAGAGATGGTCTAAACCCAACTCTCTTTTTAATGTGCCTCTTGCTGTTTACCAGCTTCATCTACATCAATAATTTATTCAATGCCCCTCTTTGGATGTCGGCCAACGGGAACCAGGTTTTTGCACAAGGGGAGTGGTGGCGAGCGTGGACAACGCTTTTTGCCCATGGTGATTTAAGTCATATCTTAGGAAATCTATTTTTATTTTTTCCGTTCTCATATTATCTCATCGCTTATTTCGGTTATACATTTTTTCCATTCTTCGGCTTCTTCGTCGGCGGTCTGGTTAACCTGGCCGTATTGCAGACGATGCCCGATCATGTGGGCCTTATAGGGGTCTCTGGAGTCGTTAATTGGATGGGTGGTGCCTGGCTTGCGCTGGCATGGCTTATCGATCGACGTGAGTCTAATGGAAGGCGTGTTTTGAAGGTGGTGGCGGTAACGATAGTGTTATTTGTACCGGACAGTTTTAAGCCTGAAGTGAGTTACTTAAGTCACTTCCTTGGTTACTTTGCTGGTGCCTTTAGCGGTATTGCTTACTACTACCTGTTCAAGAAGAAGATCAAGTCGGCCGAGGTGATTGAAGTTGTGCACGAAGACGATTATGTCTGGGGGAGTGACTTTGAATTCATCAATGAAGACTATCGTGAGGACTATCCTAGAGATCACCAGATCTCAAATTCCCCTTGTCATCAAAAGGGATAGTGAAAGGTCCAACCTCAACACTTCCTTTGACCAGGTAAGGAACTCCATCTTTTTGAAGGAGCATAAGGACAGAGCTGAAAATATCTTTATAGAGAACGCGCAGAGGGACTGAAACCATTGTGGTCTCTTTTCCTTTAACCAGGACTTTTTCTTTCATTGTTCCTGATGTCACTGTTTTGTCATTGATATCCAGTGCATATTTCAAATTTTTTACATCAAAGTTTATAGAGTTCGGATTTTTTACACTTAAAATAATTTCAAGGTCAGCGTTGAGCGCAGAAAGTTTAGTGATATGAATTTCTTGAAGCTTAACTTTTGGTGGTTCGACAACTTTCTTCAAGCTTGAACATCCAAAAAGAACCGACAATAGAATAACGAATAAAAAATGATATTTCATAAAACCCTCAGGCCCATTTTCGCGGAGTTTATTGAGCCTTGCAAGGGTAAAGATTTAAAATGATCTTATTTGATTCGCGCTGATTGAATCTTTTCTCAGTTGTTGATTAAATTCGTACTGGCGCTGCTCGCTCGAGTTGTAAAAGAGAGAGTTCTTATTGAATAGAAATTTAAATAGTCCCATCATAATAGCCTCCTGTTGATATCAGTATCGTCTTCATTGGCATTCTTCACAATACTCTTCCATGAAGTACTATAATGTGATACCTTAGGGCTAAGCGAGGATACACCATGGGACAGATTGACCAATTTTTGGCCGCATTCAAAAGCTCTCTTAAAGCAAAAAACATTATTTATCGAGACCTGGCAAAATCGCTAAACTTGAGTGAATCGAGTGTGAAGCGCATCCTCGCAGACAAGTCTATAAGCCTTGAGCGCATCGATGAAATTTGCAAAGCATGTGACATTAGTTTTTCTGAAGTCTGTCGTAACGCTAATTTTGAAGAAGATGTATCCAATCACACATTGACCAAAGAGCAGGAAAAAATCCTCGCTGAAAATCCCAGACAACTTCATTATTTTATTTTGCTTAATGATGGACTAACTCCAGCAAAAATCGAAAGAGACTATGAGATCACAAATAACGAATCTAAAAAAATACTTCTACAGTTAGATAAATTAAACCTGCTTGAACTTCATCCCAGAGATAGAGTGAAGCTCAAAAATAAGACCGGCACACTTCGTTTTAGAAGAGACGGGGCGGTAGGGAAAATTCTTTTTGCTCAAACGAAGAGTAATTATTTAAATCATGATTTTGAATCCGAGCTGGATTACATCCGCTTCGTTACCAATGGCTTTCCTTTGGAGTCTATCGCGAAGTTTAAAAAGAAGCTTGATAAGATGGTGTCTGAGCTTCAAGAAGAGACTAGAATGGTTGCAGGTGGCGATAAAAAAGGATTGCACGATATGGGGGTACTACTTGCTTATCGTCCGTGGACGAATTCATCATTGGATGCGATCAAGAAAAAATAATGAAAAAAATGAAAGGTCGTCTCTACAAAATCGTTTTTGCAATTGCGCCAATTCTACTTACGATGGCCATATTCTTGGGTATAAGACAATATTTGGGACATCTCGAAAGTGATTATTCTTTTCTCATGAGCAAAGTCATAAAGAATAAAGAATATTTTCAACAAACAAGTTTTCATGGAGAAGCAGAGCCAGACACTCCTGATCAGAAGGTTAATGATCAGACAATCTTAGGCATAGACTCGCTCACAAATGGGATCAGAGACGACATCGATATATGGATAAATCGCTCGGCCTTAAATAAAGAAGAAACTTTATTAATGAGAAGTTATGCAAGAGAGCTTCAAGTTGTATTAAAAAATTGTGCTTTAAAGAAAACGACCTTACCAACTGAGCAGGTAGAATTAAAAAATGCAGAAAAAAAATTGTTAGAGATTGGATCAGTGGTGAGGGAGCCAACAGATTTTACGGTGACCCGACTTAAACTCTTAACTTGTAATACTGAAGCTAGAACGAAATGCTTCGACTCTTTGTAAGGATTATATATGGCGAATGTAAAAATTGTTGCGGGAACAGAAGCTGATATTCCTGAAATCTTAAAATTTATCAAAGCACTTGCTGTCTATGAAAAACTTGAGCATGAAGCAGTGGCCACGCATGACCTGTTAAAGAAAAATCTTTTTGGTGAAGAGCGCTTTGCTGAAGTCATTTTTATTCAAGAAGATGATGTGAAAGTTGGTTTTGCTTTATTCTTTAAAAACTTCTCAACCTTTTTAGGATTGCCTGGAATTTATCTTGAAGATCTTTTTGTCCTTCCTGAATGTCGTGGGAAAGGTTATGGAAAAAAACTTATTGTTCATATTGCAAAAATTGCAGTCGATAGAGGATACGGACGATTTGAATGGTCTGTGCTTGATTGGAACACGCCTGCGATTGAGTTCTATCACTCGATTGGTGCGATTCCTATGGATGAATGGACAGTTCAGAGAATGACAGGGGATACGTTAAAGAAGCTTGCAAGTCTTTAATTCCATTTGAATTTAACATTTTTGAAACTCTCTGTTTATCTAGAGGATTGATAAACATGCCATTAATTAGATTACAATCATCAGTATTTTAAAATATACACGCATTTAGCTTCAGGGTATTTTTTTGCTCATAAAAATACTTATTCATGGAGTTCATATGAAAAAAATTCTTTTTGCTGTTTTCTCTCTTGCAATTGCTACAAGCTCATTTGCTTCAGTTGAATGCAACAAAAAAGCTTTCGCAGCAGCTAAAGCAGTAGACGCTATTTCAAATAACTCTAAAAAAAGTACTTACACTTTAGTTTCAACTGAAACTATCAACAGTGTTGAAGCTGGTGGTGAAGCTCTAGATACCATTGAAGTTCGCATGACTGTTGGTGAAGACTCATCTGCTGTGTGGCATGTTGATCTATTCAACACTGCTTGTGTTATTAAAAATGTTAGATACGTAACTGGTGACTAATTAGGTTCTAATTAGGTTCCAGCAGACTTGTGGTAGAGCAACAGCATAACCATAAGTCTACTGGCACCGAATTTTTCTGGAACTAAAACTACAGTTAAATTACTCAATTACACAAGGCCAAATTTTCGTCTCATTATTCGAGAATGACTTAATAGACGCTGTGAAGTGAGGATTCTGATCAATAAAACTTAGTTCAATAAGTTGTGAAGAAATACCGTTCGCATACCCAGCACATTTCATTTTCATAAATAGCGTATTACCAGCACAAATAAAACCAGTTCTTGTAAAAGCACCAGTGATTTTAGCGTTTTTAAGTTGGAAGTAACCAGGAGTATCGTGATCTTCAATAAGACCTGCTGTAAATGCCTCCGGGCCTCCATCGCAATAGACATTTCGATTTGCTGCTTGAGAGACAGTTGCAGTGGTCAAGATAATTAGAAATACTAAAGTCTTCATCGTAAACTCCTTTCGAATATGTTTTTGTAGTCTGCTAAGGCAGAAAGAAAGCTAAGGTATGTCTCCATGGCAAGTAACAATTGTCGACCCTAGAGTGCCGCCTAAATTTAGTTCGTATCCGTGAGCGACTGTTAACCAATGTCCAGATGTACTATGGCAATAGCCAGTCTCTGGTTCTTGTGAGCAATCTAAAACAGAAATAGCATAATTATCTGGCTCTCCAACATAGTTAAAAAACTTTCCAGAGATCTCACCATTTTGAATATCTTTAGATCTCAAAAAAAAACGACCTGAGACAGTTCTCTTTTGAACATTTGTATAATTGTAGTTAACTGAGAATGTTGTCTGACCAGAATAGTCCGAGCATACAAAGTTTTCTGCAAAAGCTGAAGAGGTTAAGAACAAAATTGCCCATAACGTAAATCCAAAAGTTTTCATAATTATTTCCCTTGTTTTATATAAAAATAGCTTTGGTCTCTTACTTACATTTGAAAGTGTAGTTTCCATACGAAAAGCCAGTAACAACACCTTTCTTATCGCGAAATAATTTTGCTTCATCAGCTGGGATAATGTCTTTTTGATTATTAAGGCCCGTACAATTTCCTTGGTAACTGCAAAGAAGATCGACCCCGTCGTAAAACATTTGAGCAGAGATCGCAACGGAAGACCCAACAGCGTACATAGTTGCTCTGACTTCATCTGATGATGATCCTGGCGTTTCTATTGCAGAAGTACATTGCATTTGCCAGCGAGGTGCGGGCCCACTTGCAAAAGTGTTTACTGAAAATAAAGTGCAAAGAGTAATAAGTAATAACTTCATAAAAATATCCTTTTAAATTGTAAGCGATTTTGTTTTCACTGTGGAAGTTGTACTGAGTGACTTGTATTAAATCAATTTGGTTATACCTACTTTATGGTTAGGTATTAGCCTATGGAGCCTCGAGGTTGTCTGTAGTTTTCTATATATCAAGCTAGATAGAGACTGGAATGAGGCGAGGATCTTGTTGTAAAAACTGAATGCCCAACGGTAATTCGGTGCCAGCAGACTTGCGGTATAGCAGTGTAGCTACCACAAGTCTGCTGGCACCTTTTACAAGGGATTTATTCATATATTAAAGTCATTTTTTCAAGATTAGAGGGCTCGATTATTTAGGTTACACTTACTTATGGAAGAGCAGCAAAAGATAAGATTAAATTTTAGTTTATTTAGTCCGATACTGAACTCAAGTGACTTTAAACGGGGATCAGTTAATGAAGGTTTTTTTAATTATTGCAGGCACCATCTTTTTTGCAGGATGTTCAGCCTTACCAACTAGAGAGATTGCAAGTTGTGAAAAAAAGTCATGTCGAAAAATTCTAGACTCTTTGAAAGATACCGACCTTCCATTTAATAAGGCCATGCTGGATAAACTGGTTGCAATGATCAGAGATAAGAATAGTCCTTTAACAGATGAACAAATTGATAGTTATATTTTTTCTCTTTATTTTCCTAATGGAAAGGTTGAATGGAAGATAGCTGATACTTATGGAGTTGTTTACTCTAGAGCTCACTCAGGTGTTTTTAACCCGGCCACTGGAGAAGTTGAGTGGAAAGTAGCTGCCACTTACGGGACTGTTTATTCTAGACCATACGCTGGTGTTTTTAATCCGGCGACAGAAGAAGTCGAGTGGAAAGTCGCTGAGACTTATGGGGCCGCTTACTCAAGACCCTACGCTGGCGTTTTTAATCCAGTGACTGGGGAAGTTGAGTGGAAAGTTGCTGAGACTTATGGGACTGTTTACTCAAGACCCTACGCTGGCGTTTTTAATCCAGTGACAGGCGAAGTTGAGTGGAAAGTAGCTGCCACTTACGGGACTGTTTACTCAAGACCTTACGCTGGTGTTTTTAACCCTGTCACTGGTAAAGTTGAATGGAAAATAGCTGACACTTACGGGACTGTTTATTCTAGACCTTACGCTGGTGTTTTTAATCCAGTCAGTGGAAAAGTTGAATGGAAACTAGCTGATACTTATGGGACTGTTTACTCTAGACCTTACTCTGGTGTTTTCGTTCCTGTTACCAAATAAAGAATTTATGTTAAGGGTTCTAAGGGTTCCAGCAGACTTGTGGTAGCTACACCGCTATACCACAAGTCTGCTGGCACTTTTTGGTTAGTCTGCTGGCACTTTTTGGTTTTTTAGGCACTTAGGAGATGAGTGTTGTATTTATCAAATTATTAACAGATAAAATTTATTGCTTTGGAATTTAGAATAAAAATTTGTGTTATGAAAAGCTTCTGGCACCAGGCCAACCTTTATAGAGTGGAGCTTTATTATGAAACTTTTTTTATTATCGTTCACATTAATAACAAATCTTGCAAATGCCGGAACTATGACGAGTGGTCATTTTCACTGGCCAACAGATAACACAATTGAAGCGTCTGCTTATGGAATGGATAAGTCTGTTGCTATGGCAGAATTGGATGCGAGAGGAGCTATCTTTAGTGGATTTAAAGTTGCAAAAGATAAAGCTGTCGTGAGCTATTGTTTGGAAGTTCTAGAAGACGGTTCTTGCAGACCAAATAGTCCTGTCATTGTAGTACTTCCACTAGTAAAAAATTAAATAATAAAGGTATCTTTTAAAATTACATTACCAATCGATTGGTTTGTAATCTTTTAAGAATTGCCCACACCAGTGTTTCCCAGAATTAATCCCGTCGATAAACGGATCACAAATTCTCGCAGCACCATCGACGATGTCTAGTGGTGGTTGAAAGTCGTGAACAGCTTGTTTATTTTGTGAGATTTCTGCTGGATCTTCATCAGTCACCCAACCAGTATCAACGGCATTCATGAAAATTCCATCTTTAGCAAAGTCAGAAGCTGACGTGTGAGTCATCATGTTAAGAGCGGCCTTCGCCATGTTAGTGTGCGGGTGGCGGTCTTCTTTTTTGAAACGATAGAACTTTCCTTCCATCGCAGTCACGTTAACAATATGTTTTTTACCAGTGTAATCACGTCTCATCATGTGAACCAGACGGTTACATAGAATGAAAGGTGCTACAGCGTTTACTAACTGAACTTCTAACATTTCCGGAGTCTGAATTTCTCCAAGACGAAGTCTCCAGCTATTTGTCTTACGTAGATCTACTTGTTGAAGATCCACATCAAGTTGTCCTTCAGGGAATACTTCTTCTGCCACAAGAGAATTATCGTAGCTGTATGGGATTTGAGAAAGCTCTGCAGAAGCTCTAATACCAACTCCTGGACCTTCTCCGTGCCATGCTACTGGCAACGCAGTCTCAGTAGAAATATCTTTCCCGTGAGTAATCTGGTTCAGTTCAGTTTTAAAGTCCTGGTGGTTCTTTAAAATGATTTGCGCCTGAGGATCAATATCATGGAAGTTTAATAATTCATTTTCCATTAAATGCTTATAGAACCCTGGTGGGCGTCTAACAGTCTGAGCAGCGTTGTTGATTAAAATATCAAGACGGTCAAACTTGTGTTCAATGAAGCTTGCAAAAATTTCTACAGAAGGTGAGTGGCGAAGATCAAGACCATGGATGTGAAGACGAGAGCTCCACTCACTGAAATCTTTTTCTTTCGCAAAACGAATAGCAGAGTCTACTGGAAAGCGAGTTGTCGCAATAACAGTTGCACCTGATCTAAGCATTAATAGAGTGGCGTGGTATCCGATTTTTAAACGTGATCCTGTGATCAATGCAACCTGACCTGTTAGGTCTGTCAGTTGAAAACGTTTATGGTAGTTGAAGTCCCCACATTCCTTGCACATTGTATCGTAGAAGAAATGAAGTTTTGTGAACTCGGCCTTACACACGTAACAGTTACGTGCTTTATCTAATTCAGGAGCTTCAGCATAAGCTTTATCGCTGTCTAAAAGTAATTGTTCAGGAGCAATGAATACAGAACTCTCGCGTGCACTTCTGATTCCAGTGTAAGCGCGCTTAAGTCTGTTTTGTTCGACCATTTGTTTTTGACGAGTGATCTTTACATCTTTATCGCGTTTCTTAATTTCTTTTTTATCCGGACGCGAGATTGTTCCCGCAGCTTTAAAAAGTGCGATTCTTTGTTCGTGTGTTAACTCTGTTAGTAGCTCAGAGTTTGAGACGATGTGTTCTAGGATTGAAATGCTCTCAATGACGTCTTTTAAAGAAATGTTTTTCATAGGGGGGAGATATCACGAGGAGCGCAAATAATCAATCGGTGATCAGGAAATCTTCCCAATGAAATCGGCGACTTCACTAATGACTTTTTGATCCTTTAGGATGCGTCTGTGGCCCAAACCTTCGGTTTTGATAAGCCTTGTTCCAGGCCAGGCCGAGACAATGGCCTCTGCGGACATAAAGTTTACGGCATTATCATCAACGTCATGGACAACTAAAGCGGGGATTTTTAGGGTGGCGCCAATTTTTCCGATGTTTAATTCCTGCGGTTGCATGCCGGCAGCTTTAGTAATCAGCTCTTCAAAAGCGGCCTGCGAGTTTTTATTTAGACCAAAGTTTTTTCCAAAGAATCCTACAACTCTGTCGTAGAAAGCAGGACTCGCAACCAGAACCAGACCTTTAACCTGCAGACCACGAGTGGCCGCAAGAACAGTGCACCCACCACCAAAAGAGTGTGCAATAACGGCGTGAGCACCTTCAGGAGCTAATTCTTTTTGAGCGTCGATAATAAATTGAGCGTAGTGAGTTGGTGTTGTAATTTTCCCTGCAGAACTTCCGTGTCCTGGTCCATCAAGAGCGACCACTCGGAATTTTTTTTCAACTAATGATTTTGCAAAAGCACTAATCTGAGTTCCGCGACCATTCCATCCGTGAACAAGAAGAACAAGGGGAGAAGAAACTTCTCCCCATTCGAATGCGGCAATGCCGTTTTTTAAAAAGTATTGTTTTGAAAGATGAAACATCTGCATTTCCGATTCTGGACGAGGAATTCGTACCGGAGTCGCAAACATTTTAAACGCGATTCTTGCCGCAAGCTTCGGGGCAAACATTGAGAGAAACGCTAAAAAATTTGGCAGATATTTTTTCATAATTATGGTCTCTCAATAATCGCAGCTACACCCATACCACCAGCAGTACAGATAGAAATCAATCCACGTCCTGATCCTTTTTTAGCTAGCATCTTAGCAAGACTGGCAATAATTCTTCCACCAGTTGCAGCGAATGGATGTCCAAGAGCAAGTGAAGATCCATGAACGTTTAACTTCGCTCTATCAATTGATCCCATCGCTCCAGTTCTTCCTAGTTTTTCCACGCAGTATTTTTCTGACTCCCAAGCTTTAAGTGTACATAAAACTTGTCCAGCAAACGCTTCGTGAATTTCAATGAAGTCGAAATCCTGAAGTGTTAATCCATTTCTATCTAAGAGGCGAGACACTGCATATGTTGGCGCCATTAAAAGACCTTCACCTTTAACAAAGTCGACAGCTGAGTATTCAGCATCAACAAAGTAAGCCAGGATGGGAAGTTTATGTTTATCAGCGAAGTCTTCACTTCCTAATAGTACAGCAGAAGCACCATCTGTTAGTGCAGTTGAGTTCCCAGCTGTTAGTGTTCCTTTACCTGTGAAATCAAAAGCAGGTTTTAGTTTTGCTAGTTTTTCAATTGTTGTATCAGGTCTCAGGATTGTATCTTTTTTGACTCCTTTAAATTCGAAAACTAAATCATCAAAAAATCCATCAGCGTAAGCTTTCGCTGCTTTTTGGTGAGATTCAAAAGCAAGTTGATCCTGATCTTTTTGCGTGATTCCCCATTCCTGAACCATAAGCTCAGTATGTTGTCCCATTGATAAACCAGTTTGTGGCTCCATCACAGCAGGGAAGATTGGTTTTAAATATTGCGGTTTCATCTTCGTTAAAACTTTAAATTTATCACCTAATGTTTTTGCTTTTTGTAATTCCATCATCAACCATGAAAACTCATGGCTAAAAACTCCCGTTACATCTGAGTTTGTATCTGTTCCACCTGCGATACCACTTTCAATCTGGCCGCTAGCAATTTTTAAAGCAATGTGAGCTGCTGTTTCTAATCCTGTTCCACATGCACGTTGAACATCGTAACCAGGAGTGTGAGGATGAAGACCTGATTTTAAAACTGACTCTCTCGTCATGTTCCAGTCTTCAGCGTTTTTCATAACAGCACCGGTAGCAACGTCACCAAGGCGAACATTGTTAAGCTTCGTTTTGTTAACCAGGTTTTGAAGAGTCGCAATCATTAAATCTTTATTAGAAGTCTTTTGATAATTCGTGAAAGATCTCGTAAATGGAGTTCTTGATCCAGCGATGATCGCTACAGGTCTCATGGTCGTTGTTTTCATGGTTTCTTCCTTATTTGTTGAGCTATATGCTTAAAATTATGACTCGAATTGACTTCTTACCTACCAGTAGGTAGAATAGTCTATATGGCCACTAAAAGCAATACCGACACTAAAACAAAAGCACTCGATCTCGGTCGAGAATACCTCCAGACTCTGGGGTTTTCGGGCTTTAGTTTTCAGACGATCGCCGACACATTAGGCATTAAAAAAGCGAGTCTCCATTATTACTTTGCTTCTAAAGAAGAGATGGGATTAGCGCTCTTGAATGGCTACGAAGAAAGTCACAAGGCCTGGGCCTTAAAAGTCCAAGAGCTTCCTTCAAAGACTAAATTAGAAAAGATGGTAAAGGGATTCAAGGCCCTTAGTTCCAAAAATCATATGATCTGTCCGGTTGGATCGTTTACTTCTGATTTCCATTCCACAACACCTAAAATGAAAAAGAAAATACGACAGTTTCATTTCCTGGTGCGCGACTGGCTGATGGAAACTATTGATCAAGGGAAAAAAGAAGGGACAATTAGAGACAGTCTTGATACTGAAGTAGCAGCAGATTTATTCCTGGCAACACTTCAAGGTGGAGTGCAGCTGGCAAGAATCCGCGGTGAACAAAAGAGCTTGGAAAAAATGCTCGATACAATGATGGATAATCTTCATGGCAAATAATACGAATCCGTTACACGGAAAAACATTAGAAAACATTCTCACGGAACTGGTAGAGTTTTATGGTTTCCCAGAACTCTCACTAGCAATTGATATCAATTGTTTTAAAACTGATCCGAGTATTAAATCAAGCCTGACATTCCTTAGAAAAACACCTTGGGCCAGAACTAAGGTTGAAAATCTTTATATCGCTCACTTACGTGACAAGGCTTCGCAGCAGGATACTTAAGATTTTCTTAATTACACTCCGAAGACTATCCTTACTGTTCTAGATAATTGCATACTTAATTTCCTTAGATATAAATAAAGCGCTTAAGCTTTTTTAATGATCTTTAAAGGAAGTTTGAATGTTGCAGTTAACGAAGTTTTACGAAGAGTGCTATCAGGATTTCGAACAATCCAATTTATTATCTAATGTACCGGCTGAAATTCTTTCCAAGAATTTTTTAGCTTTCATTGATCAAAAAAAATCAATGATGTCTAAAAAAAATTTAGGCCACTATATCGATCAATTGATCTGGACTCAAAAGAGCGAGCATATTGATGACCCCTCATTTGATATTGAGTTAAAAAAAGAGATTGTATATGGGCTTCATCTAAAAAATAAAATCTTTGGCACATACTGTATTTCTATCAAGATTTTGAGACCTATCATTGAGCACATTAACCTGATAGAAAATCGTCCTGCACGCATTTTAGAGATTGGAAGCGGCTCTGGGCAATTGAGTATGGCAATGTATGAACAATTACAACATACTTCTTTAAAAGTTGAGATGACAGGATCAGATATTGTTCCAGAGTATGTTGAGGCCGCAAACCTTCTGGCCCGTGAAAAAAAATATGATATGAATTATAAAGTGATTGATGCTCTTCATTTGGATCAACTGCCTCCCAATTCATACGATATCGTCTTTACTCTTCATAGCATGCACCATTTTTTACCAGAGCAGTTAATTAAAATTATGGCCGGAGCACGAAGTGTTGCTTCTCAGGGATTTATTGGTGTGGATGCTTATCGAGGACTTTTTAATCTTTTCTTCATGGCGATGTTAGGTGGTGGGAAAAGTCTCGTGAGCTTAAATCCAGTTTTTTATCATGACTCTGTTATCTCAGGAAGACGAATGTACTCAGCTAAACAACTGGAGATCATGGCGAGAGTCGGTTGTCCTGGCTCAACCATTATCGCTGAAAATTTAAAACCAGGACTGACTGTCGTTAAGATTTTTTCATAACATTTTATTTGTGGGTGAAGAGTGCTTCAAATTCACCATAACCTGCTTTCTTCAAATCTTCTTTGGGAATAAACTTCATTGAAGCAGAGTTCATACAATAGCGAAGTCCTGTTGGTGCAGGACCATCATCAAAGACGTGGCCTAAGTGAGAGTTGGCATAACGGCTTCTTACTTCTGTACGCGAACCTAATAATAAATTCTTATCCACTTTTTCTACGATATTTGTTTTCACTAATGGGCGAGTGAAGCTTGGCCATCCTGTTCCAGAATCAAATTTATCAAGGGAGCTAAATAAAGGCTCACCTGAGACGATATCAACGTAGATACCTTCTTTTTTACTGTCGTGATAAGGATTTCTAAAAGGAGCTTCAGTTCCTTCTTCCTGAGTGACCTCATAAGAAAGTGGACTCAATGATTTTTTAAGTTCAGCAGAAGACGGCTTTTTAAACTTGGTAGCATCCCAAGAAAAAGCGGGGAGTGATGAAAAGAGAACTGCTAGAATAATTAGTGTTTTCATAACACTATCATCTGCCTTTGAAGCGGCTAAATCAAGTCTGTCTGAGTATTGTCTGAGTTAGAAATTAGTTTTCCAGTCATCAAAGCTTGAGAGTTTAATTTTTTCAACAGTAGTTTTGATAAGTTCGTTATCTGCAATAGTCTGTCCCATGAACACACACTGATGGTAGACATAACTATCGAGCTTTTTATTGATAAAACTTCTAAAGTATTGCATGCGATTCAAGCTCATATGAGTAAAGCCTTGAGAAGTGATTTCAAAGGCGCAGTAGGAAGTCATGGCAAACGGAAGTTGAATCCCGATACCAGTAATCGCAAGCTCAGTCATTTTACAATGAGAGTGTAAACTCATGCGGCTATAAGGAGAGTATTTGTTAAAATAAACTTTATGTTTACTGTCGTCTTGTTGGGTCGACATTAATTTAGCATCAAGCTTTTCAATCATTGATTCTAATAGTTCACTTTCAATCCCTGCTGGCATATGCATCGCAAAGTCGAAATTCTTTTTAAATTCTTCTAGGTTCGTTTTTCCGTCGTTATCGTAAGTCACGCAATAACAAAAATGAGACTGCATAAATTTCTTCAATGGCTCAAATTTAGTTTTATTATCCTGAATCAACTGACGGTCAATTAAAATTAAATGGGGGAGTTGGTAGTTGAGTTCATCAACAAAGTTATCCAGGTTGGCAAATCCACGGGCACAGTAGCGCTTATCAAGTTTGATCATGCTCTTGATATGCTCACGGTTTTTTACATCTTGTTCGTAGTAGAGAACCTTGATGGGCTTATACTTTGAAATGTCCTGGTTCGATTCAACCCAGGCAAGGATTTTTTTCTTATCCCTTTCACCATGTTTGGTTTCTATTCTACAAAGGTAGCCATTGCTGTATTGGTAGTAGCGGCCAATTTTATTTTTTTCAACGACGGTGAGTTTTGCTTCTTTAATATCGAGTTCATCAAATAAAGGGTTTTTCAGTTCAATTGACTGGCCTTCATTTAAATCTAAATTCACTTCGATGTAACATTGAGCACTCGACATCCATCCAATGCGTCCGAAGGTTGAAAAATCACCTTCTATTTCAAATTGAACAGGTTTGAATTCTATTAACTGAGGATCAGGATTTTTAAAGTTTAAAAACCATTTGACTAAATTTCTAAAAAATTTAGGAGAGGGGTTATATCCTTTACCGCGATAAAGAATTTGTCCGGCACCGGCAATGATTAGACTTTTTTTATATTCAGGGGAAGTGTCCGCAGTGACGACGATGAATAATGTATTTCTGGCAAAAACGTGATTTCTCACTTTCGCGATAAATTTTTCAGCGTTGAGTGAACTATCATCTCCACTTATCACAACAATTTTTGGTAGTTCTTGAAGAATGTAATTTTCACCGGCCACAATGGAGCTCAAGTGCTTGAGAGGAAGTTCGTCTTGCAATAAGGCATTACTTACAAACCAGAACAGCTCAGCACCTTGATCTATTACTGCTATAGACATGCCTAAATTTTAACAGTGAAGCAAATTTGAGTCAAACGACCCCAGATTACCCTGCTAAGACTGTTAATCTAGGTCATTCTCATCGCGGACAATGCTTAAGGTATTCGTGGCAAGTGCCATCTTTTTGTTCTTAATTGCCTGTAAAACATAGGCGATAACCATGTCCCCAACACGATACTTTCTCCCGTAATCAGCAATGGAGTAAAAGACTTTCATTGAGACCCATGACTCTGTCACTTCAAGCATAAGCACTCTTGGCTCAGGGTCTGTCATGATTTCCGGAATAGATTTCACTGCTTCTAGAATCGCTGATTTTGCTTTCAATACATCGACATCAAAAGAGAAACGAAACTGCTGAGAGAAACGTGCAGGCTTTGTTCTCTCTGAGAAAATAAGCAGCTGGCTTTGAGCAATAGTCTTATTGGGGATGACGATCAGTTCATCACTAAACCCAAGCAGCGAAGTCGCTCGCCACGTGATCTCTTGAATTTGTCCAACCCATTTATCATCAGAGTTCTGAACTTCAACCCAATCACCCAACTGAAATGGTCTTTCAATTTGTAGGGCCACGCCGGAGAAAAGATTTCCAAGCGTATCTTGTAAAGCAAGACCGAGAACGATCGTGAAGATGGCCGAAGTGGCAAGAACAGTGGCCAGGTTAAACCCAAAAACATCAGCGGCAATCCAGCTGATGATAAAAGTTGAAAAGATAAGAGTGAAAAGGTTAGCGATAAGGCGAGGGACACCCTGACTCATGTTCGCTAAAAATAAATACAGGTAAACATAAACCTGTGCCAGACGGACAAGAACTGTGACTAAAAATAAAAAAGAAATAAGGCCTATGTAGTTGGCGACCTTTAAAGAAAAATAATCGGTCCATGTGGCGCTGACAACTCCCCAGTGAAAAAGGGCAAGCACTCCGGCGACACAAAGATAAAAACTTGTTCTGATAAATCTATGGCGAAGAGACGCATGTCTTTTCTCCGTGATCTTTTTCAAAAAGAGTTTATAAAAAAGCCATCCGATTAAAAGAGTGACGATTAAGACAGCAAAAGATTCAAACTGAATGAAGTATTCAATTCTTTCGATAGGAAGCCTGGCCTCATTCATGAGATTATCCTTTAATTAGTTGGCAAAAATATTTAATTTACAATGTTCGACAAGTTCCTGGATGGCCATCACACTTCTGACTGAATGACCTTGTTGATCAATCAGCGGCGAGTAGGCCGCAATTCCCAATTTCCCCGGGACAACGGCCAGCAGGCATCCACTCACTCCACTTTTAGCAGGAAGCCCTACAGTGTAGGCCCATTCACCGGCAGAATCATACATTCCACAAGTAAACATCAGGCTTAACATATCAGGTACGAATTCTTTTTTGATCACTTGCTTTTGAGTTTTTGGTTGAACACCGCCATTAGCAAGTGTTGCCGCCATATAGGCCAGGTCAGTTGTATTAAAAAGAATTGAGCATTGTTTGAAATAAAGATCTAGCGACTCTTCAATATCATCACCGATAATTTCAAAGTGACGAAGCAGGTGAGCGATCGAGCGGTTTCTATGGGCCGTCTTTTTTTCAGAATCAAAAACAGCTTCATCAACAGTGACATCATGACCAGCATATTCAGAAAACATCTTTAAAACGCGGTCGAGTCTTTTTTGAGTATTTTTATCCTGAATAAAACTACTGACGGCAATGGCGCCAGAGTTAATCATCGGGTTATAAGGGCGGTGAGTGTTTTTTTCTAATTCAACAATAGAGTTGAAAGCTTCACCACTAGGCTCAACTCCGACACGGCTTCTCATAAACTCGCGACCGTGTTCTTCTAGCGCCATCCCATAAATGAAAGGTTTTGAAGCAGATTGCAGGGTAAACTTGTGATTGAAGTCTCCCGCCTGATAAATCTCACCTTTATTGGTCACAACCGCTAAGGCAAATAAATCATGGTTTACGTTTGAGAGTTCCGGAATGTAAGACGCAGTCGCACCAGAGGTTTCAGAACGGTATTTATTTATTAAATCAGAAAGAAAGCTGTTCAAATTTTCCATTTAATAAATATATAATGTCACAGAACAATAGTCACCGAGAGAATTAGGATAGAGCGATGGATGTACAATATTTTTTTGATAAAGAGACATCAACATTAACTTACATCGTTTACGATGCTAAAACCCGCGATGCCATTATTATTGATCCGGTGTTAAATTATTCGGCCGAAACGGATAAGACAACGACCGACAGTCTGAAGCTGGTGACAGATTTCATTAAACTTCATAATCTTCACCCGATTTACTCTTTAGAAACTCATGCTCATGCCGACCATCTAAGCAGCTCACACCATTTAAAAGACATTTATCCGGATATCAAAATTGCCATCAGTAAACATATTGTGACTGTTCAAAAAGCATTTAAAGATATCGTTCATATGCCGGTCGAATTTAAACCGGATGGATCGCAGTTTGATAAACTGATTGAAGACGATGAAGACTTCAGCGCAGGATCAATCAAGATCCATGCAATCCCAACTCCCGGCCATACTCCAGCTTGTATGAGTTTCCATATTAACAATATGGTTTTCACTGGAGACGCTCTGTTTATTGAAGATGGGGGAACTGGCAGATGTGACTTCCCCAATGGAAGTGCAGAAGATCTTTACCACTCAATCCATGAAAATCTTTATTCACTGCCAGAAAATACAATTGTTTTCGTAGGACATGACTATCAACCTAATGGAAGAGAGTTAAGATTTGAAACAACTATTGGCGCTTCAAAAAGAAGCAACTGCCATTTAAAGTCTGAAACAACCAAAGATGAGTACGTCAATTTTCGCGAGGCCCGCGATAAAACACTCAAGACTCCAAAACTTCTGGTGCCTAGTATTCGTGTAAACATCAATGCTGGAATTGTTCTAGAAGAAAAAAATTAAAAATCCAGTCCCATCGCCAGGCCTGCGCCTTTTTTAACCGGAACAAGTGAGATCCAATAAGGATTTCCTTTTTCCAGATTATAATAAACTCCCCAAGCAAATGAGGCCCCGATCGTAATTCCGGCCGTGATGTCGTGAAGATAATGAAAGTAAAAAGAGAAAGAAATACTTTATGACTACATCCTGATGTGCTGTGAAGACTAATTTTTCTTGGGCGGAATAAAACATTCGAAAACAACTTTATAGGCCTCTTGTCTTTCGCGACCAGTTAGATAAGGTCCGACTGTTTTCCAGATATTTAATTTATCTTTCATTGGCAATTTGCATACACCAACACCACTTTTGATGTAACAACCCGGGTGATAGGCAAGAGTGAATTCTGTAATGTGATTACATGTTTTTGTTTGCTCCGCTTTGTTAGTTGAAGTCGGGCAATTGCCTTTCACTTCACACTCATCAACTAAACCTTTTTGCAGACAGACCATCACTGTGTAAATCCACTCAACACCAACTTTAGAAAAAAGTCCGTCATTGATATTTTTTACATAAGCAGAACAAGTCGGGTGGGCAAGTTTCGTAAAATAATTTACACCGACACTTTCGCACTTATATTTTTCTTCCATGCAGTTATAAAAACCACAAGTGGTATAGGGAAAGCATGATTCTTTTTTCGGGAGAGTGAGGTATTGGTAATCATCTCTTTGACTGAGGCAAGATTCAGGACTGGCACCGCAATCGCCCCACTGCTTTTCTAGCGTTGAAAGGTAAGTCGTCTTCAAGTCTCTTTCTAAAATATATTTAATCTCTATTCCAGGAATAGCAGCAAACAAAAGTTGAGGAACTAAAAATAAAAAAAGAAATGATTTTTTCATACTACTCATGAGTCACTTGAATTTCTTTTTTCTTTTTATCCAGAGTCACTTCAAGCACCACATTTTTATATTTTGTCGGCGCTTCAAATTTATAAATTCCACGAGCAAGTTTTTTAAACTCTAAGTTTTTACCTTCAAGAGTTTTTATGCCTACTACCGAAGCTTTTTCCAGGTCTTTATAAGGCCCATTGTGCTCAAGCTTTTGGTCGTAAATGTAAACCATATTATCATCAAGCATTAAGCAGACTTTCTCTTCTTTAAAAGAAGAAGGGCAGTGAGCAAAAGCTATAGACGCAGTTGATAAGCAAATAATTGCAGTCAGGATGTTTTTTATTTTCATAGTAATAAGGCTACTTATGAAAAATCAGGATGTCATGGGTTGACTCACCAGGTCGTTGAACTTTTTTATCATTAGTCTTTCCCTTTTTGATTCAGTATATTCCGGTCCATGAAAAAAACTAAGTTCGCTCTGTGTTTATTTTTATTATCCCTTGCTTCAACAGCGTTTGGAGCAAAGATCATTCCTGAAAATGATCTAAATAATCCACCTCTTATCATCAAAGACTTTGATACCGTTTCTGAACATGACTTCAATGTCATCACCAGCACTCTTTATAAATTGTATGCACCGATCATCGAAGAAAAAAGCGGACTAAAGTTTGTTATGATGACCGACTGGCAAGACGGAGCAGTGAATGCTTATGCTACACGCACACCGGATGCATGGAATGTGCATATCAACGGTGGGATCGCTCGCGCAAAAGGCATGACGACTGATGGACTTGCTCTAATTATCTGCCATGAAATCGGCCACCACTTAGCTGGAGCACCGAGAACATTTCATTACGACGGCTGGCCTTCAGCAGAAGGGCAGGCCGATTATTTTGCTACATCAAAATGCTTAAAGAAGTATTACGCCCAACTTTCAGTTGAAGGATTTGCTATCGATAGCAGCATCCCGGAAAAAGTTCTGATGGATTGTAATGGTGTGTATAAAAATCTTGCTGATTTAAAAATTTGCGTGCGCTCACAAATGGCCGCACTAGACTTCGCTCATTTCTTAAACTCACTTCCAGATGTAAGAACCCCCGTCTTGCTTGAGGCCACTGATCCAAAAGTCGTGAAGGGGACAAACATGAATGATTATCCAAAACCTCAATGCCGTTTCGATACTCTTTATCAAGGTTCTTTGTGTTCATTAAATTCTGATGTTGCAACTTCAGAGACAGATGCTAAAATTGGTCACTGTAATGATGAATCAAAACCCGGCACACGACCTCGCTGCTGGTACAAACCCTAGGCCTTAAAAAATGGATTTTCTTCACCTTGTTATCGACTTCATTCTGCACATTGAAGTTCATCTTGATTATTTAATTCAAACTTACCATGCTTGGACTTATTTAATTTTGTTCATGATTATTTTCTGTGAAACAGGAGTCGTGGTTCTGCCATTTCTTCCAGGTGACTCACTACTCTTTGCTATCGGAGCTTTTGCAGCAAGGGGATCGTTTGATTTCTGGACCATCTCTTTAACTCTCCTGGTAGCAGCTATTCTTGGCGATAGTTTGAACTACACGATTGGAAAGTATGTCGGCCCTAAAGTTTTTTATAAAAATGATTCGAAGTTTTTTAATAAAGGGCATCTGCTAAAAGCTCAGGCCTTTTATGAAAAGTACGGCGCTAAAACGATTATCATCGCACGTTTTATTCCCATCGTTCGCACCTTCGCACCTTTCGTTGCGGGGATTGGTGAGATGACGTACAAAAAGTTTATGACTTACAATGTGGTGGGAGCGGTTAGCTGGATTTTTATTTTCATTCCGTTGGGATACTTTTTTGGGAATTTAGCTTTTGTTCAACAGAATTTTAAATTAGTTATGATTGCGATTATTGTGATTTCGGTTTTACCGCCGATTATTGAATATCTTCGAGAGAGATCTAAAAAATAGCTGCAGCTATTTTTTGCGGATTATGTAATTCAAGACAAGTTATTATACAAAAAAAGCCCTCTTTCGAGGGCTTTTTTTGTATTAATGTAGATTTCCTTCAATAGCAGTAAAGTCATCTTCTGCATGATCAAGATCGAAGTTCTTCACGTTCTCATCATTGTCATAAGCATGGAATCCTTCAACCTGGTAACCAAAAACTTTTGGTCCACCCATTTCAGTTAAAAGAACTTTTACCATTTCATTTTGAACAGCTTTTGCTCCGTTGATATCAGTTGTCTGGTTAAACACACCAAAGAAGCTGAATCCTTTTTGTGTACTCATCGCACCTGCAAGAGTTGATGTGTGCATAAGTGTTCCAGTCTTTGCTACGAATGTATTTTTTAAGTCAGCTGAGTTCAGACGGTTTCTAAAAGTCCCTTGATCGTTACCTGGAACTGCAACGACATCTTCAAGTTCTTTTTGTTGTCTTTCAGCAGAAGCTTTTAGTTCAGAAATAAGGTTGGCCATGATCGCGCAAGATGCATAGTTATCAACTCTTTTTCCATCAATTGTCGATGGAAGTCCTGAACCATTATAAAGTTTAATTTGATCAGCAGTTAAGCTGAATCTATCAGCTAAAAACTTCTCAAATCCTTCAGCTCCACCTAGGTCTCTAAAAATTGTGTGAGCAGAGTAGTTGTTCGACTTAACGTTTGTTTCTTTTAAGTACTTGTATAGTTCAGGTGAAGTTAAAGTTAAAACTTTAACATCGTCCCCAGCAAGAGGATTTGAATCAACATACTCAACAGTATCAACACTGAAGTTTACATCTTTAACAAAACGGTCTTTTTTAGCAAGACTTGCTAAACGATCGTACTCAGCTCTAAAAACTTTAGACCATGAAGCTGTATTGAAATAAGTTTTGATGTTCTTTCCGTTAGAGTCTCTTGTGATTAACGGGTATTCATCAGTGTGAACTTGAGCGTTTGGATTGATTTGAATATTTTTATCGTAAGTGATTTTATCAAAGTGCTTGTACCCAAGTGTGTTTAATTGAGACACAAGGAAAAGCATTTTTTCATTACTCATGAATGGATCGAAGCTTCCTTGAAGGTGAAGGTTGTTCCCTTTAATGAAAAGCTTAGTGTCGTATCTATAGTTCACACCTTTTTGTTCAACTGCCCAAAGAGATGTTAAAAGTTTCGATACTGATGCCAGACGAATTTGTAAATCAACGTTCTTACCTTGAAGAACACCTTTTTCATCTGTGTAGCAGTATGACTGCTCTGTAGTTGGAGCTACTTTATAAGTTTTTAAAAGTTTATCGAAACTTGCATCAGTCTTTACTGAAGCGAATGCCGAAGTCGTGCTCATTGCAAGCAATGCTGCCGTCGTAATTTTTTTTGTTAGTGTCATACAAGGCCCTCTAGGTAGTAATGTGTGGACTGGGTATAGCGCACGAGGACATTACGATCAATGGATCTTGTAAAATCTATAGGTTCGCTCATCTAATGATGTCTTAGACTTGTTTGGTGTCAAAGTGACCCCAGTTTGTAAGTGTATTTAGTAAGATATGAGGTTTTTCTCAAAACCTTACATTAACACTCGGGAATTGCCCGAACGGTTTGGGTGGGCTAAGTTTTATAGACAAATTTTATATTCCTTATAAGGAGCTATTATGAAAACTTTATTACCACTTATCGCTGCCGCTGCTCTATTTGCTGGTTGTGAGAGAATTGAAGGACAACTAAACGTAACGAAAGCTGTGAAGCTTGAGAACTCAAGAGGGAACTCTAGAACGATTGCAGTAGGGACTTACACTGCAGACATCAAAGCTAATACTAAGAAGAAAATCACTCTTCGTTTAAACAACGAAAGCGATGAAAAATATGAATTCAACATTCCAGATGGATCTATTCCAACTAACGGAACATTCTCTTATAAATCAGCCACAGTTGGTCAACCAGTAGATCTAAGCGGATCTGTGGCGACAAACGTAACTGAATCAGGAATCGGTCAAACGACTGAGTCTTGCCAGTACCAACAACCGGTTCAATCTTGCTGGCCTCTACCAAATGGTGGAATGAGCTGTTCAACTCATATGGAAACTAGATTTGGAACAAGATGGATCCAGTACTTTGATAGAACAACTTCTAGAGATGTAGGTCTATCAATCGCTGTAGCTAATACGAATGAAGAAGCTGCTCAGTTCTCTGGACACAATACAACTGTTGAAAGAGTTGTAATGAACGCTTCTCAGTGCCGTTAATTTTAAAATTAAAATAGAAATAAAAAGGCCTCCGAAATGGAGGCCTTTTTTATGATACTTTCCAAGCTGGACCTGGCGTAATTGAATATTTCTCACGAATCGCTACGATGTCATCCAGGATATTTTCCTGTTCAAGATAGTAACCCAACTCATCCAGCACTTCTTCTTCATCAGTCGTTAAAAGAATACCACTCATGTAATGTATGTATTCCTCACCATCTTTTTGAGATGAAGTGATGATCAGATTGTATGGCCCGAGAGTTCCTTTTTTAATTTCAATCATTGTTTGATTGGGAAGGCGATTAAATTTATCACCCATTAAAAGAGTGACGTCTTCGAAGATTTCCTTTTCTAGGGAAATCTTGAAATTGATGTTTTTATATTCGGTTTCAAAATTCATGATAAAATAATAATAACTGAATTTTTTAGAAATGTATAAGGGAGTCTTTTAGTGACAGAAGCAACTTATTGGCGAAAATGCGGTAGCTGTAAAAAAGAAATTGGGTTTAATACGATTTATCAGGTGTGTAACGTTAGTACATGCAGAAAGATGGTGTTTTGCTCAGTAGACTGCTGGAACCTTCACAATCCGGTTATGAATCACAAAAGCTCATGGGCCGAAGAAAACAGATCCCCTAAAAAAGAAAACTACCGGCCAGAAGAAGATGGAAACGCTCAGAGAAGAATCCTGGTGACCAATAGGACATCAGAATCGTCGAGTGCTGGCAGTGCCAATGAGGAAGAAGTTCTTATCGTGGCCTCAAAGTTAAAACAATACGTAAAAGATAAGTACGATATGAACACTTCGGCCAACGTGATGGAGGCCCTTTCTCGAATCGTGAGAAGGCAAACTGACCGTGCCATTGAGCGCGCGAAGAGTGAAGGAAGAAAAACATTAATGGACCGTGATTTCGAGTAAGGGACAAATAAAATGCAGTTGCTTTATCCGCTAGAATTTAGAAATTCACTCGAGGTAAGACTCGATAGTGCTCATTTGGGTGGCGATCACCATGATGAATGGTGTGATATTTATAAACTTGAAGACCTCTCACAACTTGATCAGCTCAATCTTTTAATTGGTCTGGGAGATTTTTTTAAATTCATGCCGGTGATGTCGTCGACTCCCAAGGGCCAGATTAAAAAAGACATTCTCAAGCACGAGATCACAGACTCGGTGACATTTTTTGGTGGAAGCTTTTTTCCATTTCACCTGGGGCACATGAGCTGTCTCGAGCTTTGCCCTGAGAAAAACATCGTTTTAGTTCTGGATTGCAATCCACACAAAGAGCAGATGGATAAAATGAATCCTTATGATGATTTTATGCATTTGTGCCAGACTTTAGCAGACACTCCATACTCAGTTTACCCGGGATTTTTTGGCCGAAATAAACCAAATCCTACAGCGAACTGGCTTCCACTGGTTAATATCCGTGAGAAAAATTTCCTGATGGGGGATGACTCTTTCATGAGTCTCTTGAAATGGAATGAACCAGAGAAACTTTTGAATGCTTTGACGAAACTTTACGTTGTTCCCAGAGAGTATGATGTCGAAGAATACAGTGATCAGATAAAAAAAATTAAAGAGATCAATCCAAAAATTGAAATTATCGTTCTTCCAGACCACCCGTACAAAAATTTAGCGTCTTCAAAAATCAGAAATCAAAAATAGAATTGAAATTTAGGCAAAAAAAAAGGCTCCCAGAGGGAGCCTTTTTTGAATTTCGTGAAAATTATGGTTTAACTTTCCAATAGAATTCCGTTACCAACTGACCAGCGTATTCGAAAGGAATATCACTTGGAAGTGGAAGGTCTACAGCTGTAGCAATTTTTCCATTGATTGTGTAACAAGCAGGAACCGAAGGAAGTCTTGGAGTTGCCTGAGCTTGTTGGTAGTTAAGAGAAGCGAATCCTCTTTCTGTAAGAGTGATTACGTCACCTTTTTGGATAGTGTAACCAGCTACGCTGATTTTCTTTCCGTTAACTAGTACGTGTTGGTGAGAAACCATTTGGTTTGCAGCCAGCATCGATGGAGCCCAGTTAAGTCTGAAGATTACGTTAGCAAGTCTTCTTTCAAGAGTAATTAAAAGAGAATCCATCCACGCTTGAGACTTGTCTTTTTTAGCTTTCTTTACGTAGTTAACTAATTGACCTTCTCTGATTCCGTAGTGGTATCTAAGTTTTTGTTTTTCTTTTTGACGAACAGCAAAGTCAGAGATTTTCTTTCTCTTGTTACCGTGTTGTCCTGGACCGTATGGTCTTCTTTCTAAAGCGCCTGCTTTTCCTAGACCTGGAATTTCAATTCCTAATGATCTTTGGATTTTAAAACGGCTTCTACCTGTAGTACTTCTTGCCATGAACTGACCCCTAAATATGATTAACTTTGTAACAACTTCAACTTTTTGGAGTTGTGATTTAATAAAAAATACGTCCGTTAGTAATACCGGCAAGCAATTGTCATGTCAAGATGAGAAAAACACGTTTACTTCACAAAATCTAAATATAGTTTAAGGAGTTCAAGCGTTTGGAGTCCCGGGCGGCCATTTTTGACTGCGTGGTTCTCGATTTTCGTGACTGGGACAATATTTCGCGTAGTGCTAGTTATAAAGCACTCGTCGGCATCTATAAAGTCTTTTTTCGTGAGACTTTTTTCAATTAGAGGCAACGGAAGCCTGCCATCTTTAGACATCTCGATCAAAGTTTTTCTGGTTAAGCCGTCCAGCACTCCGTCGGCCAGGGGCGGAGTATATAATGTTCCGTCCTTGATGATCCAGGCGTTGCTGGTTGTGCCCTCAGTGACGAATCCATGAGTATTGATGAGGAAAGCATCGTAGGCAGCACGCTCGTGCGCCTCGCGGTTAGCGAGGATGTTTTCCTGGTAGTTTCCGGTTTTCGGGAGCGATCCAGAGGCTTCGATTTGTTTTTGATAGAAGATCATCGAAACGCCGTCAGTGACCCACCATGCAGGGTTGGGCTTAATTTCTTTAGTAAAGATGACCAGATTATTAGGGCCGGATAATTCTGTATCAAGGCCTAGGTCACTGTTGGTTCCGCGAGTGAGAACAATTCTTATGGTGACGTTCTGGTAAGGAGACGCTTCAACTGTTTTTAACACTTCGCTGGTGATGACTTCTTTTGAGTAAGTAGGGATGAGGGAGATTTTTTCGGCCGAGAGAAAAAGGCGATCAATATGGCGCTCGAGACGAAAAGGCTTCTTGTCGAAGGTGCGAGTGGCCTCATAGACTGAATCGCCGTAGAGGAAGCCTCGGTCAAATACCGAGATCTGAGCTTCAGGGCCTTTCATCAGATTGCCGTTAATGTTGATTAAAAAATCTTCCATAGTAGAGAACCTATAGAATTTATTGGGATAAATCAATCCATAATTCATTGACGTTTAGATGATATAAAAGAGATAATTTTATGATGAAAAAATACTTACTTCTGTCATTCCTGACTCTATGGGCAGCTCAATCATTTGCAGCTGATAGCATCGCTTTAAATCCAGATATTGATTTTGCTATGAATGGAAAAACAAATATTACTTTTCCATTGAATGTTGTTTCGACAACGAAGACTCCGACAGAAGCTGCGCCTGCAAAAGTTTACGTGCCGATGGGTGGTCCTAATGGGCAGGCCAATTATATTATTGAGAAAGGCGTAACGACACTTTTTTCTAAAGCAGATGCTGGGACAAATATTCAGTTCCCTCTTTATGTTAACGTAGGTGCTGGTGATAGATGGTTGTATGTTGCAGTTAAGGCCACGTCGACAGCGTCGAATCCTTACAGGTTAACGAAGAAGATTTTTACGACACCTTATAATAGTGTGACGAACAGAAATGAAACTGTTCCACTGACAACTCCTGAGTTGTGTTCTCAGCAGGCCGATTGTGATAATTTTGCGGCGACTTCTAATACTGAAAAAAAATTGATGGTTTATTTCTTTCTTTCGGCAGACCAAGCTCTTACGATCCCGCAAGATATTGATCCAGTGACGGCCTATCCGGGTGGGATCTTTTTTGAAGTGAATATGAGTAATCGTATTTATGACAGCACTCAGGTTCTTCCTGTCATTACGGCCATTAGAAGTGGTGATAAACGAGTTATTATTTCTTATACATCAACGACAAATATTGCATCTCCAAAAGCGATGAGAGTTTTTATTCATGATGGTGCACCAGGAATTGTGAACCAGCCCATTCAGAATTATTACACAGCTCAGGCGGGATCACGTCTTTATACAACTGAGTTTGCTTACGCCTATTCGGGTGAGGTGACTGTTAATAATTTAGAGAATGATTCACAATATTTTCTCTCTGTTTTACTTGAAGACCAGTATAAATTCGGAACAGTTTTATCTGATGATGCGTTAGGTGAGGCAAAAGCAATCGAAGAGCTTTTAAAGAAAAATGCCTGCTTTTTACTAACAGCTGGCTTTGGTGAAGACCACTATGTAATCTCATATTTTAGACATTTCAGAGATACCGTTCTTTCTCAATCTTATCTTGGACGCGCTTTCATCAATATTTATTATGAGACGGCCCCTAAGTATGCCTTAATGATTTATCAGCACGAAGGGATCAGAGCAGTCATCAGAGGCTTCGCTTATACGCTTTATTTTATCTTCAATTTTTACTATGTTTTCATTGCTGGAGCAGTGTTTGCTGGGGCGGCCCTTGTTTATCGTAAACGCGATAAATTTAGGCCATCTCTATAGGAAATTTTGTTTGAGCCACTGCAATATTAAGATTTCATTACGCTCATAAATAAGTTTTCGCTAAGAGTCTTAAATTTATTTATAGCAAAACCAATAAAAAATTAAGATTTGATGCAGCGTTTTCGACTATAATAGTTTAATGGTTGAACGTAAAAATTTGATGGTTCTCATCGTTGATGATGAGCCAGACATTCTTGAATTAATGGAAGAGGAATTTCGTTACTGCGGTTATCAGACAATGACAGCTGTTTGTGGAAACGATGCAATTAAGCTTCTAGATTCTCAAGCTATTGATATAGTCGTATCTGACTATAAAATGCCCAATGGAAACGGTATGGCCGTTTTATCACACGTTAATAAAATGAATAAAAAACCAGTGTTCTTTTTCGTGTCAGGACAAGCTGATGTGAGTACAGAGGATGCAGTGAGAGCGGGAGCGAGAAAGTTCTTTTCGAAGCCGTTTGACCTGGATGAACTGATTAAAGAAATTGAACAGGATATGCTGACAGCATAGTGAGCGGATACTTTTAATACCCGCTCGCTAAAATCTAAAATTTACGCTTTTAATAATTCTTCTAATTCACCATTTTGCATTAACTCAGTAACGATATCGTTACCACCAACAAGTTGTCCCTTAACGTATAGTTGTGGGTATGTCGGCCAGTTAGAGAATTGCTTTACACCGTCTCTGATATCCATGTCAGACAGGATATTAAACGTCTTGTAGCTGACTCCGTGGTGGTCAAGGATTCTGATAACGTTTGCAGAGAATCCACACTGAGGCATATCAGGCACGCCTTTCATGAATAAGAAAATTGGAGAAGAATCGATTAGGTTTTTAATACGAGTATTAATATCTAAGTTTTTGTTTTCTTCTTCTACTGCTGTTCTTTGAACGACTGCGAATGGGTTAGTCATAATATATCTCCCTTTTGATTATTTAAGTTGAATTCCACGCTTTTCAGCTGTGGCAAAGTCCATAGTTTTTAATTGAACGGCATGGATTTCTGCTTTTAAACTTTCTTTTAATAGATCCATTACCATCTGGTGTTGAGCGATTAACATCTTTCCTTTGAACTGATCACTTACGATCATGATGTCTAAATGGTCAGCTGTGCCAGTCATATCGTTCACCTCGACGTGAGCGTCAGGTAATCCAGATTTGATAAGTGCTTTTACGTTTTCGAATGCCATATATGTAATTCCTATTTTGGTATAACTGCAAAAAAGCTTGTAATTAATGTAAGTGTTCTAAGAGCGAAGGCCGTCCAACCGAAAAGGCGGTGACGAGGTCTGATGGTGCGGTCACCCTTAAGCAGTTTTCTTCCTGTAACTACTAGTAAAACATAAAAAATAACTGAGAGCACAGCAAAAGTGACGTGCACGTTTAAGATCATAGGGTTTACTAATGCTTTAGAAGCTTTAGCGACAGCGTCTCTTCCCAACTCAATTTGTAGGATTAAAATAACATCCCAAATAAGTACAACGCTCATTGTGGGAACATGAATTTTTCTATTTTTCCTCTTAGTGATTCCGAAAACCATAAGTGAATAAATAAGAAATGATTGAATCTGAAATACAACTGCAGTTGTCATGGATTATCCTATAAAACTTGAGTTCCTCACCATAATAGATTTGGTGCGTTTATTCAATGTTTACGCGAAGTCTAAATCAATTGCTTTTTCATAGTGATAAAAACATATTAAAGTTTGGAAATCACCCACACACACAAAATCAGGAATTAAAATGGATCATAGGCTTTCAAAATGGGCCGTCATCGACGTTGAAACGACTGGAGCGGATGCTAGTTACGATCAAGTAATTGATTTAGGGTTTTTATTATTTGAAGGCACTAAGCTTGTTCAAAAATACTCAAGCCTGGTTCAGTACCCGGGCGAGCTTTCTTCATTCATTCAAAAGTTAACTGGGATTACACCCAAGATGCTGAGCCACGCTCCGACGTGGAGAGAAGTCGAAAAAGAACTACAAGAGCTTTACGGTGTAAAACTGATTGCTCACAACTCCGATTTTGAGCAGGGATTTTTAAAGAGATCATTTGATAAGATTGATGATGGGACGACTCGTGAAGAGTACTGCGATACTATGTTGCTTCTGGGCCTTTTGTTTCCAGAATACTCTTCGCTTAAACTTGAGCACTTTATCCAGGACTGGAAAATTGCTGAGACTGAAACTCACAGAGGGTATGAAGACTCACTCGATTTATTAAAAGTCGTCTTAGTCTCTGCTAAACTTACCAGATTAGATAAAGCTCTTTATCAGTTTTTAAAATTACAATTATTAGAAAAGAAAATTTTAGCTGATGAATTTTGGCTGATGAACTTTTTACACTTAAGTGATGACGAGCTTTATGAGATTGCCTCTCAGATTGATTTTGATCTGG
Organism: Bacteriovorax sp. PP10; assembly: GCF_035013165.1. Classification (NCBI taxonomy): domain Bacteria; kingdom Pseudomonadati; phylum Bdellovibrionota; class Bacteriovoracia; order Bacteriovoracales; family Bacteriovoracaceae; genus Bacteriovorax; species Bacteriovorax antarcticus. The sequence goes on from NZ_JAYGJQ010000001.1 coordinate 1,639,926, forward strand.
ACGCTCATACTGAAATCGCCAGAATTCAAATCTGGGGAAAGAGATTTCCTGAAATCGTAAAACCAAAACCTGTTAAGAAGAATTTTGATCTCGCTTTTAGCGGGCAAAATATCAAAGACATTTTCAATAACGAAGAAAAAATTAAAGAGATGTTTCCGCTTTATAGAAAACGTCAGGCACAGATCGATCTGGCCGTGAAAGCGGGGCAGTCGCTAAAAAATAGTATTCACAGTTTAATTCAAGCTCCTACCGGAACCGGGAAGACGTTTGGGTATTTGATTCCAGCGGTTTTATTTTCGATGGAAGAAAAAAAGCCGGTGCTGATTGCAACGGGGACAAAAACACTTCAGCATCAGGCCTTTGATAAAGACGTTCCTCAGGTGAGGGAGTTTTTAGGTTTAACTGAAGATGAAATGAAAATTAAACTTTTAGTAGGGTCTAATAACCATCTTTGTGAATCGTTATTTCGTCAGGAAGAAAGTGAGAATTCACTGCTTGGTTATTCTCAGGATTTTGATAGTGCATTTACCTCGCTTTATTTTGAAACAGTCTTTTTTCATAACAGTAGAGCAAAAAACAGCGATAAATTAATTCGTGATGATCTTCCTTATGTTTTAAAAAGAAAGAATGAAGCACTTTCGAAAAAAGAAAAAGAAATTGCGGTTGATTTCAGGTCTTGTTCTGGAAACAATTGTCCGTTTAAAAATAACTGTAGCTACATTGGTGGACTTCGTGATGCCCGTGAGGCCAATATTATTATTGGGAACCATTCTTTAATGTTCTCATGGCCAAAAGGGATGCCGAGACCACTTCATATCGTAGTGGATGAGGCACATAAAATTGAAGAAGAAGCGACGAAAGCGTACTCGCTGGAAATCGATCAAAAAAGTTTTGAAATTTATATTTCTAATCTTCAGCATCTTCAAGGTGTGGGGTCTTTATTTTATCTTCTTGCTCAAAACGAAACCACGCCAGGTGAGTCGAGTGAAGTGATTAAAACTCTCCGTGAAGAAACACTTAAAGCTTATACGATGCTGATGGATCACTTAACTCCGTTGGGTGAGAAAATGGGATTGTATTTCAAGCGTATGCCGAAATACACTGAACTATTCTGGAATGAGCTTCCGATGATTAATCGTGAGACTCATAAAGAGCAAATTGCCACTTCGATTCTCAATTCATTGGAGAGTGTGCACTTTATTCTTGAGACTTATATGAATCACTTCCTTCCGTACGCGGGACGATTTGATGTGAAGAATTTAAAAAGTGAAAATGAGATTATTGCCTTTACCAGATGGGAGTCTTTTTTCTCTCAGTTGTCGGACTATGTTTTAACATTTGAAAATTTATTAAAAGATGCTCCTAACTACTGCCGTTCGATGAAGTATTTGGACTCTGATGGGTACTTATTTTCTTCTTCACCTGTTGATGTGGGAAGAATTGTGAATGAGCAGTTACTTAAAACTTCTGCCTCAGTCATCTTTACATCTGCAACACTGGCAAACGGGACAGGAGACACTGGAGCTCGTGGGATTGAGTGGGCGACTGGGTATTCATATCTAGAGCCAGAGAGACGCTTTAAAACGGGAACGTACTTACCGTTTACGTTTGATTATAAGAAAAATACGAAAGTGTTCTTATGTGATGACGGGCCGTCTTTATATCAGCAGAATTTTGTTGAGCACAACTTGAAAACGATCAAGCCTTTGATTCAAAAGCTTGGCGGTAGAACGTTATTATTATTTTCGGCGAAGTCTCGCTTTGAAGTCGCTCGTGAACTATTACTGCGTGAATTCGAAGGGCAAATTCCACTATTCATTCAAGGTATGGGGACGAGTGTGGTTGAAGACTTTAAGCGCTCGGGATCGGGAATCTTACTTGGAATGGAGTCATTCGGGGAAGGGATCGACATTCCGGGAGACGCACTTCAATTTATTTTCGTTGATAAGGTTCCTGATTTAAGAATGGATTTAGTTATTAATGAGCGTCGTGATTTTTATGAGTCTCATTTAGGCAATGAATTCACAGATTATTATCTGGCCCATAGGACGAGATCTCTTCACCAGAAATTGGGAAGACTGCTTCGTACTGAAAGAGATTATGGTGGGGTTATTATCGTTGATAACCGCGTGAAGAGTTGGAAAGGCAAGACGATGGAGAAGTTGGTTAAACTAATGGAGCCGTACAATCTTGAGCGTGCGACATTAGCTGAAGCATGTGAGCAGATTGGGGATTTTATTTTGAATAAAGATACTAGTGAGTCAGAATCTACTCTTTCTCAGTCAGATCATTCAAATACTTAATTTGAATTTTCGTCCCATCGTCAGTACGGATCATGTAAGGAATACCGCCGTGCTGGCTGATGAAGATTTTTACGTGAGGTGGCTCTTTAATGTTCTTAAAGTCAGTTCCCTCGTCGTACATACGAAATTGAGTCGCTTGCACGTTTTGTCCGTCGATATTCATCTTCTCAGTTGTAAGACTGGCGCGTTCTAGGATGACGTTTTTGAAAAATGGCGTCTCTTTATATTCCCATTGATTGAATCCAACTAAAATATTGAAAGAGTTTTTCCCGCTGGCATCGAATTTCTTTGATCTCATGAAGAGCATTGAACTTGCTGCTATGGGAGTAGAGATATGGTATTTAGGAGCAGTCACGATTTCGGCCGTGAACTCTTCGTTTTTTGTACTAGTGAACTTGTAAACGAGGTGGTTTCTTTTTGAATTGTACTCGTAAGTTTCTTTAGTCGTCTCTTTTCCCATCACTTTTTCAACTAAGACAAAAGTGGGGATGTACTCTTTATTGACGCTATACTCGACGTGAATATTTAAGATTTCTCCAGTGGTAACTTTAACCACGGCTTCTGAGATATAGTGATAACTCTGGTCTTTTTTATCGCGATAAACATCGAAATTTTCTTCGGCGTAAATATTCTCGTTGCGGTAATAATTAAATGCGCCTCGATAAATTTTATCTTCTTTGCGGTAAGTTTTCGATGTCCAGTTTTGCATAGGTTTATTCTAATGAACAATTTGATAATCTCAAAGGCAAAAGATATAGTAGTGATACACTCAAGTTTTAATATAAGGAGATCAAAATCATGATCAGTTATGAAACCTATAAGATTCTGCACATCTTTACACTTTTTATGGTGGTATCTGCCATGGGGGGAGTTGTAGCGGAAGGAAGATGGATTCCAAACAAGACTTTTAAAATTGTTGTGGGTTTTTTAAGCTTTTTAGTTTTTGTTGGCGGGATGGGGCTAATTGCTCGTCTGGGCTTTAAGCATACTGAACCGTTCCCATTATGGGTTATTGTGAAGATTACTTGCTGGATTATTTTAAATTTAGCTTTAGTCACTCTGTTTAGAGTTGAGCAAAAAAAGTTCAAAGGGTTTTGCGTTTGGATTAGTGTTGTGGCGGTTTTCGTCGCAGTTTATTCGGCCGTAACAAAGCTAGCATAATGAAAAAAGAGACTAAATCAGAAGCTGAGAAATTAGGCGCGAAAGGATTCTCGAAAGAGTATTGGGACGTCAATTATGCCGATCCTGAAGAGATGGACAACATTGTTAATGCTAAAGAGCACGCCGAATATATGAAGGCGATTTTTGGTCTTGAGTATGTCGACATCAGCAGCGTGATCGATCTTGGTTTTGGTTTGGGAATTTTATTTAAAGAAGTGATGAAAACTTTTGTGCCGTATAGGGCCCATGGAATCGAGCCATCAAAACACGCTTTTGATATCGTCTCTAAAAAGAAGATTTCTCCAGCAGAAAGTACCAAACTCACGTTGGAGAATACCGATCTTTTAAGTTGGGCAAAAAAAGAAAATAAGCGCGAAAAAACTTATGATCTCGGCCTTTGCACATCGGTCTTTCAGTATTTATCAGATGAAGAGATTGAGTTTATTATGCCAGTGCTCTCCCAAAGAATTCGCTATCTTTATTTTTCAGTTCCTACTAATCTAGAACTTAAAAGACAAGTGAGTGACCTGGAGTTTAAGGACGAGTACGCGATTCATAGAACGCGCGAAAAGTACTTAAAACTTATCCGTCCGCACTTTACTTTTATTTCTAGCAGACTCTTGGAATCCAAAGTTCACTTTGATGAAGAGAGCACACATTTTACGGATTTATTATTTAGATTTTAATAGGGGTTATTATGAAAGCTTGTCCATGCGGATCGTCTCAAAATTTTTCAGATTGTTGTGAACCATTTCTTAAAGGCACAAAAAAGGCGCCTACAGCTGAAAAGCTTATGAGATCACGCTACTCAGCATTCGCGACAGGACAACTTGATTATGTCGAAAAAACTCATATTCCTTCAGGGCGTAAAGACCTGGACATGGAAGGGGTCACTTCGTGGGCGACAAACTCAGAGTGGTTAGGTTTAGAGATTCGCGAAACTGAGAAAGGCACAGAGAAAGATTCAACTGGAAAAGTTGAGTTTAAATGTAAGTTTATCTTCAATGGTGCTGAGCAAACTCACCATGAATTAAGCACTTTTGAAAAAGTCGATGGAGAGTGGTTTTTCGTTGATGGTGTTATGAGAAATAACACTGTGAGAAGAAGCGAACCTAAAATCGGCCGTAACGATCCATGCTCATGCGGATCTGGAAAAAAAGCTAAAAAATGCTGCTTGCAATAGGCATCATTTTATAACCTTTGAGCACACTAGACATTTCTTCCTAATAAGAAATAAAGCTTAAAATTTTGGTATCTTAGAGCTATATTATAGATACCAAAATTTTAACCGAGTAAAACACTCACGGTGTTTTTTTGTTTCAAGGTGTATATGTCTAAAATTTTCGATTTTTCAGCCCTATCAAGCTCCGACATTACTTTTATCGATTCACTTTACGACAACTTCAGATCTAATCCTGAATCAGTTGATGAATCATGGCAGAGATTTTTTCAAGGTTTCGAATTTCAAAGCGGAAGCTTTGGAACGGCCGGAACTTCTGGAGAAGGAATCACTGATGCGAAACTTCGCGCAGAAATTAATGTCTTCCGTATTATTCAATCATTCAGATCTCGTGGTCACTTATTAGCTGATACGAATCCAATTCGTCCAAGAAGAGATAGAAAAGCAAGAATCTCTCTTGAAGAGTACGGTCTATCAGATGCTGATAGAAAAACAGTTTTTCAATGTGGTGAGTTCTTAGGAATAGGTCCTGCGACTCTAGATCAAATCTTAGATCACATGAAAGAAATCTACTGTGCAAAAATTGGTTTCCAATACATGCACTCAAACAACACGGACATCCGTCGTTTTATGAGAGAGAAGATTGAATCAACTGCAAAGAAGATTGAAATCTCAATTGATAAGAAAAAAAGAATCCTACAAAAATTAAATGAAGCGAACGTTTTTGAAAACTTCCTTCAAACAAAGTACGTTGGACAAAAAAGATTCTCACTGGAAGGTGGGGAAGCAACAATTCCTGCTCTTGATGCTATCATCAACAAAGGGGCGGAGCTTGGAGCAAAAGAATTCGTTATTGGTATGGCCCACAGAGGTCGCTTAAACGTTCTTGCTAACACTGTAGGAAAAACTTACGAGTACATCTTCACAGAATTCGAAGGTGGATCACAAGAAGAGCTTTCAGGTCACACGGGAGATGTTAAGTACCACATGGGATTTACATCTGTTCAAAAGACCATGATGGACAAAGAAGTTTTCGTAAAACTTCTTCCAAACCCTTCGCATCTTGAAACGGTTGCTCCAGTGGCCATCGGTTACTGTCGTGCTCTTGAAGACAATCACTACAACAACGACTTCTCAAAAGTTATTCCTATTATTATCCATGGTGATGCAGCAGTGGCTGGCCAGGGTGTAGTTTATGAAACACTTCAAATGAGTAAGCTTAAAGCTTACAACGTTGGTGGATCAATCCATATGGTTATCAATAACCAAATCGGATTTACGACAGACATTGAAGATGCTCGTTCATCTCAATACTGTGTGTCTGTTGCTAAAGCGATTGAAGTGCCAATCATTCAGGTTAACGGAGATGATCCTGAAGCCGTTGTGTACGCTGTTGAGCTTGCAGTAGAATTCAGACAAAAATTCAACGAAGATATTTTTATCGATATCGTTTGTTACAGAAAGTATGGTCACAACGAAGGGGATGAACCTCGTTACACTCAACCACACCTTTACGGGCTTATCACAAAACATAAAAACCCAAGAGAGTTATACCTTGACCAGTTAATGGCATCAGGGAAAATCGAAGCAAAACTTGCAGCTGATATGATGGATGCTTACAAGCAACTTCTATCAGACAGATTTAATAACGTTCGTCAGAATGAAGTTCCAAAAAAATCTAAAGGCCCGCATAAAGACTGGGAAGGAATGGAATTTTCAAATGCTAATTCATTTGATGAATCTCCAGCAACTGGTGTTAAGCGCGAAGTTTTAGACCGTGTAGCAAAAGCTATCAACACTGTTCCTGCCGGAATGGAGTTGATGAAAAAAGCTCAAAAGGTTCTTGATGACAGACAAGCTTTCTATGATGGCGACAAACTTGACTGGGCACTGGGAGAGTTACTTGCTTACGGATCTCTTTTAGATGAAGGTCACCCTTTAAGATTCACAGGGCAAGATGTTGTTCGTGGAACGTTTTCTCACCGTCAGGCAAAAATGTTTGATGAAAGAACAAACGAAGCTTACTGTGGTCTGGAAAACATTTCTCCAAAACAAGGTCGCGTAGGATTATACAATTCACTTCTATCTGAGTACGCAGTACTTGGATTTGAATACGGATACGCTTGGGGATCTCCACAAGCTCTAACAATTTGGGAAGCACAGTTTGGGGATTTCTCAAACGGAGCTCAGATTATGATCGACCAGTACATCACATCTGCTGAAGTAAAATGGCAGAGAATGAACGGTCTGGTTATGTTACTTCCACACGGAAATGAAGGAGCTGGTCCTGAGCACTCGAGTGCAAGACCGGAAAGATACTTACAGATGGCCGCTGACAACAACGTGGTTGTCGCTAACTGTACGACTCCTGCCAACATGTTCCACTTACTTCGCCGTCAAATTGCTTGGAACTTCAGAAAGCCAGCAATCGTTATGACTCCGAAGTCACTTCTTCGTGACCCTCGTTGTACATCAACTCGTGAAGAACTTTCTAACGGAAGATTCCAGGAAGTATTAGACGATCCGAATACAGGGAAAAAAGTAACTCGCTTAATTCTTTGTACAGGAAAGATTTACTACGACATGTATGAGAAAAAAATTGCTGATAAACGCGATGACGTGGCGATTGTTCGTTTAGAACAAATCCACCCTTTACCAGAAAAACAATTAGCTAAAATTCTTGAGAAATATAAAGGCGCTGAAACAGTGTGGGTACAAGAAGAAGCTAAGAACCAGGGATACTGGACGTACCTTCTTCGTTTCGACATGTTCAGAGACTTTAAATTGATCAGCAGAAAATCGTCGGCATCTCCTGCGACAGGATTTTCTAACGTACACAAAAAAGAACAAGCAGAAATCGTAACGAAAGCATTTTCAAAAGAAGGATAATTTATGAGTGTTGAATTAAAAATTCCGGTTATCGGAGAATCAGTAACAGAAGTAACATTATCATCATGGCTTAAAAAAGATGGTGACTACGTAGCTGAAGGTGAAGCGGTTTGTGAAATTGAATCTGATAAAGCTTCAATGGAATTACCAGCACCAAGTGCCGGTGTTTTAAAAATCATGGCAGAAGCTGGAAGTGAATTAAAAATTGGAGCAAAGATCGGTGAGCTAGATACTGCAGCGGCAAAGCCAGCAGCAGCAGCAAAAACTGAAGCGCCAGCGGCAGCACCAAAAGCTGAAGCAGCAGCTCCAGCAGCAACTGCATCTTCAGGAAAAGAAGTGAACTATCCAAGCCCGGCAGCTAGAAAAATCCTTGATGAAAAAGGTGTTTCAGCTGACGACGTAAAAGGATCGGGAAAAGACGGAAGAATTACAAAAGACGATGCAGTAAACGCATCTGCTCCAGCTCCAGCAGCAAAAGCAGCGGCACCTGCGGCAGCACCAACTGCAACTCGTGCCCCAACAGTACCTGGCGCGCGCGCAACTCGCCCAGAGAAGATGACTCGTTTACGTAAGACGATCGCTTCAAAACTTGTTGAAGCAAAAAATACAACAGCAATGCTAACAACTTTTAACGAAGTTGATATGTTTGAGCTAATGGCACTTAGAAAAAGATACAAAGACGCTTTCACGAAAAAACACGGAGTAGGTCTTGGGTTTATGTCACTGTTTACAAAAGCAGTCACAGTTGCTCTAAAAGACTGGCCGGCAGTCAACGCACAAATCAATGGTGATGAAATTTTATACCATGACTACGCGGATATCGGGATCGCGGTTTCAACTCCAAGAGGACTAGTTGTTCCTGTGGTGAGAAACGCAGAGAGTTTATCTCTAGCTGAAATTGAAAAAGAAATTTTAGCTCTTGCGACTAAAGCGCGTGACGGAAAAATTACTATCGAAGAAATGCAAGGTGGAACATTCTCTATCACTAACGGTGGTGTGTTTGGTTCAATGCTTTCAACTCCGATTTTAAACCTTCCTCAATCAGCGATTTTAGGAATGCATAATATTATCGAGAGACCAGTAGCTATCAACGGACAAGTTGTTATTCGTCCAATGATGTACCTGGCACTTTCTTACGACCACAGAATTATCGATGGACGTGAGTCAGTGAGTTTCTTGAAGCAAGTAAAAGAGCTTCTTGAAGATCCTTCTAGATTATTACTTGATGTTTAATTAAAATTTGGCCTGGGAAACCAGGCCTTTTCATGTGAGGTTACTTATGGCCACGCCTAAAGATTCAAATGAAAAAAAAGACTTTCCGTATCTACATGGCTTTTCGCCGGTAGAGCAAGAACGCCTGCGTTCGCAAGCGCGCTTCGCTGAACACACTATTTATCAAAACGTAAATTTTTCTTCTGCTAAACGAGTATTGGAAGTTGGGTGTGGAGTTGGAGCTCAGTCAGAGATCCTGCTTCGTCGTTTTCCCAATATTCATTTAACAGGAATTGACCTGAGCGATAAGCAGCTTGCTGCCGCGAAAGGATCACTTTCAAAATTATCATACGCTGATAACCGTTACGATCTTCATCAGATGAATGCTGAGAATCTAACGTTTACCACTGAAAATTTTGATGGGGCCTTTTTATGTTTCGTTCTGGAGCACGTTCCAGATCCACGTAGAGTTTTATCTGAGGTAAGGCGAGTGCTTTCTCCAGGTGGAACGGTTTACGTGACAGAAGTTTTAAATTCGTCTTTCTTTTTGGATCCATACTCTCCCAATACATTAAAATACTGGATGGCCTTCAATGACTATCAGTACGACCAGAAAGGTGACCCATTTATGGGAGCTAAGCTGGGGAACCTTTTAATGCAAATTGGTTTTAGAAATATTGAAACAGAAGTAAAGACATGGTTCCTGGATAATCGTCATCCGCAAAAAAGAAAAGAGATGATTGAGTTTTGGAGCGAGCTACTTATGAGTGCCAGTGATCAGTTAGTACAGGCAAAATATGTAGATCAGGAAACAGTTGATGGAATGAAAAAGGAAATGAGTGTCGTGGCCAATGACCCGAACGCCGTGTTCTTTTTCTCGTTTATACAAGCAAAAGCAAAAAATATCTAAGTTATCTAAAAGGAGATACGAGTAAATGAAAGAGTTTGATGTTGTAGTTATTGGTTCAGGTCCGGGCGGTTATGTTTGTGCTATCAGATGCGCTCAGCTTGGAATGAAAGTTGCCATAGTTGAAAAATATAAAACTCTTGGTGGAACATGTTTAAACGTTGGGTGTATCCCTTCAAAAGCATGGTTAGATTCATCTGAAAAATATCATGAACTAATGCACTCATTTAAAGATCATGGAATTGCAGCGAGCGGTGTAAAGCTGGACTTCGGTGTGATGAGAGACAGAGTTAAAAAAGTTGTAACTGATGTTACAGGTGGAATTAACTTTCTAATGAAGAAAAATAAAATTGAAGTATTTTACGGTATGGGATCTTTTAAAGATGCCAACACTGTTATCGTTAAAGGTGACAAGGAAACTGTAGAAATTAAAGGATCAAAAATCGTAATCGCTACAGGATCAAAACCTTCAACACTTCCCGGTGTAACGATTGATAAAGATAGAGTGATCACTTCAACTGAAGCACTTGTCCTAAAAGAACTTCCAAAAAAACTTATCGTTATTGGTGGTGGAGTTATCGGTCTGGAGCTTTCTTCTGTTTATAGAAGATTGGGTTCAGAAGTTACAGTTGTTGAGTACGCTGATTCAATCATCGCGACAATGGATGCTGGTCTTGGAAAAGAACTTCATAAAGTCTTAAAGCGTGATGGAATTGAATTCCTTTTAGGTCACGGTGTAACTGAAGTTAAAGCGACCGGTAAAAAAGTAACTGTTAAAGCAAAAAATAAAGCTGACAATTCGGAAGTGACGTTAGAAGGGGATTACTGCCTTGTTGCAGTAGGAAGACGCCCATACACTGAAGGTCTTGGACTGGATAAAGCTGGGGTAAAAATGGACGACAGAGGAAGAGTTGACACAAACTCTCACCTGCAAACAAACGTTCCTCACATCTATGCTATCGGTGACGTTATTAAAGGTGCAATGCTTGCTCACAAAGCTGAAGAAGAAGGTGTGTTGGTTGCTGAGTATATGGCAGGACAAAAACCACATATCGATTATAACTTAATCCCAGGTGTTGTTTATACTTGGCCGGAAGTAGCTGCTGTTGGAAAAACAGAAGAGCAACTAAAAGCTGAAGGGCGTGAGTACAAAACAGGAAGTTTCAAAACAACGGCAAGTGGACGTGCTCGTGCGTCTAACGAGTCTGATGGATTTGTTAAAGTTCTTGCTGATAAAAAGACAGATGAAATTTTAGGCGTTCATATGATTGGCCCACGTTGTGCAGACATGATTGCTGAAGCGGTTCTAGCAATGGAATTTAGAGCTTCTGCTGAAGACGTTGGTCGTACGTCACATGCTCACCCGACTTACTCTGAGTCGATGAAAGAAGCGTGCCTTGCTGCGACTGATAAGCGTTCATTGAATTCTTAAAACCAACAAGGGGTTGAATATGATTAAAGTATTAATTCTCTCACTATTATTTACGGTAACGGCACAAGCGAAAGTGAAGACAGAAAAAGTAGAGTACAAATCAGGTGACTTAACTTTTGAAGGATTCTTGGCTTACGATACTTTGTCTCAAGGAAAAAAACCTGGAATTATGGTTGTTCATAATTGGATGGGGATCACGGCAGAAACAGAATCAAAAGTCATGGAAATGGCAAAACTTGGTTACGTTGTAATGGCCGGAGATATTTACGGTAAAGGTATTCGTCCAAAAGACGCTGCTGAAGCTGGAGCTCTTGCTGGAAAATATAAAGCAGATTTAAAAACACTACGCGAGAGAGCAAATCTTGCGATTGATGAATTAAAAAAGCAGAAGAAAGTTGATACCAGCAAAATTTTTGTTGTAGGCTACTGCTTCGGTGGAACAACGGCGATTGAAGTTGCTCGTTCTGGAACTGATCTTCGTGGAGTGATTACTTTCCACGGCGGATTAACTCCATCGAACGATGACAAAAATATCAAAGGGCCGCTTCTAGTTCTTCATGGTGCAGTCGATCCATTCGTTCCCAAAGCAGACTTCGATGGATTCGTTAAAGGAATGAACGACGCAAAGATAGACTACCAGTTAGTTTCTTATGCGAACGCTGTTCACAGCTTCACTGAAAAGGGAGCAGGTAACGATAATTCTAAAGGGGCCGCTTATAATGAACTGGCCGATAAACGTTCATGGATTGCCATGAAAGATTTCCTAGCTGAAAGATCTAAGTAAAATTTCAATAACCTGAGTGTGATGTTGAACATTACACTCAGGCATCTTTTTCCGCATATTCCTTATCCTGTGATTTTCTTCACCAACAAACCAATCTAAACGATAAGTCCTCCACTAGGAGACTTTTATGTTTAAGACGACTTTTTTGGTTTGTGCACTATCACTATACTCATTAGCATCCTTTGCAGCTGATCCCTTAGACCTTGATAGGTTTGAGCTTCCGGCACCTGCTCAAAGTGATTTAGGACAAACATACAAACTGTGGGCAACCTATTATTACCTTCCAGAATTAAATGAAGATTCAGGCACTTTCCCTCTAAGAGATATGAAAGGGCAGGAGCTTGGGCCACGACTTACTCTAAGACATTGGTGTGATACCGCAATGGAAGGGTCGGTTAAAATAAATTTCAAGAACGGCGATATAAAAACTTTCAACTATCACGGAGTCACGTCCGACAACTATGTAGACTGTAAGTCTGTTTTTCCTAAACACACAGGGATTGGAAAGACGAAATTTCGTGAAGCAAACGGAGTGTATGGAGATGGGTTAGATGACTACATCCTTTCTCCTTATAGAACACTTGCGACGGATACAACTTACATCAAACCAGGAACTGCTCTTTATATTCCTAAAGCACGTGGAGCTAAGATCACACTTCCTAGTGGGCGAGTGATTACTCACGATGGTTATTTCTTCGCTGGTGATAAAGGTGGAGCTATTAAAGGCGCGCACGTTGATGTTTACATCGGCGTATCGAAGTCAGCAACATTCTTCCCGTGGATTGGAAGTAGTGAATCTAAAACGTTTGAAGCGTACGTCGTAAAAGACGCAAAAGTTATTCAGGATCTATTGGATCTGCATACTGTAAGGTAGTTTATGAAAGGTATTTTAGTTTTTTTATTTTGTCTTAATGCTTACGCTGCTACACAACCTTCGGATTGTGGGAGCTATGATATTTATGGACGAATGGAGAAAAGTAAAACACCAGGTGAATTTCAATACGTTGTGAACGGTGGAACTGTTTCACAATACAAATTTAAGCTCCCTCCCGTTCAGGAAATGAAACTGGCCCCTTATCTTGAACAGTCTTCAAGAATCAGAGCGACCATTTCTAAAATAATTACAGATTTTAATGGGGAGTTTTCAAAGATTGAAAAAGTTGAAGACGTTGTGCCAGATCCAGCAAAGCTAACCAAACAACATGGTTTTTTTCTGGTCAAGAAGGAGAAGTGTAAATGAAGACAACATTATTACTGGTGCTGATTATTTTAAGTGCCAACGTGGTTGCTAAAGATACAATTCTATTTATTGGTGGAGGTGGTGAACCTCTGAGTGCAGATGAAACTCAATTTGATGGAAGTCTTGAAGGGATAGGCGCTTTCCATTCCAAGAATAAAAATTCTTACGATGCCGTTGTCAACTTCAATGGGGGACATTCTAAGACTGAAAAAAAGATCAGCAAATATTTTTCAGGACAGGAAGTTGTACCAGATTTTACGACGACAAATTATAATAAAGTGGTCGATGATTTGATTAAAAAATTGTCTGCCAACCCGCCACAGATTCGTGCAGGTGAAAAACTTTTAGTTTTTATCAATAGTCATGGAAGTGAAAAACAAGCTGAGAAAACTCATAGTATCTCAACTTCACGATCGGCAATGACCAGTATGAATGCCGGTGGAGCAGGGATGGTGAGTCTTGATAAGCTTAAAGAACTGGCAGATCTTGCAGAAAAAAAGAATGTAAGGCTGGGAATCATCGATGGTAGTTGTCATGCAGGTAATAGTCTTGCGTTGGCAAATTCTAAAACGTGTGTGGTTGCAGGCTCAGGGCCAAATCATTATTCATATTCAGACTTTGCAGAAGTTTATGCAAAAAAAATGACGAAAGGAAGAAATCTGGAAGATATTTTTCTTGAGACAAATGATGAAGTGCTTGGAAAAGGTTTTCCGATGATTTCAAGTCCAGCAGGAGTCGCTGCTCAAGATGAACTTTATCCTTACCTTACTCCTTATATGTACTACCACGATGAGTACCGTGGAATGGCATTAGATAAAATTGATAACTACATGAAAGCAACTTCTTCTCCCGAATTAGTGTGTGTGAGAGAGAATGAGTATGTGAAGCTCGAATCACTGGTAAAATTAATTGAGAGTATGAGTAAAGTCGCAAAGGCCGAAGGAGCATTGTCTAGGTCTGTTGATTTATCAGGTCTGGAAAAAGAGCTTGCTGATTATAAAAAAACTCAGGATAAATACTTTCAAAAATTAAGTCAGCTTGATTTATCTGGTCTGAATAAAATAGAAAAAGTTAGGGTTGGCAATTTAGTAAGCCCGACTGGTTTCACTCATAAAGAATTATTGAAAACTAATTTTGAATTTTTTATTCAAAATAAAGTTGATCTGTTAAAAGACCCAAAGCTTGATGCGAAAAAGGAAAAGCAGGCCTTAGAATTAATTGCTTATTATAAAGCTGCAATGCTCGTTAAAGAGAGAGTTATAAGAGAGAACCCTCAGTATGCCCAACAACAAGTTATCATTGAAGGTCTTAAAACAGATAACGATGTTGGTTTTCAAGTGGCCGCTAAAATTATGAAAGAGGCACATGAAGCCTATAATGCGCTTTATAAGATAAGAGAAAGCGAAATGGTCAAGCAAGCAAAGAGAGCTCCAAACCCTTGTAAGGATTTTGTTCTTTAAGATCTTGGTGCTAAATGTAAGAAAATCTCGCTCACATTCCCCTTAGATAGTGATTTATTCTCAATTTTAGGTTAAAATTTTTAGATCATACCGCTAGTTGATAGTAAGTTATTATCATATGCGTCTAGAGTGGATGACAGATTCAAGAACTCTTCAGTACAAAAATAAGAGTGAGAGTTGTCCAAAAGACGTAGACTCGAAGGAGGAGATAATAGTGATTAATAAAAAAATCCTGTTAGTAGAAGACGATCAAGACATTCGCGAAACTTTAATTGAATTACTAGAAGGCGAAGGCTACGAAGTAATCTTTGCAGAAAACGGCCAGGTCGGCCTTGATAAACTTTCACAAATCAAAATGCTTCCCAATCTTATTTTGCTCGACCTTATGATGCCTATTAAAGATGGGTTTCAATTCTGTGCAGAAAAAGACGCCAATCCTAAAATTGCTCATCTACCAGTCGTTGTTATGTCAGCTGATGGCCATATTCGTGAAAATCAACAACGCGTAAATGCTCGCGCTTATCTTAAAAAGCCGCTTGATATTTATGAGATCATCGATATTGTTGAAAAATACTGCGTTTAAAAGCAGAGAGTATCAAGTCTCAAGAGGTCATCACTTCTGTGGCCATAATCCATTCCATGCCAGCTAAACAGCGATTCTGTTAAAGCTTCTGCTTGTGAGGCCGTATCTAATTCATAAAAGCGCTTCACTTTCTCGCATCTATTTTTCACCGCAACTTTCACAACTTTTCTCTGAAGTAATTCATAATGAGAAGGGTTCAATGCTTCGTTTAGATGGTTTGAAAAAAAGAGAGCGATAAGCTCTTTTTCATCAATGGCATTTTCTGCATTAAATTCCACAGTGTGGTCTTCTTTAATAATCAGAACTGGTGGATAAGTTTTTTCATCAAGCGTGATAGGGTGAAGAAGATTTTCATAAAAATGAAATCCTGCAAAGTTCGCAGCTAAGTCACCATTAGAGTAAACTCCATCAACTATGGCACCATACATTCCATTTTCAGTGCTTTTTCCCCAGTCAATAACAGTGCTCATGGCCTTGGTCTTGTCCTGAGTTTTATTTAATTCTTTATGGTAGCGCTCAAAATATTCATAACCTTGATTGAACATATGCCCCAGTTTATCAACGCCCATATAGACGCCGAACATTTTCACACTCGAGCAAAAAACAAAATATGAACTGGAAATGATTCGATGGAATCCGGCATAAGCATAAATGTTTTTAAACTTAGAAGGAACGTATGTGATTTGTTTGTTGTCTTTAACATTTTTAGGATAAGGAATCATTGAGAGTGGCAATCCAAAAACACCATCTCTTTGATCTTCCCAGCTAAAGCGCCCGCCAATTTCGTTATAGATTGAAAGCGTGATGCCCATCTTGCTTTTAATAAGATTTAATCTTGCTTTATTTCCAGCGATTTCATCTTTTAAGAATTCTAGTTTTTTAGTATTCTCTTCTCTGATGATTTGTTTTTCAAGAGACTCGATTTTAAGAGGAAGCTCTTTTATATCAGTATTGATTTTGGCAATGGCCACATTGACTTGTTTGTAAATAAAAGCAGACATGTCAGTCCCTACATCGGCCAGTTCCTGATCAGGCACGGTATGCTGATCAGACTCATAGGCAAAGATGCCTTGAGAAAGACTGAGTAATAAGACCAACACTAACTTCTTCATAAGCATTATAAGAGCAAGTGTGGGGCCATAATAAAAGACTGATTTTAATAGGAGAATTGGAGAAAATTTAAAACAGGTGACCAAATTTTAGACGATCTGGTCACCTGGGGAGATGCTTATCTTTTTGAAGAATTAATAGCGATTAGGGCCTCTTCATAGTTTGGCTCATGAGTGATTTCTGAAACCTGCTCAGTATATAAGATTTCATTTTTTTCATTGATGATAATGATTACTCTTGAAGTTAAACCTTTTAGAGGTCCATCAACGAAATCTACCGGAAAGAATTTTAAGAAATCAGATCTAAAAAGTGAAGCCACAGTCACTTTATCAATTCCTTCAGCTCCACAAAATCTTTTTTGAGCAAATGGAAGATCAAGTGAAAGATTGATCACGGCAACGTTGCCAAGTTCAGCTGCATTTTTATTGAATGTGCGTACACTTGTTGCACATGTCCCAGTGTCGATACTTGGGAAGATATTAAGCAGTTTGTATTTTTCGCTGAAAGAAGAAAGTTTTACTTCGCTCAGGTCAGTTTTTACCATTGTAAAATCGTGAGCAAGATCCCCTAAATCAGGAAGAGTCCCTCGTGTGTTAACTGGATTACCTTGTAGTGTGATTTTTGTCATTTTCTTCTCCTCAAAATTGATAGACCAAAGCGATTACATGAGTAGCATACGCTCTGGAGCTTTACTTGGAAAGATCAATGTTTTGAGTCTGATCGAGAAATGAAGAAAGTAAGATAGCAGATAGCAAAAAGAGGAGCGCAAACCAAAAACCATTGCAGTTCATTTGAGAAGAACTTTTTTGCAGCATAACAAATGGCCGAGAGAAAAATACACATCTCAGCATAATGAAGCAGTTTTTTCGCAGGTATTAATTCCGCGGCCTTTTTATGAATGATACCAGCAGAGATATTTAAACAGTAAATTTTCGGAATAAGTTTGGTGATAATTCCTATAATTAATGCCCATCTTAAATCTAAAAATTTTACAGAGAGAAAAATGATTAAAAAAGAAACTGGCGTAATGTAAGAATAGATTTTTAAAACAGCGTCAGTCTTCGCAGTCGCTCGTAAAATAGAGTCGTGAGGAATTAAAAGAAGTAGATACCCTAAGGCAAAAATTTGCAGGAAGATGGCCGATTTTTCATATTGAGTTGTATAAAGCAGGTTAATGATAGGTGTAGCAAAAACGATAAGTCCTGCAACGGCCGGGATCACCAGGTAAGCGATGTCGCTAATTGCCTTACGATAAGCAAAGGCCATCTGATCAAATTCAAGCTTTGACATAGCAATAGATAATTTAGGGATCAGGTTTTTTTGAACCGAGTTTTCTAATAAATAAAGGGGAGGAATAATTAAACATCCTAGCGAGTAAAAGGCGAATAGGTCAGCAGAAACAACTGCTGAGATAATCAGTAAATCGGCCTTTTCGGTAATAAAAAGCAAACAAGAAGAAAGTGAAACAGGCATAGAGTATTTTAAAATTTCTCTGATTTTACCTTGATCCCATTTTAATGAAACGGCATTGGATCTCCATCCAAGATAAGTCATCAGGATAAAGCTCAAACACATAATGCAAAAGAAATAATAAAAAAGATAATTGATGTCACGATACTTCCAGGCGATAAAAATAAACCCGATGGTTTTCACCACTTCAAAACAAACAGACAATCCTGCACCTAGAAAAGTTTTTCCACGGGCGATACAAACTTCGTTGTAGTGGCCAGAAGGGCAGACGAGAAATCCTGAGATCAACAAGATAAATAAGATCGGCGTAGAAAGCGCCAGATGCTCTTTAAAGAGCATGATGATGAATGCTCCCGGAATAAGTATCAAAGAAGATAAAATAAAAGTTAAAAGCCATGTGGCCTTTATGTAATCGTCGCGCTCATGAGTTTTTCCCATCCAGTAGTAAACTGAGTTGAGCGGACCTCCGGCCATGACAATAAACGGTATTAAGGAAAGGTAAAGAAAGAAGGTTTTATAGAGCCCCATTTCAATAGGTGCATAGAGTCTTACAAGTACTATTGGCAGTAGCATATTGACTACTGAACTGATATTGCTCAATAAAAATATAGGCCAGTGGTTTTGGGTCAGTCTTTTTGCTAATGAAAACATACTCACTACTATCGTCAAAATTAAGAAAAAGTAAAGTTATCAACTATCACTTAATGTATTATAAATTATTCCGATATAATTAACTAATTGAGTAATTACTGGAATAATTTTGATAAAACAAGAATCTCATCACATCCAAGAAAGGCTAGCTTCTATATGGAAAAGATTGCTCGGCCTTGAGAGACTTACTCACGATCAAAACTTCTTTGCCATGGGTGGGCATTCACTTCTGGCCATTGATCTTTTAAGCGAAATTGAAGAGGTCTTTGCTGTTAAGTTGAACATGAAAGACATTGCAGAAGCTCCCAGCGTTCAAGACTTATCGCAAATTATTTTAACCTACAAAAAAAATGTTGCACTGGCCTCTGAGAATCTTGATTTTAGCAACGGGTATTACCCTCTTACTACAAATCAAAAACAGGTGTGGGGACTTAATGTTCTTTACCCTGAATCCATCACACATAATATTTCAACGGCCATTAAGATCAATCGCAAACTTGATATCAATCTTCTTACGAAAACAATTAATACCATCGTAGAAAGACATGAATCACTAAGAACCAGATTCAGGGTTCATCATGGTGTTCCTCATCAGGAGATTATTCCTGAATATAAATATCATTTTGAATTTATCGATATTAAAGAAGAACAATTAAAAGAAGTTTTACAAGAAGAGATGAAGCACCTCTTTAACCTGGAAGAAGCTCCTCTCATGAGAATCCGCTTCTACCGTTTAAGCGAAGAAGAAATTGTTTTCTTCTTTCTAGTTCATCACATTATTTGGGATGGTCTAAGTAATACTTTTTTCTTCCATGAGTTTATTTCAATTTACCGCTCTCTGGAAAGTGGTGAAGAAGTCAGCGTTCCCGAGGTCCGTTTAAACTACAAGGACCATGCAATTAAAGAAATCGAGTATCTTAAGTCAGAAGATTTTTTTGAACAAAAAAGATCATGGGACAATATATTCACAGGGAAACTTCCTGTTTTAAATCTTCCTACTGATTATCCTCGAACGCCTAAAATCAATAATCAGTCTGAGACAATCTATTTTGAAATCAGCGCAGAGATGCTAGAGAAGCTTGAAGTTTATGCCCAAACAAAATATCTTTCACTCTATAATATTTTCTTTGCTGTTTATTATGTCCTGCTTGCTAGAATTAGTGGCGAAAACGATTTTATTGTAGGAACACCTGTTCACGGAAGAAATAATAGAGATGTCAGAAAAATTCTTGGCTATTTTATCAATACTCTCCCTGTAAGAACAACTCTTGATCCTATGAAGTCTTTTAAGGACAACTTGGGAATTTTCTTAGAGTCCCTTAAGCATGCTTTCTATAATCAGAATGTTCCTTTGGATGTATTGCTTAAAAATTCAACCATTGAGAATGACCCTTCCAGGACCCCCTTATTTCAAACGCTATTTATCTATCTTGATGTAACAAAAGAGCTGGATGTATTTAAGAGTGAGTCACTGGAACAAATCAAACTAGAGCGCTATTCGGTTCACACCGAAATCGATTTTTATCTCTACAAGTCCCGCGATAAAGTAGAAGGCGTGATTGAATTTAGAAAAGATCTTTATACTCCGCAAACCATGAAGAAAATGGGAGAGGATTTTATCGATATTCTAGATAAGATTCTTCAGGATGAACTTCAAAGTCTGCATGAGATGGGCGTTAAGGCCATTGTAACTCAAAATGAAATGATCGAAATGGATATGAGGGCGTACGATGATTTTAGCAATGAGCGACCTTTTTATAAATCATTTGAAAAGATGGCCGTCCTATATCCTGATAAAGAAGCGATAAAAACTTCGAAAGGGAGTTTAAGTTATGACGAGCTTGATAAAAAGTCTGACCTTATTGCGGTCAAACTCTTAAAGCAAGGAATCAAAATCGGTGATTTGGTCGGTGTAAGTGCTAATCGTAATGAAAAGCTTGTTATTGCCCTTCTTGGTGTTTTAAAAGCTGGTGCGACTTATGTTCCCTTAGATCCGAAATTCCCCGATGAGAGACTTCATTACATGATGGAGCGCTCAGGAGCTAAGATTTTACTTTCAGAAAAAGGTTTGATCTCTCGTTTCCCACAATACTCTAATCACCTTCTCATCGAAGACATATTAAATGCTAAAATATATAGACCATTTACTTCTGTTGATGTTGGTCTTCATAGTAGCTGCTATGTTCTTTTTACGTCGGGAAGCACGGGAAGACCAAAAGGCGTCGAAGTCAGTCATGAAAATGTATTAAATTTTTTAAAATCAATGTCCAAAAAACCAGGTCTCGCGAATTCTGATTGTCTGTTGTCTGTGACCACTTTCAGTTTTGATATCTCGGTGCTGGAGCTATTTTTACCTTTAATGACAGGAGCGACTGTTTATCTTGCCAATGAAGAGCAAGTTCTTGATGGAGATGAACTGGCCCGAATTATTAAACAGGAAAAAATAACATGTATGCAGGCCACGCCTTCATCATGGCGTTTACTTCTGGCCACTGGATGGAAGGGGAGTTCGGAGTTAAAAATTCTTTGTGGTGGCGAGCCCATGCCAAAAGATCTGGCCCATAAACTTTTAACTCTTTCAAAAGAAGTCTGGAATATGTACGGGCCGACAGAAACAACCGTATGGTCAACCGTCAAGAAACTATCTTTCGATGATAAAAAAATTCTGATTGGATCTGCTATTGATAATACCTGTCTCTACATTCTCAATGAGAAAGGAGAGTCTTGTCCGGTCGGAGTTGAAGGCCATCTTTTTATTGGTGGATTAGGTGTGGCAAAAGGCTACATCCAGGATTTAGAACAAACCCATAAGCGTTTTGTGAAAAATCCTTTCCGCCTTAATGAATTGATGTATGACACTGGAGATATGGCAAGGTTTGAAAGTTCGGGCGAGATTGAATGCCTGGGACGCAGTGATGACCAGGTAAAGATCAGAGGTTTTAGAATTGAATTAGGTGAAATTGAAGAAGTGGCCCTTCGTCAGGATTTTGTTCACGAGTGTGCGGCCAAAGTTCATGGCAATAATATTTTTGTCTATCTGACATTAAAACCAGAAACGACTTATAACGAAGAGGTCCTTAAAAAAGTTTTTAGAGAAAAGCTTCCTGGTTACATGATCCCTCAGAAAATTTTAATGTTGAATCATTTACCAAAAACACTAAATGGTAAAATTGACAAAAAGGCCTTAACTGAAAAGGCATGCTTAAATGCGACCTCTGTAAAAGAACCAACCTCACTTGAGCATACTGCAACTATGAGTGAGATCATGGCAATCTGGAAAACAATTCTGCAGGTAGAAAGTGTGGATGTTGATGAAAATTTTTTTAATCTTGGCGGACACTCCATTTCCGCTGTCGAGATATTTGGAATCGTAAACGATAAGTTTAATCTTAATTTGCCTCTTTCTGTTATTTTTGAGGCCGCGACCATTCGTTCTTTAAGTGATGTGATCGATAGTACCGTTAAAAAGAATTCTTACGAATTATCCCAACTAAAATGTGTTGTTGCGATTAAGCCCGGCAAGAAAAATCTGGAACCTGTTTTTTGTTTTCATGGAGTAGGTGGAAACGTACTCAACTATTATCCCCTGGGAACTCATGCGGGAGAGCGTGCTTTTTACGGAGTTCAGTCGGTGGGAGTGAATGGTGAAGACCAGATCGTCGAAACAATTCCTTCCATGGCGAAAATTTATATCCAGGAGATCAAAAAGGTTCAACCTAAGGGCCCTTACATCCTTTCTGGCGGTTCAATGGGCGGAATGGTTGCCCTGGAAGTGGCCGCACAGTTAAAAAGTGAAGGTGAGGAAATTAAGTCGCTGGTGATGTTTGATACTGTCGGGCCGAATTTAGATTTCAAGACCTACGGAAATGTTAAAGTCGGTTTTTTTACCAGAACAAAAAGCTCACTCTCTTTAAGATATTTTAAAGCAATAAATTTTGTGAAGACTCAGTTTTATACACTCAGAAAAGTTTCAATTCCTCATTCTCTAAGATACTTCAGCATTGAAGATAAAAACTTTGCGGCCCTAAGAAGTTACACTCCAGCTCTTTATGAAGGAAATATTATTTTAATCCGCGCTCCGAGGACTGCAAAAGGCTGGTACGCTGATCCTTATCTAGGATGGCGAAAAGTGATCAATGGAAAAATTGAAACCATCGAGATCAAAGGTGATCACCACAATTTCATTGAAGGCCCCGAAATGTCTGAGGCCTTCAAAAAAATTATCAAAAGACTATAATTCACTCTCTCGTATTTCTCGAGGCGACTCTTTGACTGGAATACTTTTAACATCAGTTGCAGGTTTTAAATCGCTAATCGCCGGCCCTTCAATGACTTTGCCGTGACAATCAAAGCGCGAGCCATGACAAGGACAGTCCCAGGATTTTTCGGCCTTATTCCAGGAAACAATCCCGGCAAGGTGAGGGCAGACAGCACTCATGTATTCTATTTCTCCCGTTTCATTTTTATAAGCGGCCACCATCTTGCCACTTTTTCTAAAAACAATTCCTTCATCTGGAGTCAGTTTAGCAATATTATTTTTAAATTTAGGATCCAGCCAGTCTATATACTGAGCGGCCACATTTAAATTCTCTCTGATATACTCTTTGGCCGCCATTAAAGAAACTCTCGATGGCGAGTACAGTTTTTCCCATGGATTTTCTCGTCCCATAATCTGGTCAGTGATTAACATGGCACCAATCGTACAATGGGTCATCCCGTTTCCAGAGTCACCGGTAATGACATAGACGTTGTCTTCATCCATTGGATTTCTTCCTAAGTAGGCAAGACCATCGACTGGTTCCATCACTTGGCCGGACCATTGATAGGCCACTTCACCTAAAAATGAAATGTGCTTGCGTGCCCATGCTTCCAGTTTTTTATAGCATCGTTCTGGATGTTCTTCCTGCCCCGTTTTATGATCTTCACCGCCAACAATTAAAATATCAGTATCCTCTTTATGTTCAACACGAATGTAATGATAAGGATCAAGCGTATCCCATACCAGTGCATCGGGAAAACTTCCTTTTAAAATTTTAAACCCGAGAACATAAGTTCTATAAGGGGCCTGTTTTGTATGAATGGCAAACATATCATTGATAGGCGTATTGGTTGCGACAACAATTGAGCTGCAATAAACGATACGATTATTTGCTGTCTTTACAAAAGCATTTTCTCCACCTTTAACTTCAGTGACGTGAGAGTGAGTGTAGATTTGTCCGCCACCTTCTATAATGATATTGGTAAGTGCGGAAAGATATTTCACAGGGTGAAGTTGCATTTGTCTTGGAAAGTGTAGCGACGGCCCGATGTCGACATTATTGAATGGAGAGAAGGCGAGACGTTGGACATCGACCAGTCCTGCTTTATGAGCGGCTTCATACTCTCTTTCTAAAATATCTTCATTTTCATCAGTCAAAGAAAATAAATACCCGCTGACTTTTTTTAAGTCGCAGTCAATTTTTTCACGTCTGACTATCTCTTCAACTTTTCTGATGGCCTCACTATGACTATTGATCGCAAGCTTTAATCCATCTTCACCATGAAATCTCTCCAGGTTAAAAAAGCGGTCATCAAGAGCGTTTACAAAATGAGCTGTGGTTCTTCCTGTTTGTCCTGAGAGAAGTTCATCGGACTCAAGAACACAAACTTTTTTTCCTTCCTTCATTAATAAGTACGCCGTCGTGAGACCTGCGATTCCTCCGCCGATTATGCAAACGTCTGTTCTAAAATCTTCATTAAGGGGGATGCGGGTAGGCATTGTATTTTGATCAAACCATACTGAAACACTTTCACCGTGGCGTGCAGACATAGGAGCTCCTTGGTTTTTATAATCTTAAAGATCCATAAAAATAATGTGCAAGTGGCAGACCTTGATTCTGTGAATTGTAAGGGGGGGAAAGAACAATAAGGAGGGAATAGTTCCCCAAGAGGCCGGGGCAAAAAAAAGGGCCCGCTTAAAGCAGGCCCAATTTTTTAACAATTTTTCTAGAGACTAGTTGGCCGGGTTTGCCCCACCTAAGATCCCACCACCAAAGTATGAGTAGAAGATCTTGCTTGCATCTTTTGGATCAAGCGCCACACTTCTAGCATTTCTTTGAAGTGGAGGAACTTCGTTTTTACCCCAAGTCGCTCCACCATCTTTCGTGTAAAGCATACCACCGTTACCCCATGTACCATCTAGCTGGTAGTATCCAGCAACGTGAACCTGGTTGCTATTTCTTGGGTCGATCTTGATATCAACTGCGTGAGTAACCTGTTTCATTCTGTTCCAAGTGTTACCACCATCAGTTGTTTTCCAAGCACCAGTCATTAACCAGTTGCTCTTGTTTTCATAGTCCACCATCCAGATCGTCGAAGGATTCTTGAAATCGATCGCGAAAGCTGTAGGGTAGTACCATAACTTGTATCCAGCACTAGCGTCTTTTGGATAGTTAACTGTGCCTCTTAAAAGTCTCCACGAAGTCGCTCCATTTGCTACATCAAGAAGATAAACTCCTGTGCTTGCTTGGTTAGAGAACGTTGGAGCATCACCTGTTAGAAGAGCGTAAACGTTACCAGTGTTCGGGTCTACTTCGATCTGAGGAATAATTTTATTTCCAGCAGGAAGACCTGTGTTCATGTAAGTCCAAGTCGCACCATCATTTTTAGAAACTGCGATACCAACTTCTTGTGTACCACCGTAGATGATGTCGTTTTTAGCATCGTAACCAACAGACAAGAACTGACGGTTGTAGTTCGTGTCCACTGGAGTTAAGCGCTTCCAGCTTCTTCCTCTATCTAATGTCTTATAAATACCACCGTTACCAGTAACTGCGTTTGCATGCCACTCGTTCGGGAAGTCGTGAAGTGATCCACTCGCAGCGTAAGCTACCATGTCGTCACTTGGGTCAAAAGCATAGTCATAGTAACTGTTGTACTGAGTTTTCGGAATTCTGAAGCTTACACCATGATCTTCTGATACAAGGCCTCCGATGTCAGCAGATGCGCCATACATGATGTCAGTGTTCGTCGGGTGAAATTTCATTTTGTAAATCGAGATAACTTCAAGTCCTCTCGTCTTCCATTTTTTACCAGCAGTCGGTGTTCCTGTATCAGCGTATTCTGTGAATGGCGCTTTCCAGTTTTCTCCAGCGTTAAGTGTAGAGTGTAGGAAGAAGTATCCTGATCCAGCTACAACGTTCGCGTTTCTTTGGTTGATTGCGAAACTTTCGTAACCTGAATCCCACCATCCAACATCAAGAGCAACGGCAGACCATTCTAACTTTTCTTTCGGCCATGGAGCGTATGGAACCACATCGTAGTTGATTTGATTTAATTTTAATCCCCAAGTCTGACCTTTATCTGTAGATACGTGAACTTTTGTACCGTACTGACGGATCCATTTTGTTGAACCAGTCGTGTAGATCATAGCTGAATTGTTTTCTGCCATTTTTAAATGGTCACCAACGGCCTGAGCATTCTTAACGAATCCACCACCATTTTTATTAATCCAAACATATCCACAGTGAGCAACAGTATCGTTGATTGAAGTTTGTCCCCAGTCATTTAAGTACTGATATACCCATCCACAAGCATTTGCTCCATCGTTATCAGAGTAAGCAAGTGTTACACCACTCACATCCGATCCACCAGTGAACAGACGAACTCCTCCCGCTGGAGCAGAGTAAGTTGTGAACGATAAACCATCATCACTTGAAACTAAAATTTTAGTTTTTGTCGCCTGATAAACTTTACCATTCGTATTGTGGTCAAGGAATGTTCCGATAGCTTCTTCAGCAACAGAAGAAATTCTTGTCCAAGAAGTCCCGTTGTTTGCCGTACGTAATAATCCTTTTGTCGTACCTGCATACATGATGTTCGCGTTTGAACTATCAGAGTACCAGTATTTAATGATCTCACCTGAAATAAGTCCCATTGAGATCGCAGAGAATGTAGTTCCTGAATCAGTACTTCTTCTTGGATTGATACCAGCCGCTGCGTGGAAAACAGTTCTTCCGTCAGCAGAGAATCCAACACTCACAGATCTTGTCAGGTCGGAATCAAACACAGCTTGATTGTGGTTAACTGCATTCCAGCTTTGACCTAAGTCAGTCGATTTGAATAATGTCCCCATGTCAGTACCGATAAACCAAAGGTTGTTGTACGGGCTGATTGAAACACCACTCATTGCACCACCACCACCAACACCAAGAGGCTTATAGGCAGCAGAAGGAGAAGTAGGAGGTTCAACTGGTGGCGGTTCAACTGGAGGTGGCTCAACCGGTGGAGTTACCGGACCTGATCCAACAGTAATAGAAACTGTTGCTAGGTTTGAATCAACTTTTCCGTCATTCACTTTATATGTAAATGAAGTTGTTCCGCTGAAAGTAGAAGTCGGAGTGAAAGTACAAGTACGTCCTGAGCAAGTTAATCCACCATTAGCTGGCGTTGTTACTGGAATATATGTAAGAGCGTCGCCATCTACATCAGTACCTGCATTCAGAGTGATATTAACTGCTGTATTGAACGCAGTTGAAACCGACTGAGTGGCAGGAACTACCGGAGCATCGTTAACCGAAGCTACGTTAATAGTTGCCGTTGCGATATTTGAATCAAGTTTTCCATCATTAACTTTATATGTGAAAGACACTTTCCCATTAAAGTTAGCAGCGGGGGTATAAGTACACGCGCGAGACGCTCCACCATCACACTTAAGAGCACCAGAAACCGGGTCGCTCACTTTAATGTAGGCAAGAATATCGTTGTTTGCATCGGTCCCTGCGTTCAGATTAAATGTTACAGGTGTATCCTCAGTGGCCTCAATCGTTTGCGTGCTTAAAACAGCAGGTGCAACGTTTACAGGAGCTGTTGTACCACCGACCTCAACGAGTGAAAGAGTGTCCAGGTAGACGTAAGATTTTGCATAAGCATCTTTTTGGGCATAAATTTCTATATAGCCCGTGTTCGCTGGTACAGTAAATGTAGACGTGTAAAGCTTATAAGAAGTTGAGTTAATCACCATCTTGGCTTCATCAATCCATCCACCACTAGCTGTTTTAAATCTAACAGCGATCATCGATGACACTGACATCGAATCAATTTTTCCATAGGCCGATAGGGTGTACTTTTTACCGGCAGTTACACTCACGATCTTTTGAGTGATTGTTCCTACTCCTGTACCAGCTCTGGCCGCATAAATTCCACTGTGTGCAGATTTAACTGCAGTGAAACTTCCTGTCGCTGTCCATCCACTTAAAGATGACTCGAATCCAGGATTGGCGATGAGATTTGTCTCAGCACCGAAGGCCGTGAAGGTTGAGAGAAGGCAAAGCGAAGTGAGAATTGTCTTGTTCATGCTTAGTCCTTGTTCAAATTGATAATAAAAATGAGAAACGAGAAACGTTAAAAATATAAAAATCAGAAATTCAATTTCGTATTCAAAATGTTATCGAACTAAGGAGGGAAATCTTGATGCGGCAATTTTTGTAAGAGTAAAAAAATCAGAAAGTTAAATTCAAGTAGTTAAGAGAAATACCGATAGATAAAATTATTTAGAACCTAATTCCATCGGTTGCATGAATCGTATGAATCATATTTAAAAAAATTGTTCTACTAATTAGAACGGTGACACTCTGGCACTTACACTATGGAAAAAAATCGCCCATCCAAATTGATTTTACGAGAGCGACGATCATATCTTTTTGCGTCGATGAGTAGTGCTATGGCCGCCCTTCTTCTTTTCTATAAACTGTTTCAAAATAATCTCTATCTGAAGATCATTGACTACACCTGGATAGCGCTGGTTTTAGGCTGGCTTATATTGGGGAATATCGTTCATGGGTACTTTGCCTTCAGGAGCTTTAACTCGCTTGAAGACAATGCTGAAATAGATGAGATCAAAGGTATTAAAGTGACGTTCTATAAATCGCTATTGATAAATTTTTTTCTTCCCTACATCATGCTGATCATTTTGTTTTTAGTGATGAAAGAGTTCTTGGTTGCGACGATTGCATCGGTTTTATTATTTATGATGAGTGCAGGATGCTACTACCTGGACCTTCGACCGATCATGATGTTGAAAAACAAAAAATAAATCTCAAAAAATATAATATTTTATTTTTCTTTTAAGCAGCTTGATCAGTACTCTTGCTAGTTCGGTGACCAAAAAAATACATTTCATTTCCACTCCCGATAACAGGCATCAGGGAATCTTTTGAAAATTAAATAATTTTCTACGATTTTTTTAAATTTATAATACAATGAGAATAATCATTAATAGGTTTTCAAGGATTGAAACATGGCGGTTGAGTTAAAAGAACCCAAAGACTTTCTCTATGAACGTAAAGGGCCATGGCCTCAGCCATGTCCAGAGCATCCTTTTGGAGAATCGGCAGGAGTCATCCACGTTCCCTTTAGTGAAATGATCGACTGGTGGCTACATGTTGGTTCACGTTACATGACAACTTTGCTTTATACGCCTGTGGCCTACATCAGAGGGCTCCTGAATCCAGGGCTCGCAGAGGTGAGTGACCATGAGTTTACTGAAATGCTTACTAACTCTATGCTGGCAAAATTTGTAAAGAATGTTTTTGATAGTAAAGACCGTGAAATCTTCGGGGACATTTTACATTCAGAGCATATCTGGATCTGTGATTTCGAGCCGGTGATTGTCGTAAAAACATTTAAAGGGATTTATGCATCAGCGACGAAAACACTCTTAAGAAAGACGGGGCAGAAGTTCTCGGTGATTCAGATTTATGTTGATGAGACAAAGTCTCATTTCACTCCAGGGGATGGAGATGGGTGGGAATTAGCGAAGTATTACGTACTTCAAGGTGGAGCGCTTTGCTCAACTCTTGTTGTGCATCCATTACTACATTTTCCTATGGATGCTGTGAACGCCATTACGAAAACGGCACTTCCAAAAGACAATATTATCTTTCAGCTTTTATACCCTCATTTAAGATTCACTCTTTATCTGGAAAAAGCAGTACTGACATTTAAGACATCACTTCTGATGTCGAAGTGGTGGATGCCTTACGCTCCTTATCCAGGTCCATATGAAGGGTTACGTGATTTACTGGTAGAAGGTTATGAAGGGATCGACCACAATTTTAGTTATCCTCCTTTTAAATATCAATTTGAACCCGAGTATATTGAAGGAAAGTATGGTGAATTTCACCAGGCCTATTTTCCGGTCTTTAGAAAGTTTGCGACAAATGTTTTGGTGGATCTGACTGAGACAGAAGTTTTTTATATTACTAAATGGGCCGATTACGCGAGTACTTGGGTGCCAGGATTTCCAAAAGGCGTGGAGCTTATCAGAGATCGCGAGCTGCTTATCTCTACAGTTGCTTATTTCTTGTTTGATGTAAGTGTCGGGCATACAGTTGATCATTATAATTTTGGAAATATGGATATTAGAAAAATCCCTATGCGCTTAAGACAAGCACCACCTAAAAAAGGTGAAAAGATCACGCTTGATCGCAAGAAGCTTACAAAGTTTTGGGATTTTGGAAAATATGAAATGGCACGCAGGTTGTTTTTTAGTGAAACCACTAAGACCAGATTGATTGATACGGTTTATAATTTTGGAAAACGAAATGATAAACTTCAAAAGTATGTTGTGGAATTTAAGAATGAACTAAGAGCTGTAGATAAAAAGCTTGCGGCCGATAATGCTCAATTCACGCCAATTGATGACATCGCGGCCAGCATTCAGTTTTAATTATTTTCCTTTGAAGCGAACTTTTACACCTTCGCCTGTAGCGTCGTTCTTACCAGAAAGCTCGAGAAACTTACATCCTTTGGGAATCCCAACCATGTTTTTTTCGACTTCACAGTACGTACGTTGCAGGTCAAGTTTAATGTACTTGGCGCTAGCGCCTAATTGAATAATAGATTTCACAGTACACTCACCGTTAACCAGTTCAGCGCGTGCTTCAATCACATTGCTTTCAAGATCATGTCTGATTTCACTTAAGTCATTTAATTTAACTTTGAAAGAATCGCGTGTGTCGTTAATTCCCACGAACTGAACTCTCTCTTGAACTGTACTTCTAATCATCGAGTGAACTTGTTTTTTTTGTGATCCATCCATTAACCAGTAGAAGTCCACATAACCATTGCTATTAGAAACAAACTTACAGCTTTCATCTGTTTGAGTGTGAATAAAAAGAATGTTCTCAGGGTTTAAACTTTTTTCTAGCGTGAAGAGCTTTCTTTCAACTGCTGGAGCGGTCATTCCTGCAAAAGCAGATTGAGCGATTAAAAGTGCGCCAGTTAAAATCAGCATTGATGTCTTCATTTTAGCTCCTCTCGATCAAAGATATTTATGTCTAAACTATAACGTGAAAAGGTTTGGGGGTGGTAAAAGCATGGAAAGTTTACATGCAATGAGGATAGTTTTCATTGAGAGGGCAAGGCCTGGTATAAAGGTTAAATGAAGCTTCTATTGAAAATCATATTCTTATCAAATATGCTGGCAACCACTCTCTATGCAGGTGTTTGCCCGAAGGATGCCCCATACTTTTGTATGACCCCAGAGATGGCACCAAAGACCCAGATTAAGCTTGCCGATTTTTATCAAATCCCATCAATCATTATTTCACTTTTTAATGCTCCTATCATTTTAGATGCTCAGTGGGAGAGTCCATATTTTGGTGCCGGTATGAGCAACCAAAAAAGCATGATGATTTTAGGTGGGACGACCAGAGTGGAAGGAATGACAAAGGATGCTTATGCAGCAGTCATCTGTCATGAGTTAGGGCATGTGTTAGGTGGAGCTCCTTATCAGACCATTCATGGAGCTGAGTGGGCATCAGCAGAAGGACAAGCAGATTTTTTTGCAGCATCAGTATGCCTGCCAAGATATTTTAAAAATTTAGGAATGAGTGCTCATGATATTTCGGCCAGAGTTGAAAAGGCCGGTTATGAAATGCTTAGTAGTCTGGCACCTTTCGGATCAGGCACGAGAGACGAAGTGGACTCGCTTCAAAGATTTTATGAGTTACATGAAAAAGTAGATAACACTCTCATTAATAATTATCCATCTCTTCAATGTCGTTATGAAACTTTTAGGAGTTCTCTTAAAAGATCTGATTGTTGGTTTAGAGAATAAAAATGGAAACCCAGGGAGTGCCTGGGTTCCATAAGTAAATCACTTATTTTTTAATACCCGAATTCGGATTCATTTTATTAGCATTAGCTTGTCCAGGCTTTTGTTGCTGTCCTTTTAGTTGTTGGTTTTGATTCACTTGATTTGGATTAGCTTGAGAAGGTTGTGATTTATCCCACTGTCCTTGTTGCTGCTGACCTGGATTTTTGTTTTGGTTCTGTTGATTTTGTTGCGGTTGTTTTTGATCTTTTTGTTGAATGGACATAAATACTCCTTTAAATAGTCAGGCATCATTGCCTTTTTATGTGACTACATCTTGAGGAGCAATAGAGGTGCCACCTAACTAATTCCTTTTTTCAGTATATTTGCGATGCAAGGAATGCGACATTTTAGGACACACAGAGTGTTAAAGAGAGTTTTTGTCATTTCTATAGTAAAAAGATTAAGTATTAAACAGGTGCTGAATTCTCAGCACCTGTTATGAGTTTTTATTTTTTTGTAGAAATTTCGTAAGCAATCAAGCAAATGAACAATAGAACAAAACCTCCTACGATAAGGAGTGCTCTGATATTTGATTCTTTTTGCTCACCTTTATTTACAGTTACAACTTCGATGTCCGGCTTAATTTCATTTTGCATAATATTCTCACAATTAGTTTGAATCTTTCTTACAGAAAGACTGATGTTTAATTTACTGGGATTAGAAATTATGAATGAAGTGGTGGACCGCGGGCAAAGGAGCTGCTGATGAAATGAGATGTCTTGCTATGAGTGTAGCTTGGAGTTGAATTCGCGAGAGTCGTGAACTGAGGAGTAAAGTTGAGGGCCACTACTGGCAGTGTACTTTCAAGAAGTGGGATCTTCTTTAAAACTTTATGCTCGAAGTGAACATTAGAAGGAAGAATAAAAGAATTGATCTTAGACGGAGTTGTCTTACTAAAATAATTATCCTGCTCGAAGCTTGCTGGAGCTTTTGGCAAACAGAAGATAAAGCTCAGTACAATAAGCTTTAATAGCAAAATAATATTCGTTTGTTTAAACACTTTCGTCATTGGGAAAATTGTATCAGATAATCATTATTTAATGAATTCTAAAACCAGAATAATGGCAATTAGTGATAATGACAGAAGCCCCATCATAAAAACGTTGTCGGCCATGCGTTCAATACGTGGATTATTAGTCGGTGATCTCATCGAGATATAAGATAACACGCTTGCGACAAAAAAGAGGATGATAGGAATAATGACACATTCATCAATAAGTGTTGTGCGAGACTGGCTGCCAACTTTAATATAACTAAGAATAAAAAAACATATGCCAAGAAGGTTAGATGAGGTCGGAAGAATGTGGTGAGTGAGTGGTTCTTTTTTCATCATTTATATCCTTAATCAAGTTCAATAATCGCCTGGTAGCCATTCAGTATTGGAGCATTGCTGATAAAAGTAACAACAACACGTCCCCATCCGGCAGCAGGTACAGTTGGATGATATGTCACTTCAATTTTTGATTTTCCATTTTTAGGAAAGATTACAATCTGATAAGCATCTTTATAGTTCTGCCATTTGACTCTTTTAATAAATTGCAATCTGGCCTTTTCAATTTCCATTGTGCCTTTTGCTTCAAGTTCCATATAACCACGCTCATCTCTGAATTCCGGTGGAAGAGCAATAACGTTTTCACCTTTTAAAGCATCATCAGGAATAGGAACGAGAATCTTTTTATAAATTTCATAATTCATCTTGGCGACAAATCGTTCAGGACTATTTTCTGTGATCTCGACTTTGGCAATACCACCTGAATGCAACTTGCCTTTCAGTATGTGATAGTTGGCGATGTCGGCCGCTAAGGCCTGGTTGATAATAAAAATCGAGAACAAAAGTGTGATTAGTTTTTTCATAGTTATAAAATTATAACCTTTCATTTTAGTCAGTCTAGTCTTAACTGTCAGAGCCTTACAAATTATTACATTCGTGTAAAAGGGTTGCGCGGAATTTTTTGAAGCATAGTATGGATAATATCAAGGACGGTATTTATGAAAAGATTTCTATCATTAACAGTATTTTCAACAGCACTTCTAGTTACTTCTTCATTATCATTTGCAGGTCAATCAGCGAGAATCGTTGGTGGAGTTGAAGTTGATCCAGCTAAGACAGAAACAAGATATATTGTAAGCATCGGTGGTGGATGTGCAGGAAGCATTATCTCTCCGAAGTGGATTCTTACAGCAGCTCATTGCCAGTCAATCTTTAAGAGCGCGATCACTGGTGGAAGCGTAAACCTTAAAGCTCCAAATCGCATTAAGCTTGAAATCAAAAAATCATATATTCACCCGAAAAACAATGCTGGAAACCAAAGCTACGACTTCGCTCTTTTAGAACTTAAAGAGCCAATTGATTTCGAAGCGACAGGGTTAACATCAATTGGATTAGTCACTCCAGAGATCGCAACAACTGGTGCAACTGATGACGGTCAAATGGCCACTGTATTAGGATGGGGAACAATGCGTGAAAACGGATCAGTGACTCCACTTATGAGAATGGTAGACGTTCCGGTTGTAAGCAACGAAAGAGCTAACGCTAAAACGTCATACAATGGTTCAATCAACGAATCTATGCTTGCTGCTGGATACGATGAAGGAATGAAAGATTCTTGCCAAGGTGACAGCGGTGGACCACTTACGATCGAAGGATCTGATGGAAAACCAGTCCTTGCTGGTGTCGTAAGTTTCGGTAGAGGATGTGCGAGAGCGAAGTATTACGGAATCTACTCACGTGTATCTGCTGGATACGAGTGGATCGCTACAATGACTAAAGAATAATTTTTTAAATAAATTCTATTCCATAAAAAAGGGCCCTTTATAGGGCCCTTTTTTATTACTGAACAGACGGTTTAACTAATTTTGCGAGCTCCAGAGTTTTTCTAATTCCAGCGGCCGAAAAATACTCCATCACTAATAACTCTTCACGATTTTTATCGAGATTCGGTGTCTTCATTTCTTCTGTTGCATTCTTCATTGTCAGATCGGCCATGGCAACCAAGAGAGTGATCTCACATTGCTCTAAAACTTTGTTTGAACTTGTCAGGATGGGAAAAAGTTTTTCCTGTAATCCTTGAAGTGACTGGATGTTTTTCCATTTATCTAAGTTGTCCCCAGTTAAATTCTTTTTCCCAAAGTAATCAGGAAAACTTTCACAACGATAGGCCAGCGAGAAGTAACTGCACTTAGTTCCACGAAAATCTTTTGGTTCTTTTTGGTTTTCTCGTATGTAAGGAGTCAACGATTGATTTTCCATACACTCTTTATCTGAACGAGGACGTCCGTAAACTTCGGCCATCGGATGAAAGTAAAACCTGTCATCAAACGCAGGAGAATCCTTTCCAAAGGCCAGTTCATCCGAAACATAAGTCACAGAGTGGAGCAGGCGCTGAAAGCCGGTATACTCAGATCCTGTGACTTCTGGTGGCGGCGGTGAAGTGTAGCGCTTAGGATAGAGTGCTCGCCAGAAATTAGTACCGGGATCTTTTTCAACTCTGTCATTTTCAGGAATTTTTTCAGCACCATAAACGTTAATCACATCTCCAGGCAAGCGGGGTTCACCCACTGCAAGTTTGCGGCAAACAGGACTGTCCATCCAGTATTGCATTTCTTGCGGCCACATAAAGCGTGGCTTTGTAGAAAGTTTATGAAAACTCATCGCCGTTCCCCAACAGTTGGGCCCGCTGTGAACTAATGGTTTGTTTTGATATTCTTTGGCAAATTCAGGGAGGCAATCAAGCACGACTAACTTGTATTTCCCTTTTTTGACTGTTTGACAGCTTTTATCAGCTGCTTTCGGGGTAAAATTTAGAACAACTTTTTTCTTCCATGAGCACAATGCACTTTGCTGCTTTAATAAAAGATCGCAACTGCTTCCGGTGAGAATTAATTCCTGTTTTCCGCCAACAGAAATACCTAGCTCCTGTGAGTGAGCTAGGCCTGTAATATTAATTGAAAGTAGTAATGAATAAATAATTTTTTGCATACTTGTTAATTGTAACAAATATTGAGAATGCAATAACAGAGGGGCAAGATCACCCGTGAGAAACTATTTTACTCGGTTTTATGTTCTATGAACTGAGAACCCAGCAAAGGCCTGTTGGGTAGGCATCAGTGAAATCACATTGATATTCACATGTGCAGGACGAGTGATAACCCAGTCGATAGTCTCAGCAATATCATCAGCACTCAAGGCCTTAATCCCTTTGTAGACCGAGTCGGCCTTCTCTTTGTCGCCTTTAAAGCGCACTTCAGAAAATTCAGTGTGGCACATACCAGGTTCGATATTTGTCACGCGAACATTAGTCCCCAGTAAATCAGAGCGAAGATTCATACTCATCTGATGAACGAAGGCCTTGGTTGCTCCGTAAACATTTCCACCTTGATAAGGAAATTCACCAGCGACTGAACCAAGATTAATAATCTGTCCGTGATTTCTGCTCACCATGTCCGGTAAAATTTTATGTGTGCAGTAAAGGAATCCATTGATGTTGGTTTGAATCATCGTATCCCAATCTTCAAGCGAAGCTTTTTGAGCTAGCTCAGTCCCCAGAGCGAGGCCCGCATTGTTGATGAGAACATCAATTCTTTTCCATTCAGCAGGCAAGCTATCAATTGCTTTTGAAACCATCTCTTTATCTTGAACATCTAAAACAAGTGGATATAAATGATCGCCATATTCGGCCTTCATTTGATCAAGACGCTCACTTCTTCTTCCGGTCGCGATAACTTTATAACCTTTATTGATAAAGCGCTTAACCATGGCGGCCCCAAAGCCGGCCGTTGCACCAGTAATAAAAATAATCATATGTAGCTCCTTCTAAACGATAGTTTACGAAATGCTATTCATTGTACTCAGGGCATTATGCGTGGTAAAGGTAACTTCATGACAAATTCATTTAAGACACTCGCTTTGACTCCGGAAATCCTGGAGAATCTTGAAACTTTAGGTTTCAATTCTATGACTCCTGTTCAGGAACAGGCCCTGCCACTTATTTTGGCGGGAGAAGACTTAATTGCCCAGGCGAAAACAGGTAGTGGAAAAACCGCTGCTTTCGGCCTTGGTATTTTAAATAAACTTAATCTTGAAACTAAACAACTACAGTCTCTCGTTTTATGTCCTACTCACGAACTTGCCTTGCAAGTCGCAGAGGAGCTAAGACGCCTGGCCCGCTTTTCAAAAAATTGTAAAATCCTCGTTATTTGCGGTGGAGTCTCTGAGTACCAACAACTAAGTTCACTTGATCATGGTGCTCACATTATCGTGGGAACACCAGGACGTGTTTTAAAATTCTTAAAGAAGGGTGCTATCAATTTAAGAACCATTAACTTTTTAGTTTTAGATGAAGCAGACCGTATGCTCGATATGGGATTTCAAGAAGAGATGGAAGCTATTATCTCTTATGCTCCTAGAAAAATTCAGTCCCTTCTTTTTTCAGCGACATTCCCTCCGGAAATTGAAGAGCTAAGCCAAGCTTTTCAAAACAATCCAAAGCGCGTGACTGTCGATACGAAACACGAAAAAAATATCATCCGTCAGGTCTTCATTGAATTAAATGATCACCGTGAAAAACTCGACGCTTTAATCCGTCTGCTTGGGAATTATAAACCTCAATCAGTCGTTGTATTTTGTAAAACCAAACAATCATGTGGTGAAGTGGCAAAAGCTTTAATGAGACAAGGGATTCAGGCCCTGGCCTTCCATGGTGACTTAGAACAAAACGAGCGCACAGTTGTTCTGACAAAGTTTTCAAACTCAAGCTGCCTGATCTTAGTTGCAACAGACGTTGCGGCAAGAGGACTCGATATTAAAGATCTTGAAGCTGTCGTAAATTTCGATCTTCCCACAGATGCAGAAGTTTACACTCACCGAATCGGAAGAACTGCCAGAGCTGGTAAAGAAGGTTTAGCTTTCTCATTTTTCGTTGAAAGAGAAAGAGAAAAACTTCACGACATCGAAAACTATCAAGGTAACAAAAACGAATACCTTAAAATAGAATCCCTTTCAGCAGCAAATAAATACGATCTGAAGGCCCCAATGAGAACCATGTATATCAACGGTGGGAAAAAAGAAAAAGTCCGTCCTGGTGATATCCTGGGAGCTCTGGTGAACGAAGCAGGTTTACAAGCAAGCGAAGTAGGGAACATCAACATTCAAGAGCACCAAAGTTTTGTAGCGATTGAGGCTTCAAAAATAAATCAGACTATCAGCAAACTTCTGGATGGAAAAATTAAAGGCAGAAGATTTAAAGTAGGTGAAGCCTAGTGAAAAAAAATCCTCTTTTAGGAAAACATTCACACAATAACCGCGAAAGTCTCGAGGGACAAACCCTGCGCCTCATTCGCGAGTCGTTGAAGCTTTCATTAAAAGATGTCGCTTTAAAAATGAATCTGAAAGTGGCGGAAATCGACCATTTTGAAAATGGACGCAAGTTCTATACTGAGGACGATATTTTGAAATTCCTGAGTTGTTATAACTTCAGTTTAGAAGATTTCAAGGCGACCATGGCGCTTAAACCTTACAATAAACAAATAGTTAATCACTTCCTTATGAAACTTGCCGCTAAAAGCTCCAATTAGCTCAATCATTTCTCCTCTATAGACGAAGAGGAGGGATGAACAACTTATTTAAAATCCTCATCCTTCTCTCAGCATCCTCTTCATATGCGGCCACATGCCCCGATTCGCGCGGTAAATACGGTGATGGTATCCAGTATCAGGATATGTTTTGCAGGATCATGGTTTCAGCGGATAAGACTGATTCAAAAAGTTATAGAAACGTCACTTTCACCGACGAAGGACTCGTTCAGGTCTTCAGTAATTTTCCAGGCACAACAAATTCCAATTCAACAGGTGCGCGCGTTTATTATCTCTTCCCTTATAAAGAACAAAAATCAATTACCAATATAAGTGCAGAAGGTCTGAGTGTGAAACACCCAAGCGGCGTAAGTTTTAATTTTGATAAAGATGGAAAGCTCAGCTCTCCTGATTTGCAAATGAAAGTCTCAAAAGAGATTAACTCTCAAAATAAAAGTGGAGTTGAAATTGAAAGTTTTCCTAATGGAATCGTGATTGATTTAGGTTATCGCGGAGGAGCTTCGCCAACCAATAACAAAAATGCTGTGGTGACGATTACAGATAAAAATAAAAAGAAATGCACTATGGTTAACAGTGATATTAATAAAATCAACAAAGATGAAGTTGAACTTATCTATAAGACCAATGAAGAATTACATAAATTCCTCTCTAAAAAATGCCCTAAGCTGGATATTTCCGACTTACTAAAACCCATGAAGGAAACTTTGAAAGTAGTAATCACTCCAAAGAAGGTAGGACTTGCACCAGTGAATAATAAAAATACCAAAGAGAATGATTCCAAGAGAGAAGCAAAACCTGCTTACGATACGATGGAGGAGCTCCTGAAGGATATTGATAAAGGCGCTATACAAAGATAATTCAAACCATAGTAGTTCTTACTTACTCAATAAAAAGCAGATTGTTTATTTCGTTTTTTTGTTCTATTCAGTATTCAATTAATGAATAGAAGGGAGAGTCGAAATGAAATTTTTATTAGCTGTCATTTTAAGCGCGATGAGTTTAACTGTAGTAGCAAATGAGGTTTATGAATGCGAGTTCGTAGGCCCAAACTACATGTTATCTTTTCAAGATAACGGTCAAATCACACTTTCAAATAACTTTAAATCATACGAATGCAAAAAAGGTTACGTAAATTTACCAGGAACAGAGGCCCAGCTTTCAGTCCTTAATTGCGTATCAAGTAATGAGAAAGTCATGTTTTATGCGAACGAGAATGCAGACGGGGACATCGTCCTAGGCCGAGATTTATTATTTTCAAAAGATATTCTTTGCAAAAATAGATAATCGCAACAAAATACAACTCGATGCGTTTTGGGCAATATCCAATAGTTACTTTTTCGAGTGTTGCAAA
The DNA here is from genome assembly GCF_035013165.1 of Bacteriovorax sp. PP10. Lineage (NCBI taxonomy): Bacteria > Pseudomonadati > Bdellovibrionota > Bacteriovoracia > Bacteriovoracales > Bacteriovoracaceae > Bacteriovorax > Bacteriovorax antarcticus. The sequence continues at coordinate 1,679,388 of NZ_JAYGJQ010000001.1, forward strand.
AATATATTTCTGCAACGTTAAATAAGATTTTATGTGAATGACTCAGTCCGCATAATTTGACCGACGCAACCTTAAGGACTATTTTCTGCCATCAAATTAACCTTGGGAGAATTTATGAAAAAATTAATCGCAATCGTAGCTGTACTAGCATCTGTATCTGCTTTCGCTGGTCTTGGTCTTGATAGCTATAACGGAAAGCTAGCTCTTAATGGAAAGTACACATGTACTCTTACAAACAACACAGGTTCAGACCTTGATCTTAAATGGGTTGTTTTCAACCTTGAAAGACGTGCTGGAAAAGAAAGAGACATCGTAGTTCAAAAGAAAGTAGACGTTGTAGTTAACGCTGGTGAAACAGTTACTGTTTCTTCAGGAGAAACTGCTTCTGTAATCGGTCAATCATGTAGATTTCTTGCTCGTTAATTTTTAATTTTACGACATAGACATTATATAACCAGAGGCCTCACGCAAGTGGGGCCTTTGTCGTTTTTAGAGCTTCAGTTTCATTGGCAAAAGTCACATTCTTGTTACCTTAATATAATTATAATTTTTTTACTTTTTCTTCTAATCTTTGTTGACCACGCAGATTAATAGCGATACTTGTGTCTCAACAAAAAATTCTTTGGAGGAATTATATGAAATCACTTATCGCAATCGTAGCTGTACTTACTTCTCTTACTGCATCTGCTGGATGGGTAAAAACTATCAATGGAAAACTTTCAGGAGTTTCTAGATTCACATGTACTCTTACAAACAACACAGGTGCAGACCTTAACGTAAAAAGAGTTTCTTTCAACCTTGAAAGAAGAGCAGGAAAAGGAGATAGCCGTGATGTTACTCTTACTCAAACTGTAAACAATGTTATCTACTCTGGAGAAACTTCATCAGTTACTCTATCTGGAGCTAACGGATCATACGTTGGTCAATCTTGCCAATTCGTAGTTCGTAACTAATTTTTTAAATAAAATTTTTTATAACAAAAAGGGCCCCAAGCAATTGGGGCCTTTTTTATTTTAGACGCTTTTAAAAATACTTCATACCTAGTTGACCTCTGTGACTATTAGAGTTACTTGTGTGGCATCAAAAAACTTTTGGAGTATTTATGAAAAAAATCATCGCTATCGTTACTGTTCTTGCTTCTGTTTCTGCTTTCGCTGGATTCGCAAAAACATTCAGAGGAGAGCTTTCTTACAATGGTAAATTCAACTGTACATTCACAAACAACACAGGTTCAAACCTTAACGTTAAAAGAGTTGTTTTCAACCTAGAAAGAACTTCTGGAAAATACGATTCACGTGAAGTGACTCTTACTCAAGCTGTTGGGAACGTCGTTTACTCTGGAGAGACATCAACTGTAACTCTTTCAACTACTGGAAGCTACAAAGGTTCATCTTGCCAATTCGTTACTCGTAACTAAAAAACAGCTTCGAACATTTAAGATATTATCAAGGCTTCAAGAAATTGAAGCCTTTTTTTTTGTTTAGATATATAAGCAGGTAAATACTATAGGGTATTCTATTAGGTATTCAACACTTGCATCACCTTTGGTACATCCTTAATTATATAATTTTCATGGCCTTTTATGGAGCAGTTTATGTTTTCGAAAGCACACGTTTTACTTATTCTTTTGTGTAGTTCTCTTTCAGTGAGTTCATACGCAAATTCTAAAAAACCTCTAGCGTGGCAGATTAAAAATAAGACGTGGACCAAGTCTTACGAAAAATCTTATGAAGAATTTATTGCCAGCATTGGGAAAGCAAAACAAGCAGGTGTTTGTCATACGACGAGTGATTGTATTAAAAGCCCGGTCGCCAATCCTCAATTTTATAATTTAAATCCAGATTCATTAATGGATGTTTTTTCTGATTGTGCTGATCTTCCATACATTCTTCGCGCTTATTTTAGCTGGATGAACGATTTGCCTTTTACCTACCCAGTAGAGCTTACTCAGGCGCCATTAAAAACAGCAGAAGCTGATGCTTTGATGAAGCAGTTAGATGATTTATACATTCAGCTTGATAAAGCTGGGATGATTAAAAAACAAGTTATCAAGAGACAGATTAAAGAACTAAGAAAAAAAATCTATGGTGGATCAGGCGTAGATATTCGCTATAACAGCGGTGGAAATAAAATTGTCAGCAAGCTTTATATCAAGAATGGTGACAACGTTAATAAAGTTTTAGTTGATGTGGCCAATGCTATTTCGACTGCCACTTTCCGCACAGATGCTGCTAACAATACAACGACTAAACTCTTCAGAGACACTTATCCGGTAGCGATTACAAAAGCAGCGATTAAACCGGGAACTGTTTTATATGATCCAAACGGGCATATTGCAGTGGTTTTTGATGTCACTAAAAACGGTAAAGTTCATTTAATTGATGCCCACCCGGACAATAGCTTAACGGCGATTACTTACGGAGAGAAATTCTCTCAGACAAATGTTGAGATCGGTGGTGGTTTTTCTAACTGGAGACCATTCAACGTAGAGACAGGCGAAGTTCAGGCGGCAACAAATGAAGAGCTTCCTGATTACTCTCTTGAGCAATTTGAAAGAAAAAAACCATTTGAATTCAATAATGTTCAAATGAGTTTCCATGAATATGTTCGTAACAAACTTTCTCAAGGTGCACTGATTTATTATCCAGTGACTGAACTCAACGAGCTGATGGAAGAAATCTGCCATGACGTTAAAGAAAGAGAGATGGCCGTGAACGCTTCTCTTGCTGCAGGGATTCAAAATCAGAATCACCCGGATGTTTTACCAAGTAATATCTACGGAACGGACGGAGACTGGGAAAGTTACTCGTCACCATCGCGAGATGCCCGTTTAAAGGCCTCTATCAGAGAAGGCAGACAGTTAATGCAAAAAATTATTCAAGGGCATAAAGATGGCGATAAGAACGTTCAGTATGAAGGGACGGATTTAGAAGGTGAGTTACAAAGAACCTATGAAGCTTCTGCTTCAAAGTGCACGATCGACGTGAAAAAAACAAGTGGAGGAGTTCAGACTCTGACATTAAATACGATCTTGAAGAATATTTTTAAACTCTCTTTTGATCCATACCACTGTGTGGAATTAAGATGGGGATTAACAGATGCAGAAAGCTTGAAGTCATGTAACCAGTCGAAAGAAAAAATTGAATGGTATAATGCTGAACAGGGGCTGCGTAATTTAATCGACCGTGATTATTCGGTGAAGATGGATTACTCGTTAAGAGAGCTGCCTTCAATGCCACTATCTAAGACACCTGAAGAGAATATTTCAATCGTCGATGTCTTAAACTAAAGTGTAGCCGCTAGTGTATTAGGAAAATTGATTGTGAAGGCACTACCAAGACCAGGAGTGCTCTTCACAGTAATTGACCCATGGTGAGCGTCCATTACTTGTTTTGCAATATAGAGACCTAAACCTAGACCACTGATTCCTTCGTGCTTATTTCCTCTTTTAAATCTCTCAAAAATAGCATCCAGTTTTTCCGGAGCAATCCCGGGACCAGCGTCCTGGATAGTTAAGAAAGCTTGCCCGTGTTCCTGACGAAGTTTTATTGCGACAGGTTTTCCTTGAGCGTATTTCATCGCATTTGAAAGCAAGTTGACGATAACCTGCTCTGCTCTAAATGGATCACAGTAAACCATAATGTTTTTTTGGATTTCACTCTCGATATGACAGTTGGCCTCTGCCAGCTGATCTTCATAGCGCTCAAGGATATCAGTCATTAGCTGAGAGAAGTTCACTTCAATCGGGTCGACTGTCAACTTTCCTGCTCTGATACGAGTTGTATCGAGAAGATCGTCAATCAGTCTTGTGAGTTTATCGAGCTGCTTATTTGAAGTCATAAAATACTTTTCAAGTTTTTCAGGTGAAATATCTTTGCTTCCACTTTTTTGTAAACTTCTTGCTGCCATCTGAGTCTGAAGACGCATGGATGTAATCGGTGTTTTTAATTCGTGTGAAGCAATGGAAAGAAAATCATCACGCCATTTTAAGGCCTGAGACAATTGAGTTAATTGATCCTGGATGACTAATTTTTGTTGTTCTAATTCTTTGAAAACTTTTACTTTGCTTTTAACGATTCTGGTGTCGAGTGGCTTATAAAGAAAATCGACAGCTCCAGCATCGTAACCCATAAACGTATGTTGAGCATCAATAGCTCCTGCCGTTACGAAGATGATGGGAATTGTTTTTGTTTTTTCTTTTCCACGCATCAGTTCGGCAAGCTCAAATCCATTCATTTCAGGCATCTGAACATCAAGAAGGGCAAGAGCAAAACCATGCTTAAGTAATAACTCCAGGGCCTCAACACCCGATTGTGCCTTGTAAATGACAACGTCATCTTCTTTTAAAAGATTTTCCAGAGAAATTAAATTCTCCGGCCTGTCATCAACAATGAGAATATTGATTTTAGTTTCGTGATTCATATGTGCCTTCTATTTTAATCATCAAAGAGCTTATGTCTTTAAGGGAAAGGATAAAATCCGGTTGGCCGAGCTTTATCGCTGCGGCAGGCATGGTCTTATGTTCAGCTTCTTGTAAATCCTGAACGACAGTTAAGCCGCCTAATCTTTTGATAGTCGCAAGTCCTTCAGCTCCATCTTCATTTGCACCAGTCAGAACAATCCCTAAAAGATTTTCCTGATATGCTTGTGCGAGAGAGTCCATGGTCACATCAAGAGAAGGTCTAGCGTATTGAACTTTCTCTTCATTTGTTAAACTGAATGAAAAATCGTTTTCTACTAATAAATGATAACCTGCTGGCGCGAAATAGATATGCTTAGATTTAATAATTTCTTTTTCATCAGCTTCAACAAGCTTGACCCCTTTGGGCGGATAGAAGGCGGAAGGGATTAAAGATTTTTCGCCTAAATGTAAAACAACGATTATAGGAGTTCTAAAATTATCTGGGAGTGACCTGAAAATTTTATTTAAGGCAAAGACACCACCTGCGGAGGTGCCGATAAAGATGGCCTGAATACGTTGGATGTTCGCCATCATTTTATTTAAGCTTCCTGTAGATGCGATCGTTTGCAGACCACTGTTCAAACGAAGCGCTCTGGCTGGAGAATTTTAAACTCTCTTTTGAACCAATTCCTAAAAACCCTTTCATCGAAAGAGAGTCGTGGAAGAGGTTAATCGCTCTGTTTTGTAATTCTTTATCAAAGTAGATTAGAACATTTCGGCAAGATACAAACTGCATTTCAGAAAACACCGAATCTGTTGCGAGACTATGATCTGCAAAAACAATACTCTTTTTTAATGCCGGATCAATTGCCGCGGCATTGTAGCTGGCAGTGTAGTAATCAGATAAAGACTTCTGACCTCCGGCCTGCTGATAGTTAAGAGAGTTCTTTTTCATATCCTCAAGTTTGTAAATCCCGGCCTTAGCCTTATCTAGAATAACAGGATTGATGTCTGTAGCGTAAATCATGACTCTGTCTAAAAGACCTGCTTCTTTAAAAATAATGGCAAATGAATAGGCCTCTTCGCCACTACTGCATCCAGCAACCCAGATTTTAATCGAGGGGTATGACTGTAGATAAGGCAGGACTTTTTCCTGAAAGGCCTTAAAGTAATTTGGATCGCGGAACATTTCTGTCGTCGAGATCGTCATGTATTGCAAAACTGCATTGAAAAAATCTGGCTCGTACAAAACTTTTTCCTGAAGAGCAGAGATTGTCTTTATTTTGTGAACAATCAATACACTTGAGAGCCTTCTTTTAACTGAGGCCAGACTGTATTGTCTGAAATCATATTTATATTTCATAAACACAGCTTCAATAAACAACTTCACTTCAATGTCAAAAATAGCGGACTCTTCAGTCATGGTTTATAACCTTCCTTTTTGTGGCATCCAGACTCTTAAAAGAGACAAGAGTTTAGTCAGGTCGACTGGCTTAGCTAAATAATCATTGGCCCCGGCCTCACGGCATTTTTCCTGGTCATCGCCCATGGCTTTGGCCGTAACGGCGATAATAGGCAGGCGCTGGAAGCGTGGGTCTTTTCTGATTTCACGAGTGGCCTCGTAACCATCCATTTCCGGCATCATAATATCCATCAGGATTAAATCAATTGTTGGATTCTCTTTCATTTTTGCGACAGCTTCAATTCCATTTCTTGCTGTTTCAATCACAGCGCCTTTACTTTCAAGGGCCGCACTTAAAGCAAAAATATTTCTAACATCATCATCAACTAAAAGAATTTTTTTGCCCTCAAAGATTTGCTCTCTATCGCGCAACTTCTGCAGCATATTCTGACGGTCTTTTGAAAGTTGGTTTTCAACCTGGTGAAGGAACAATGTCACTTCACTAAATAGTCTCTCAGGTGAATGAGCGCCTTTGATAATAATTGATTGAGAGTACTTCTGAAGATTCTGCTCTTCGAGTTTTGATAAGTCCTTACCTGTATAAACGATAACCGGTGGGTGAGAGATGTTATCAATATCCGTCATGTGTTCCAGTAACTCGTACCCCGTCATGTCTGGTAAGTGCAGGTCCAGGATCATACAATCGAAAATCGTTTTCTTCAGATGTTCCATCGCTTTCACCGCATTTTCGGCCATCACAACTTCAACCATTTTATCCTGAATCAATTCTTTAATACTTTCTCTTTGAACTTTATTGTCTTCAACAACTAAAACTCGCTTCACACTATGAGTGAGTTTATCTTCAAGTTTAGCAATCGCATTTCTCATATCAATCAGAGACACTGGCTTTCTAAGATATCCAACCGCACCCATTTGCAGGGCAATGTTGGCCTGGTCTTGAGCTGATACTATATGAATCGGGATGTGGCGGGTTTTAGCGTTCATTTTTAAATGATCGATAACCGTCAGACCACTGCGATCCGGAAGGTGCATATCGAGGATTATGGCCTGTGGAAGGAAGTCTTCCGCTGCTCTGATACCTTCTTCCGCGGTCTGCGCAACGACACAGTTGAATTTTAGCTCATGGCTTAGGTCATAAAGAATTTTTGCGAAATTCGTATCATCTTCGATGACCAGTAATAAACGAACTAGATCTGATCCATCTAATTTGTTTCTGTCATCTTCAAATGGAAGTGGAAGTGTTGAAGTTTCAACTTTTACTTCTTTGGAAATTAATGGTGGCGCCTCTGTTTTAGAAAGTGCTGAGGCAACAGGCGATCTAGTCGGTGCCTGATAATGGTTTGTTTCTTGAACTTTTACGATCTTGTGATCAACATCATCTCTTTCAGGAAGATTCAGTGTAAAAGTGCTTCCTTTATTTTTTTCGCTGGTAACAACAATATCTCCACCTAGCAGGCGAGCAAGGTCTTTTGAAATGGTAAGTCCCAGACCTGTTCCACCGTATTTACGGCTAGTGGTTCCGTCAGCTTGTTTGAAGGCATCAAAGATAATCCCTTGTTGTTCAGGAGCGATTCCGATTCCAGAGTCGATGACAGCGAAGTCCACTCTTCCTGAATTTTTATTGGCCGCACGTGCAATCCTGAATGTGACGCTGCCTTTTTCTGTAAACTTGATAGCATTTGATAAAAGATTCTTAATAATTTGTTCTAGTCTTTGGCGGTCGATGAAGATCGTCGCTGGAGCATCTTTAGCAATTTCAGTTTTTAATTCAATGCCTTTATTCATAGACAGTGGTTTAAATAATCTTTCAATGCTTAAAACGAAATCCTTAAGGATGAGTTCTTCAGGTTCAAGTTCAATTTTTCCAGCTTCAACTTTTGATAGATCGAGAATGTCGTTGATTAAAGTTAAGAGATCGTTACTTGAAGAAAGAATTGTTGAAACGAATTCTTTTTCCTGTTCACCTAAAATATTCTTTTTATCTTCCAATAAAAGCTGAGAGAGAATAAGTGTACTGTTAAGCGGAGTTCTTAACTCGTGAGACATATTTGCAAGGAATTGGCTCTTATATTGGCTGGCAAGTTCAAGCTCACGTGCTTTTTGTTCAAGATTTAATTGAGTCCCTCTTAGTTCTTCGTTTTTAAGGTTAACAGTTTCAGATTGAATCTCAAGTTCGAGACTTTGTTTTGAAAGCTGTTGATTCGTTTGTTCAAGTTCAGACTGTTGAGCTTCAAGACTGAGTTGAGATTCTCTAAGAGCATTGGTTTGTTCTTCAAGCTCTTCGTTATTGGCCTGAAGCTCTTCCTGCTGAGTTTGAAGTTCTTCTGTCTGTCGTTGAGATTCTTCTAATAGGTCTCTAAGTGTTGATCTGTATTCAGCAGACTTTAATGCAATCGCAATACTTTCAGAACAAATTTTTAGATATTCAATAACATTGTCAGGGATATCAGAGAAGAATCCGATTTCCAGGACACCTTTTACGTTGTCATCACTGGTAAGAGGGAAGAGAACGATCTGGCGTGGTTTTGATGAACCTGTTCCAGAGTTGATGGTGACATAGTCTTCCGGGACATCTTTTATCACTTTAACAATATTTTCAACGGCCACTTGTCCAACCAGGCCTTCGCCTAATTTAATAGTTTGTTGTCTGGTTAAAGCTTCATCTGAAAAAGCGTATGTACCAATTCTCTTTAAAGTATTAAATTCCATATTATAAATGGCCGCGACTTTTCCATCGAGGCGATTGCATAAATACTTAAGCGCTTTGGCAGAGAGTTCTTCAAGTGAAAGGTCGCCTCTGATTTGCTCCATTAATCCAGTTTTTCCAGATTGAATCCAGTCTTGAGCTTCCAGAATTTGATTTTGTATAATTTGTTTTTCAATAACTTTACTATAGGCCTCTGATAGAGAGGATAATTGTTTTTTAGTAAAGAATGCCAGGAAGACTCCAGCAAGTAACCCTCCACCTAGAACCAGACTTAAAGTGATGATGACACTTTCTTTGGTTGAGTCGTTTCTTTGAGTACGCAGTCCTTCTTCAACTTGAATCACTCTGATGAAAAGTGAACGGAGGTTATCCATCATTCTCTTTCCTTCAATCGAAGGGAGAATTTTTTCAAAATTTTTATTATCCGATTTTAATTCGATGATTCGAAGAGCGTACTGGCGATCCCATTGGAGTAAGCGAGTATGAATGTCTTTAACCATCGCTGATTGTGATGGATTATCACTGGTCAAATTTTCAAGTTCAATGAACTTCTCTTCCCAGACTTCTTTGGCATTGTTGTATGGCTCAAGAAAGCTCTCATCGCCAGTAATGAGGTAACCGCGTACTCCTGTTTCTGCATCAACCGTCAGCTTTCTTAATTCATGGCCTCGGCTAATAATAATACTGCTATGATTCACTAACTCGCTCACCGACATTAGGTGAAAAATAATGTACACAAATATGGCACTCAAAATAAATGAGCCCACAACCGGAATGATTACTGTGCGAGTAGTAAAGCGCTTGAATTGATTTTGATCGATAGTATATTTCATACATTTTATTTAGCATTTTCAGAGAGGATTTTAAAGTAATTCGGCAGATAAACTAAAGTGTGTAGTACATATGTCAATGGTGCATCGAGTATTTTTTCTAGGTCCTTCGACATTCAAGGAGTATACAAGTCTGATATTTTTCAGACAAGTCGCATCATTGTTCAAATAACTTCACCATTCAAATTTTCTTTCTGCTTTTATGTAAAATTGAGTTCTTTGAAGTCACATGCATTTCTTCATGATAGACAATCATCATGAACTATTTTGACCACGCAGCTTCCACATTTCTATATCCAGAAGTACTGGATCAATTGCAATCTTCATTGAAAGAAGATTTCGCAAATCCAAGTGCGCAGCATATTTTGGGACACGATCTTACGGAGAAAATTTCTTTTTACAGAGAAGAGTTTTTAAAAACGTTAGGTGCCTTTAAAAATGATTTTTTTATTTTTACTTCCTCTGCGACTGAATCAAATAATACTGTCATCAAGGGAATCACTTTTGGTGAGAGAGATAGCATTCTTTATTGTCGTGCTGATCATCCAAGTGTCACTGCGCCAGTTGAAAGTACAGGCGTACTATTAAAAGAAATTCTTTTAAATAATGATGGAGTCATCAACGTTGAAAGTTTTGAAGCCTTGCTAGATTCAAGTGTAAAATTAGTTATTCTCTCTCATGTGAATAATCAAAATGGTGTGATTCAGGATATTGAATTACTCGCTCGCATAGTAAAAGAAAAATCAGGGGCCCATGTTCATATTGATGCCGTTCAGTCTTTTGGAAAAATCCCATTCAAGTTAAGTCCTGCGATTGATTCAATCAGTGTGACTTCTCATAAAATTGGAGGACCGAAAGGGGTTGCCGGTTTATATTTAAAAAACGGACATAATGTAAAACCATTACTTTTAGGTGGCGGACAGGAGCATGGACTTCGTTCAAGCACTGAATCTTTTCCTTTGATCAAGGCCTTTCATCAGGCGATGAAAATAGCAATTAAGGAATTTAATTTTTCTTCGCAAAAAATAAGTGGGTTGTCGGAAGTGATTAAGCTTCAGCTTCTTCGATCAATTCCAACGATTCAAATGCCCTTTCAGGTGACTTCTCCCTATATAGTTTCTTTTATTCTCCCGGGTATTTCTTCTGACATCATTTTAAGACATCTGGAGATGCGTGACGTTTTTATTTCGTCAACATCGGCCTGTTCGTCAAAGCAGACAGGAGTAAATCCCACACTATCGGCAATGCATATTTCAGAGCGCTTTCACAAAAACTTCCTGCGAATTTCTCTGGGGCCTAAAACCACAGAAGAGGAAGTTAAGATTCTTTTAAAAGAGTTTGTGGATGTCTGGGGTAGTGTAAAGCATATGCAAAAAAGATAAGGTTTAAAGTTATGTTTTCTAATTTAGTTATTTCTCTTGATGAATTATGGTTGAAAGGAAAAAATCGTCAGGATTATTTCCGCAAGGCCGTGGATCATATCAATGCCGTCTTTAAAAATTATCACAGCGATAAATTCACTTATAAAGTTCAGTCAGAGCGTTTGTATTACACTTCACAAACATTCTTTAATGAAGAATTAATTGAGGCCTTAACTCTTGTTCCAGGACTGGCCTACATTTCACCATGTAAGGTGCTGGATCGTCTTCCTGATGAAAATTTAGAAAATGTGTATGAAGAAATATTAAATGAACTTAAATCATTTGAGACGGCTCCGGTGACTTTCAGGGCCCTGGTGAGAAGAGTCGATAAATCATTTTCAGAAACTTCGGTAGCGGTTGCAAGAGAGATCGGCCATCGCGTGATTACAAGATACCCGCTAGCTCAAGTAGAGTTAAAAAAATCTGAAATGGTTATTGATGTACGCATTCTTCCTAAACATGTGTCGATCTCTACTCAAACCAGAAAAGGTATTGGCGGACTTCCATGGGGAACGACTGGAAGTGCAGTGACTATGCTCTCTGGTGGTTTTGATTCACCGGTCGCAAGTTATTTGATGTCGAAGAGAGGAGTGAGGCAGGCCTTCGTCTTTTTTCACGCTTACCCATTTGTTGGAAGAGAAGTTGTTACAAAAATTAAAGCACTGACATCTGTTCTGGCGAAGTATCAAAGACAATGTCATTTATATATTGTTCCTTTCGGAGACATACAGAATCTCATCAGCAAACATTGCAGAGAAGAATATAGAACTTTGATCTTTAGAAGATATATGGTGGAGATCTCAAACCTTATCTGTGAGCGTATTAAAGCGGATGCGGTTGTCACTGGAGATTGTATTGGCCAGGTATCAAGTCAGACGATGCAGAATTTACACCTGATGGATAAAGCTTCTGAGCGCATGATTCTTAGACCACTGGTCGGTTTTAATAAATTAGAAATTATGAATCTTGGCATGAAGATTGGCACTCACGACATTTCGATTCTTCCCCATGATGATGCTTGTTCTTTATTTGCTCCGAAGTCACCGATCATTATTCCGAATCTTGAGTACTGGAATAACTGGGATGCTGATTTTGATATCAGTGCTGAACTTGAGAATGCTGTGGATAAAACAGAGGCCTTTTCAGTTAATTTGAAAGGTGAGTTTTATAAGAAAGATTTTTTCTCTTTTGATTCTTAGTAGTAACTTGAAACGATAATCACCGCAAATAAAATGATGAGCATGATGATACCAATTTTAAAAAAGTTATTGGTTTCTTTGACTAGCTTATTGAGCTCAGGTTGTTCAGCAGAAGGTTGATCACTTCCTGCTCTGTAGATAGAAGTGGCATCGATATTAGACCAGTCCGGGAAAATTTCCTTACTCTCTACTTCTTCATTTTCAGGCAATTCTTTTTTCATCCAAGTACCCTCGCTTCTTTTAGCATACACCAATTCTAATGGACTCTTATTTAATTAATGAATCTCGTTGCAATTTCACTGAGTTTTACTGTCTAAGATTTAGACAGTGCTCTGGTGACCAACATAAATATTACAGCTTTGGTTGAGGGCCTTCTCGGGAGGGGATATCCTCATAGGAAGCATACCAAACATTTCACTCGGGACAATTATGAAATTAATAATGGGTCTTCTTATTCTTTTAGCGTGCCAGCAGTCATTCGCTTTTACGGAAGGCTACACAGTCCATACGAAAGTCATTGAGAGGGCCGGAAAAGAATCTTTAACAATCGTTATAGTGGATGGAGCGCTTAATAAAGGCGTAGCAAAAGATACAATCGAAGCAATCAAAAATGCGCCCTCTAAAGATATTTATCTGGAGCTGAATTCTCCAGGAGGATTCTTCCAGGAAGCTCAGGATATTTACGATTACATCAAAGCAGAAAAGAGCAATGGATTAAAAGTTGCAACGTATGTTCCAAGCGGATCTGCTTGTGGAAGTGCATGCACGATTATTTTTATCGCTGGAGAAGAGCGTATTGCCGGTGAAGCCGCGGCCTTTATGGTTCACGGAGCTCAGAGAGAATCAATGCCAGGATTTTTAAATCCTTTAATCACAAATCATATTCAACAACTTTATAGAGACAACGGTGTTTCGAGTGAGTGGATTATTGAATTAAGAAAGAAATTAGTCTTCTCCGGCATCAACGATTTTTGGTTTTCAGGGCGTGATGCTGCTTCTAAAGAAGTAGGGTTTGCAACCATCATGCACAGTGGATTGATCGAATATGATCCACCAAAGATTGACCCACAAATTCATGCACGATAATGAAAGGCCCTCTTTGTAGGGCCTTTTTTGTACCATAACTATCAAATATTATTCAAATACGTAAAGAAAAGACTTTTGTTTGATTGACCAAACACAAGTTTCTTATTAAAAACTTTATAACAATATAAGCACAGAACCTATGGAGTTTTTATGAAAAAAATTATTCTAGCTAGCGTATTCGCTGCACTTTCTTTAACGACTGCAATCGCAAACGATGGCGACCTTACTCTTCCAGGTGAGCGTTGGGCGACAAAATTTACTGCATTCGTATGTGGTGATGGAAATGTTCAAGCAACAGCTGTTCCAACTGACTTCGCAGCTTACAACATCCAAATCTCAACGATGACGACTGATTACTCTCTTGATAACTATCTTGTTAAAGCAACATTCCAGGAAAACAATGTCACTTGTAACTACAGTGCAATCCTTCTTGCAGACAACGCTGCTTGGACGATTAAGCTTGTTGACTCAAGAGCATACTCGACTGTTGATGGTTCTGTTTGTGCTGCCGGTAAAGCAGTTCTTGATTCAGCTCTAGCTGATAACAAGTACGCATACCTTCATGGCCGTGCAGCGATCTTCGCACCAGTTGCTGGAGCAGAAGCTTCATGTGGAGCTGGAGCATCAGTTGTTGGTCTTCACTTTCAGGTTACTGGAAAACTATAATTTCTAAAATTTTTTAGATAGATAAAAAGAGGGAGCTTTTGAGCTCCCTTTTTTATTTTAGTTTAATGTAATAAGTAACTACGGCATTTAGCGATATAGTCCAGTCGCATCTGTTCCATCTCTTCATCGGTCAGGTCATTCTTCGCAATTGAAAACATGATGGACTCTTCTTCCTTCATATGATTTTTCACCAAGGCCGCTACAACTTTAGCTTTCGCTGCGATTTCATCATTCCATTGAGTTTTAAAATTCATGGCCAATAATTCATCTCTGAGTTGAAAAGCGATGTCGTGTTCATCTTGGCCGCTGAGTCCTTCCAGTCTTGCTTCCTCTTCTGTATTTTGTTGAAGATGGACATAAAGGGTTTCTTGTTCAGCTTTGCCGTGCATTTCAAGTAGATTAAAAAAGCGACTTAAGTGCTCACGCTTTTCAGGGATAGAGGCCTTAGAGTCCATAATGACCTTAATCGACTCTTTTAAAAAGTCGTGGTGTTCTTTGAGCAGTGGGATGAATCCTGTCTCGTCTTGGGCGTCTGTATCGATAGAAGCGCGAACTTGTTGAAGAGTATGAGATCCACTAATGCCTAATTTCTCAAATACGTTTTCCATGTTGTTCTCCTTGAAAGATTACTTCCGGTGACTCACTAAGATATAATGCAACCAGAAGGCCATAAGGATCTATTAAGATTGGATGGCCAAACTTGATATGTTTAGTGTGTTGCTAAAAGTTTTAGTAAAATAAGGAAATTTTTAGTTGGCTGAGTGTTCGGGATGTAGGAGAAGGGGGAACAAACTTCTAATCTTCAATGGAGAATTCATGAAATCACTAATAGCTGGACTTGTTCTAACACTATCTGTTTCTGCTGCACACGCTACTGATTGGGGTCTATTCACACTTCAAGTGACTGTTGCTCAAACAATCGCAGTAGTTGTTCAACAAACTTTCTACGCAACAACAAGAGTTTCTTCAGACAGAAACGCTTATGCAAAACAAATTCAAAATGATGTTCAAGATTACAACCAAGTTGGTTATGTAAGTCCGATGCTTGCTGAAAGAATCGCTTTCGTTCAATCAGTTAACTCTGAACTTTCTGAGCAAGAATCAGTAGACGTTCTTTTAATTGCTTCTGAATCAATTCTTAACTAAAAAATCTGAAGGCCTTCATCAGTCAATGATGAGGGCCTTTTCTTGCGGAAGTTCGATAACAAATTTTGTATTCACTGAATTTGGATCATAATAAAGGCGCCCGCCAACTCTCTCAATCATACTATTCGAAATACTCAATCCAAGGCCTGTTCCTTTGCCCGGATCTTTTGTGGTGAAAAATGGGTGCATGATTTTTTGAGCAATGTCTTTTGAAATTCCTAAACCTGAGTCAGTAAAAGTAATAATCGTTCGATTGCTTAGATTATTAAAAACATAAATATGAATCCATTTTGCATCGGTTTCATCAATGGCATCGACAGCATTGTTAATCAGGTTAATGAAGACTTGAGATAACTGAACCATGTGTCCTTTGACTTCAATCGAAGTGTCACCCTCAATCTTTAAATCAATTTCCAGATGTTTTAATTTTTGTGCACTCACTGTGAGCATGTCATTAATGGCCGTCGAGACAGGAAAGACCGTGTGAGGATCTGTGGCCACATTGCGAGAAAGTTTTCTCAGGCCTTTAACTAATTTAGAAATACGCAAGACCGTCTCATCCATTTGATCCAGGCCTTTAAGAACTCTGGCCGGTATATTTTCAAGAACAAGTAATTGTCTTTTAATCAGGGCGATTTGAGTGCTTAGGATTTGAAGCGGGTTATTGATCTCATGAGCGATACCGCCAGACATTTCACCTAACGCTGCGATGTTGGAGATATGAATCAGTTCACTTTGCTGAGCTTTGATTTTTTTATAAGCGTTATTCATCTGCCAGCGGGAGATGCTAAATAATCCAAAGATATAAGCAAATAAAATACCTATTGTAATGATCCTATCACTCGAAGTGATTTCTGAAAGAGAGGAGAATAGTCCAGGGCCTGTGAATTGCTGGATAATGAAAACGATAAAACCACACGAAGCAAGAACGATTGATTTTTTTAATTCTTCAGGTGTGAAGGTAACGAAAGGAACGATCAGTGGAGCGAAGTAGTAAAACTCAAAAGCAGAATTGGCGGGGACGCCGTCAATGCTTAAAAATATTTCAAACAATCCTACGAAATGAATCAGAATCCTGCCGGCATCATACTTTCTGATGCGGATTAAATAGATTCCGATGGCCGTTAAAAAAAAAGCACTCATATGAGAAATTGTCAGTAGATTATTTTTTCCATGAAGCTCATAAAAGAAATAAAAAAGGAATGTAATGAGCGAGGCGATGGCATCAAAGCTTGCGATCTGAATGGCGATCTTCTTATTATCTTCCATTTGAGGATAGACCCCAAAAGAGATGAGCTTAAGAAATACCTTTTTAGCAAAAAGCATAATCAACCTTGTCCAAGAAATGATGATTTATCTTACTCATAAGTCTTAGGAATAGCTAAATATTTTTTCTTCTCTCGAAGTTGTCGCAATGATTACTCGAGAGGGACTTACTTATGCGTAACGGAATCGAATCACAAAAAAAATGAGAAAAGCCTGTAGTTTTTACATGATTTTCACAACTTCATCTTAAGAGGTGTATCATGCAGGAACTTTTATCCTCAGGAGTAAACCTATGAAAATGATTATCGCATCTCTTCTTTTTACACTTTCATTGTCTGCATCAGCGACAACTTATTTTAACTGTAAGATTACTGAGCTAGATGAAGTGGGTTCACCAATCAGCATCGGTAATGAAGTCACAGTAAGTGTGGCAGACGCAAACCCTAAAACAACTGTTATCGGAAGCTCAAACGGAAGACAGTACAACCTAAGTTTTTCTACTGTTGAGTCTTACAGACAAACAATCAGCACTGTTAATATTTGTTTTGGATATGATTCGAGATGTACAGTTTTAGGATCAGCTAGGAATTCGGCCGGATCACTTTTAATTGTGAACGATCTTGTTAATGCTGCTTCTGTAAGTTGTATTAGACTTTAACTTTTAAATAATCGCGTCTTTAAAGATTGAACTCTTAAAGACGCGAATTGTTTTTTTAGATTAAGGGCAAGGAGTCATCAGCTTGCCATCCAATGCCTGATTAAAAAATACCGTCGTAAAATTCAAGCTTCTTGTTGATGCACAAATCGCTGCAGAGAACTTAGTATACTCAGCAAGCAGGACTGCTTTATTCTGAGCGACAAAAGGGCTATAACGAGCGCACTCGTTATACACGTTACATGATTCAACAATCGAGAAGTCATAATAATCCACTAGAGCAGTGACCTGGTCAGTTGCATTCTTTAATCCAATCAAGAGACCCTTAGAGTGTGCTGTCGTTGCCAGAAATTTATTATAATCGATTTGGTGGGCCATTGTTAACGGGAAGCCCGGTTTGTTTGTGTATCCATCAACGTTGTCTGGGTCTACACCGTCACATCCTTTTTTCTTTGCCAGCGACATTCTGTCGGCCATGATTTTACGAACGCCTTCGTTTCTTACGTCTAGCCATTTTTCCCCAGGCCATCCATCAAGGTTATTTCCTAAAGCGACCTTTGGAAAAAGAGCAGCATCGATACGCCAGTCTTCATAAGAGCCTGCAGAAAAATAGCAGATAACAATTTTACCCTGATCTTTCAGAGTGGCGATGGTTGCTTCTGTCGTATCGTAAAGATCGATGTCGTATAACTTCGCTGGAGTGTCCAGATTCACTTGTCCTTGAAGTTGTAAGTGAAAGCTTGTTCCGGCCGGCACGGCCGAGATTGTCGGAGTTGGGGGTGTTACTGGAGGAGTCACTGGCGGAGTTACCGGAGGCGTAACCACAGGAGGAGTGACCACACTTCCTTGGTCGTTAAGAACTAGATAGTCGAGTTTTAAATCATCAGCAGATGCACTTGTTAAGCGAATCTGAACTGTATTATTAACAACTGATCCTGCAGGTAATTTAACTTTAATCGTTTTGGCCTTGCTCGTTCCACTTGTTGAAGCGACAGAGACATAAGTACCGGCAGAGTTTAATACCAGGAAAGTAAAAATATTTTTAGCAGTTGTCTGAGTCAGTGATGCTTCTAAAGTAAGAGTGCTTCCCATACCTTTCGTTGAGAATTTAAAAAGAGAAGTAAGTTTAGCGCTGGTGCTTGAATAAAGCATAACGTTGGCGTTGTCATTTGCCTTGGCCAAACTTTTAACGACACCATCAAGATCGCCAGCACTTACTGACATTGTTGTGGGAGCTGTTGTGGCCGCTTCAGAGGGGGTCATTGAGATAAAAGTCATGGTCGAAAGTAAGGCTAAAGACAAAGGCAGGCATGCACTTTTTAGCATTGAGATCCCCTGAGATAAAGTAAATGAATACTGAGTTTTCGGTTAAATCAGGACTAACTTTATAGCTGATTAGAGGCAGGGCCTAGTGAAATGTTCAGTCCTTGAACTTCAGAGGCATTAGCAGGGGAATGGTACGTTTAAGGTGACCATTATCTATGGCATTGAAGGTTTAAAATTAAGAAGTCTGATCGCAAAAGATATGGCATAATTTCTTCTGAGGTAGGCATGAAGATAAAGAATCTTAAAAGTCATTATATGAAATGTGGCGCGATCACGTTTGGATTTTGTTCATTTTTAGCTATATTATTTTATATTGGACTAAATTTGTTACTACCAGATCAAGGGGCCAGTTATTCGGCCGTGAGATTTAATATGAAAGTGGCCGGCGTTTTTGCCTTCTGTTTATTTTATATTAATCAAAAATTTTATTTCCCTCATTATTTTTATAAAAAACTTGAATGCCCAAGGTGCACGCAGACTTATTTTAAATCTAATAATGTCGGGACATCAATCCGTATGGACATTCTTAACGAATCGCCTTGCAAGAGTTGTGGCCATCAATTTCAATTTGAGATTTAAGAAGGAGTTGATATGAAAAAGGCCATTTTTCTTGATCGTGATGGAGTGATTAATAAATTAATTATCCGCGAAGGGAAAGCTCAGGCGCCTTATACACTGGAAGAATTTGCACTTTATCCAGGAGTAGAAGAAGCACTAAAAATGATTAAAGATGCTGGTTACCTTGCAATCATCGTCACTAATCAACCAGACGTTGCACGCGGATGGGTTAAAAAAGAAAGTGTTGAAATGGTAAACGCTAAAATAAAAGAGCTTCTGCCAATTGACGATATCAAAATTTGCTTT
Source organism: Bacteriovorax sp. PP10 (assembly GCF_035013165.1). Classification (NCBI taxonomy): domain Bacteria; kingdom Pseudomonadati; phylum Bdellovibrionota; class Bacteriovoracia; order Bacteriovoracales; family Bacteriovoracaceae; genus Bacteriovorax; species Bacteriovorax antarcticus. Next base: position 1,698,379 of record NZ_JAYGJQ010000001.1, read on the forward strand.
CATACAAATGCCGACAATTGTGTTTGCCGTAAACCACTGCCTGGAATGCTTTTAGAAGCGGCCGCGGATTGGGAAATTGATTTGAAAGAATCGTTTATGGTTGGGGACCGTTATGGAGATATCTCTGCCGGTGTAAAAGCAGGTTGTCGAACAATTTTAATTGGTGCAGGGGACGCTCAGGAGGATCATCCGAGTCCTGATCACAAAGCTGAATTGCTAATTGATGCTATGAAATTTATCTAATTAACATTTTTGTAAATGCTGTAACCAAGATAATACTTAATTAATTTTTTTGCTGATTCATCTGAGGCATCCAAACTTTTTAACCAACCAGGTGTCGGAGGAGTTCTTCCAAGCTTTTCTGATTCAACTCCAAAGTATTTTGTTTCTTGTTCATTCCATCCAGACTGCTTAAAAAATTCAAACCAATTTTCAGGATAGAAAAGAAATGGAGCATTTCTCATTTGAGTTAATCTCTTGGGAGTTCTTAAAAATTTTAAGATTTCAGGAGAGTAGTATTCAGTGATCCAATGGCCGAAGTTGTGATATTTTTTTAAAGCATCGGCCAGAGACCTGGCGTCGTCATTGGATAAATAGGGAATCACACCTTCAGTGATCACTAAGACATTTTTAGATTCACGGGAAATTTGAGAGAGAAATTCATCGCGGATTTCTACCTGTGATAAATCCATCTGCACTCGCTCTAGTTTGCAGTGAGGAGTTTGATCTTTTAATTTTGCATTTTTGTGGTCAATGATTTTTGGAAAATCTACTTCAATCCAGCGAAGATCGGCGGGAAGATTTAAGCGGTAGGGTCTTGTATCAAGGCCAGCACCGAGATTTAAAACAGTGTCGATCCCAGTGGGGATGAGGTTCATTATAAAATGATCGATGATATGTGTACGGATAACAACCGACCAGGCCGTATAACGTGAACCTTGAGTCCTGGTAGCGATTAACTCGCCTTGCTCACCAACCAGTAAAGAAGCAAATGTATCGTGGAAGAGAGCATCTTTTCTCAAAGACTCTTCTGCGCGAT